>NZ_JANYEK010000143.1 GCF_025363195.1 Sphingomonas sp.
GGTGCTGTTGTTCAACAACGAGATTTACGGCCTGACCAAGGGGCAATATTCGCCCACCTCGCGCGTCGGCACCCGCTCGCCCTCGACGCCATTCGGCTCGGTCGATCGTCCGGCCAGTCCGTGCGCGTTTGCGCTCGGAAGCGGCGGGCGCTTCATTGCGCGGGCGATCGACGTGAACAAGAATCTGCCCGCCGTGCTCAAAGCCGCGCATGCCCATAAGGGCACCAGCTTCATCGAGATCTATCAGAATTGCATCGTCTATAATGACGACGTGTTCGCCGATTTCACCGATAAACCCAATGCGGCGATGGGCCAGTTGTGGGTCGAACACGGGTCACCCTTGCTGTTCGGCGGTGGCACAAAGGGCATCGCGCTCGACACCGACCGGCTGGTGCTGAAGATCGTTGATGTGGTCGACGGCGACTGGCAATCGGCGCGGGTGATCGTCCACGACCAGACCAACCGCGCGGTCGCGCATATGCTGGTCGAAATGCCGCTAGGGACCTTCCCGGTGGCGCTAGGCGTGATCTACAACGATCCCGCACCGACCTTCGAAAGCGCCGTCGTCGCCCAGAATGCCGAGGCGGCGAAGGGCAAGAAACCGGATTTGCAGAAGCTGCTGTCGCAAGGGCAGACGTGGCAAGTAGAGAAGGAACCTCGAGCGGAGTAAGAAGTTTTTTCACACAAAGCCACGAAGCCACAAAGAGTAAGACGCTAAGGAAGATTGTTGAGCGAAGCTCTGGAAAGGTTGGCAACCATTGCTGTCGATTGCGGGTTCAAGCTGCATGACGCGCTGGGCCCTAGATTGCTGGAATCGGTTTATGAAGCATGCCTTGCCAGAAGCTTGGTCGATCGCGGGCTTGTGGTCGAACGCCAAAAGACTATTCCTATCAAATATGGCGGGGTCGTTCTCGACGAAGCGTTTCGGGCCGATCTGCTTGTCGAGAATCACCTTCTGATTGAGGTCAAGTCTACAGACGGCTTCGCGGCCGTTCCTGGCAAGCAGGTGCTGACATCTCTTCGTCTGATGAATCTCCCATTAGGTCTGCTGATGAATTTCGGATCATCGTCCTACCGGGATGGGGTTCGGCGGATCGCAAATAATTATTACCCGCCAGTGCCATGAGGGTATTCCTTTCTTTTCGTGGCTTAGTGCCTTTGTGTGAAACGAATCGACAGACGAGATGAAGTCAGAACCAACCCTCCTCTGGCTCCGTCGCGACCTGCGCCTGTCGGACCATGCCGCGCTGATCGCTGCCGCGCAGGCCGGGCCGGTGATTCCGGTCTATATCCTCGACGACGACACGCCGAAGCACCGCAAGATGGGCGGAGCATCGCGCTGGTGGCTGCACCATAGCCTGAAATCTCTCGACGGGCAGCTGCGTGAGAAGGGGTCGCGACTCATCCTGCGCCGGGGTATGGCCGATGTGGTGCTGACTGAATTGGCCAAGGAAACCGGCGCGGGCCGGGTCCATTGCCTGCGACATTACGAACCGTGGTGGCGCAATGCCGAGCGCGCGGTGGCCAAGACGGTCGATCTCGTCTGGCATGACGGCAATTATCTCAGCCCGCCGGGCACGATCACCACGGGAGCGGGCACGCCCTACAAAATCTACACCCCGTTCTGGCGCGCGCTGAACGAGCAGATGCCGCCGCCGCATCCGGTGCCTGCGCCCCATAATATTCCCTCACCCGAAAAATGGCCTGAGAGCGATAGCCTGGACGATTGGGAATTGCTGCCGACCAAACCCAACTGGGCGACCGGGTTTGAGAAGGAATGGGCACCTGGCGAGGACGGCGCGAAGCAGCGGCTGGCGGAGTTCCTGCCCCATGCCGCCGCATACGACACCGGGCGCAACCTGCCGTCCGAGGAACGCACATCGCGCCTTTCGCCGCACCTGCATTTTGGAGAGATCTCGCCTGCCACCATCTGGCATCACGTCCTGAAGGCGAAAGGGGATGCGACGACCTATCTCAAGGAAATTGCCTGGCGCGATTATGCCCAGAACGTAATCCTGCAACTGCCCGAGTACGGCAAGGAGAATGGCCGGGCGACGCTCGACGCGTTGGAATGGCGTACCGGGCAAGAGGCATCCGCCGATCTCAAGGCGTGGCAGCGGGGCCGCACCGGATACCCGATCGTGGATGCAGGAATGCGGCAACTCTGGGCGACTGGCTGGATGCACAACCGTGTCCGGATGATCGCCGCGTCGTTCCTCGTCAAGCATCTGTTGATCGACTGGCGACGCGGCGAACAATGGTTTTGGGACACATTGGTCGATGCCGATTACGGATCGAACACGGTCAATTGGCAGTGGACGGCCGGCACGGGAATCGATGCCAACATGTTCGTGCGCATCATGGCGCCCTTGTCGCAGTCGGAGAAGTTCGAGGCGGCGGACTATATCCGCGAATGGGTGCCGGAACTGGCGGGCCTGAGCGACGGCGCGATCCACGATCCCGACGAATCAGGGTGTCGCCCGAAGGCATATCCGGCGAAAATTATCGGCCATCGCGAAGGGCGCGA
Organism: Sphingomonas sp.; assembly: GCF_025363195.1. Classification (GTDB taxonomy): domain Bacteria; phylum Pseudomonadota; class Alphaproteobacteria; order Sphingomonadales; family Sphingomonadaceae; genus Sphingomonas. Next base: position 2,528 of record NZ_JANYEK010000143.1, read on the forward strand.
ACGGGCGCTGGCCGCCGCGAAGCGCACCTAGTGACGTACCCAGTGAGAATCGCTTTTCGTCGCCGTCGCCCCGGTGCATGAGGCGGTGTCATGAATGCGGTAACACCGAATAGGGGCCGGCGCTTCGGCATGCCGCGACGACCGGGAATGGGGCCGGGCGGTCGTTCGCGCCGCATCGACTGGCTGCTCAATCGCTTCCACGGCCTGTTCCACCGCATCCTCGATCGGGTCGATGCCGGGCTGGAAGTCGGCGGCATCGAGGCACGGCTGCCGGATGGGACGCAGCGGATGCTCGGCGGGCGCAAGCCGGGGCCAGTGGCGGTGGTCGACATGCCAAGCTGGCGCGCGATCGTCCGGCTCGTCACCGGCGGGTCGGCCGGCTGGTATGTCGCATGGGCGGCGGGTGACTGGTCGAGCCCGGATCCTGTGCCGCTGTTCGATCTGTTCATGCGCAACGCCGTGCCGCTGGGCGAAACCGCGCGGGCCGGGGGCGTGGTGCGCTTCATCGGCCGGCTGGCGCATCGGCTGCGGCGCAACGACAAGAGCGGATCGCGCCGCAACATCGAATTCCATTACGATTTGGGCAATGATTTCTACGGCCTGTGGCTCGATCCCGGCATGACCTATTCGAGCGCGATCTTCGAGAGTGCCACGCAATCGCTGGAGGATGCGCAGGCAACCAAGCTGGCGGCGATGCTGGCGCGCACAGCAACCGCACCGGGCGACACGATCCTAGAGATCGGCAGCGGCTGGGGATCGTTCGCGGAAGTTGCGGCCCGGGCCGGGCGCAAGGTTCACGGCATCACGCTGTCCGCCGAACAGAAAGCTGCGGTCGATCTGCGCATGGCCGCAGGCGGATTGGCGCATGACGTCACGGTGTCGCTGACCGATTATCGCGACGTCGCCGGGCAGTTCGATGCTGTGGTCAGCATCGAGATGGTCGAGGCGGTGGGGCAGGAATATTGGCCCGCATACCTCGCCGCGATCGCCGCCGCGTTGAAGCCGGGTGGGCGCGCCGCCATCCAATATATCCTGATCGACGACACGATCTTCGATTCCTACGCGCGCAATGTGGATTTTATTCAACGGTACGTCTTTCCCGGTGGAATGCTGTTATCCGAAAGCCGCTTCCGTGCCCTGGCCGATTTGCACGGGCTGGAATGGCAGGATCGCGTTGCCTTCGGGCTGGATTATGCCGAGACGTTGCGGCTTTGGCGGGTCGCGTTCGACGACGCCGTGGATGCAGGTCGATTGCCACCTGAATTCGATCGGCATTTCGTCGATCTGTGGCGCTATTATTTGATGTATTGCGAAGGTGGATTCAGAGGCGGTGGGATCGATGTCGCACAAGTCACACTGGTAAAACGATAATCGGGGAGGACGAAGATGCGCTGGATGGGAATCACCGCCGCCTTGGCGCTGGGGGGAGCATTGTCAGGCTGCGTCACGACGGCCCCGAAAGCGCCGATGGCCTCCAAGGCGGTCGATACCGCTAAGCTGCAGCAAGTCGGCGCGGCGATCCTGTTTTGGGATCAGGCCAAGCGGGATGCGACTTTCCCGGCGATGGAAACCGTGTTTCCCGGTGATGTGGTGAAGCGCGGCACGCGCGTACACCCGTTGCCCGACGGCACCCCGCTGCCGATCGATGCGGCGAGCGTCGATGCCTTCATGGCGCAGAACAACACCGCCGGGCTGATCGTCGTGCAGGACGGCAAGGTGCGGCTGGAGCGCTATGCGCGCGGATATTCGGCGCAGGGGCGCTACACGAGCTTCTCGGTCGCGAAATCGTTCACCTCGACGCTGGTCGGCGCGGCGATCCGCGATGGCTACATCAAATCTGTCGAGGAGCCGGTGACGAAGTACATCCCCGAACTGGCCGGCAGCGGGTATGACGGGGTGAGCATCGCGCAATTGCTGACGATGACGTCGGGCGTGAAGTGGAACGAGGATTATACCGATCCGAAGTCCGACGTGGCCGGCATGTATTCGCGCCCCGTGCCCGCTGGCATGGACCCGACGGTCGCCTATATGCGCACCCTGCCGCGCGACACGCCACCGGGTGCGAAGTGGGTCTACAAGACCGGCGAGACCAATCTGATCGGCGTGCTGGTCAGCAAGGCGACGAAGAAGTCGCTGGCATCGTATTTGAGCGAAAAGGTCTGGCAGCCGTTCGGCATGGAGCGCGATGCGTTCTGGATGGTCGATCAATCGGGCCAGGATATCGGCGGCTGCTGCCTGTCGGTCAGCCTGCGCGATTATGCGCGAATGGGCGTGCTGGTGCTGGGCGGCGGCAAGGGCATCGTTGCGCCGGGCTGGTTCGCAGCGGCTACCTCGGCGAAAGCCGATATCGGGCGACCGGGCTTCGGTTATGGCTATCAATGGTGGACGTATCCCGGTGCGCTATACGGTGCGCAAGGGATTTTCGGGCAGAGCATTCTGATCGATCCGACCCACCGAATCGTCATCGCCATGTCGAGTGCCTGGCCCAAGGCGACAGATTCGCAACTGTCGGTGGCGCGGATGGCGTTCCAGCAGAAGCTGGTCGATGCGGCGGTGAAATAATCCCGCTCTCCCATTGTGAGACGGGAAGAAAGGAAGCGTCAGCCCACTCGCTCGAAATGCCCGGTATCGAAATCCTGGATAAGCAGGGCCGCTATGCGATCGCCCACGACGTCTGGTGCCTTGACCGACACTGGATCTTCCCCCGGATAGGCACGGGCGCGCATCTTCGTGCGGGTTGCACCGGGATCGACGATCGCGGTGCGGATGGTACTGATCCGCTCCATTTCCTCACCGTAAGCCGACAACAACACTTCGAAGGCGGCCTTGGAGGCGCCGTACAGTCCCCAATAGGCGCGCGGCGTTCGCCCGACGCTGGAGGTGAGGCCGATGATTCGGGCGCGTTTCGAGGCACGCAGCATCGGGTCGAACGCGGTGAGCATCGCCGCCTGCGCGCTTACGTTCAGAGTCAGCACTTGTGCCAGTTCCTTGGGGTCGATCGCCGGCACCGGGGTCAGGCTGCCGAGCATTGCGGCGTTGAGCACCAGAATGTCGAGCTGGGGCCAACGCTCACCCAGCGCGACCGCCAGGCGACCGATACTGTCGGTCGCGGCGAGATCCAGCGGGGCGATCGTCGCGCTACCGCCTGCGTCGAAGATTGCGGTTTCGACCGCTTCCAGGTCTTTGGCGGTACGCGCGGTGAGCACGACATGCGCGCCCGCTGCCGCGAGCGCTTTGGCGGTCGCGGCACCGATACCGCGGCTGGCCCCGGTAACGAGGGCGATCTGATTCTGGAGGGGGAGATCGGTCATCGTGCTTCCTTCGTCACCGCGGACTCGTTCCGAGGTCTACCGTATCGCGATCGGCTCGGTCGAAGGCGCATGCCGCACGGTGGATGTCGGAACAAGTCCGGCATGACGGCTTTGGTGATCGTTTAAACCATCCGTTCCGCAAGGAGTGCGAACTGGTCGATCTGCACCACGTCGTCCTGATCGGTCAGCGTGGTGGGGTAATCCCCCGTGAAGCAGGCGTCGCAGTGACTGGGGCGAATCGCATTGCGCTGCGGATCGCCGAGTGCCTTGTAAAGGCCGTCGATCGACACAAAAGCGAGGCTGTCGGCCTGGATATAGGTGTTCATTTCTTCGATGTTCATATTCGCAGCGAGCAGCTTGGCGCGCTCCGGCGTGTCGACACCGTAGAAGCACGAATGCCGGGTGGGGGGGGATGCGATGCGCATGTGCACCTCCGCCGCGCCCGCATCGCGCATCATCTGCACGATCTTCAACGACGTGGTGCCGCGCACGATCGAATCATCGATCAGCACGATCTTCTTACCCTTGATGAGGGCGCGATTGGCATTGTGCTTCAGCTTCACGCCGAGATGGCGGACTTCGTTGTTCGGCTGGATGAACGTCCGCCCGACATAATGCGAACGGATGATGCCGAGTTCGAATGGGATGCCGGATTCCTGCGCATAACCGAGTGCGGCGGGCGTGCCCGAATCGGGGACCGGAATGACCAGGTCGGCGTCGACCGGGCTCTCGATCGCAAGCTGTGCGCCGATCGCCTTGCGCACCGTGTAGACGCTGCGGTCGTCCGAGATCGAATCCGGTCGGGAGAAATAAACATATTCGAAGATGCACGGGCGCGGCGCGACTTGCGCGAATGGGCGGTGCGACAGGATCTGGTCGCCCTTGACGATGACCAGCTCGCCCGGATCGATCGAGCGGACGAATTCAGCCCCGCACACGTCGAGCGCGACGGTTTCGGAAGCGAAGATTATCGCGTTACCAAGCTTGCCCATCACCAGCGGACGAATGCCCAGCGGGTCGCGACAGGCGATCATGCCCTCCGGCGTCATCACGACCAGCGAGTACGCACCCTCAACCTGCTTCAGCGCATCGATGAATTTGTCGACTACGGTGCGATAGTTGGATGTTGCGACCAGATGGATGATCGTCTCGGTGTCGCTGGTCGATTGGAAGATCGATCCGCGCCGCACGAGATCGCGGCGCAGGCGCATCGCGTTCGAGATATTGCCGTTATGCGCGATGGCGAAGCCGCCGCTGGCGAGATCGGCATAGAGCGGCTGCACGTTGCGCAGCGCCGTCTCGCCGGTAGTCGAATAGCGCACATGACCGCAGGCGACATTGCCCCGCAGCGCATTGATGATGTCGTCACGGTCGAAATTGCCCGCCACATGGCCCATCGCGCGGTGGGTGTGGAATTCGGCACCATCGAAACTGGTGATGCCCGCCGCCTCCTGCCCACGATGTTGCAGCGCGTGCAGGCCCAACGCGACGAGCGCAGCCGCCCCGTCGCTGCCGGATACGCCAAATACACCACACTCTTCGCGCAGCTTATCATCATCGAACGGATTGGTCGTCAGCATGGCGCCCTTCGGGGTGTTGCTTCGCCCGCCATATAGGCGCGCGATCCGGCTTTGTCGCGCTTTTGTAAGAAACCGGGGAGCGATCCACCGGATTGGCCGTTTTCCCCTCTGTAGAAAGGCTGAAGGCATGGCGAAAGATCACGGGCCGAGCATCAAGAACGATGCGGTGTACGAGGCGCTGTTGAAGGATGGTGCCTCGGAAGAGAAGGCGGCGCGAATCGCCAACGCCAAAGCCGCAGGCTCGTTGAAGCAGCGCGGCGCGAAGCTGGAGGATCGCACGAAGGCGGACCTGCTGCAGGAAGCGCGCACGATCGGGATCGCCGGGCGATCGAAAATGAGCAAGGCGGAGTTGGCGCAGGCGATTCGCGCGGGGTGACGCGACCGGGGTGGCGCGCTAAGCCAATTGCATGCTCGACTCTCGCGATACCGGCCTAGTGCTAAACCCCAAATACGATGCCGCCGGCCTAATCTCCGCAGTCGTCACCGATCGGTTTAGTGGGGAGGTTCTTATGCTCGCCCATATGAACGCCGAGGCATTGGCCATGACGATCGCCACGCGCGAGGCGCATTTCTGGTCGCGCAGCCGAAACCGACTGTGGAAAAAGGGCGAAAGCTCCGGGAATGTGCTGAAGGTCGCCGACATCCGGATCGATTGCGATCAGGATGCGGTGTGGCTGATCGTCGATGCCGCGGGTCCGGCCTGTCATACCGGTGAGCGCAGTTGCTTCTTCCGCCGGGTCGATGGCGTTATACTGAGCCCGGTCGAATGAAGCGTGCATTAGCGGCGATGTTGCTGCTCGCGGCCTGCTCCAAGGGTGATGTAATCCCTGGCCCGCGCGCGACACCCGCGACCGGGTTGGAGGCCGCCGCGATCGAGGCGGGCGTGATCCCCGATCCGGCCAGCGTCGACATCACCGGACTGTATGCGCACGATACCGATCGGGTCTGCATCGTGCCCTCAGCGAAGGCCTATCGTATCGGCGTGCTCGTCGATTATGGTGATAACGTCACCTGTGCCAGTTCCGGCACCGTGACGCGGAGCGGCGAGACGCTGGACGTGGATATTCCCGCCGCGCCCGGGTGCAGTTTCGAGGCCCGATTCGAGGGCGATCGCCTCGTCTTTCCGGCGCAGGTGCCAGAAGCCTGCGCCAGACTCTGCCAGCGACGCGCATCACTTGCCGCCCTCAAGGTCGAGCGCTTGAGCGAGTCGGCGTCCGAAGCATCGACCTTGCGGGACGGCAAGGGGCAACTTCTCTGCGACGGTAGTTGACGTTCACGTAAACGGAACTTAACGTGCTGACATGCCGAACGCCGCTTATGCGCCCGCTTATGTCATCGTTCCTCCGCGTGACGACCGCGAGCATTTTTCGATCTCGGACCTATCGGCCGAGTTCGATGTTACCGCCCGCGCACTGCGTTTCTACGAAGATGAGGGGCTGATCGCCCCGGAGCGGCGTGGCACGACGCGGGTCTATTCGCACCGTGACCGCGCCCGGCTCGCCTGGATCCTGCGCGGCAAGCGCGTCGGTTTCTCGTTGACCGAGATCCGCGAGATGATCGACCTTTACGACATCGGCGATGGCCGCAAGGCCCAGCGCGCGGTGACGATCGAACGCTGCCGGGAACGCGTCGCTTTGCTCGACGGGCAGAAGCGGGACATCGACGCCGCGATCGCCGAACTGAACCAATTCATCATCGTCCTCGAACATCCAGAACACGACTGAAAGAGAGTCCGAACTCATGCCGCAATTCACTCCGCCCGTGCGCGACACGCGCTTCATCCTCGAACACGTCCTGGGCTTGCAGAATTATGCGAACCTGCCCGGCTTCCAGAATGCGACACCCGATGTGGTCGATGCGGTGCTGGACGAAGGCGGGAAGTTCGTCGCCGAGATCCTGTTCCCGATCAACCATTCGGGTGATCAGGAAGGCTGCACGCGCAATGCCGACGGCAGTGTGACGACGCCGAAAGGCTTCAAGCAGGCATACGCCGCATTCGTCGAATCCGGCTGGGGGACGCTCAGCGCGCCAGAGGAATTCGGCGGCCAGGGCATGCCGCACGTGGTGTCGACCGCATTCCAGGAATATATGATTTCCGCGAACATGGCGTTCGCAATGTATCCGGGCCTGACGCACGGGGCCATCGCGGCACTTCTGGTCAAGGGCACGGATGAGCAGAAGGCGAAGTACGTCCCAAAGATGGTCAGCGGCGAATGGGGCGGGACGATGAACCTGACCGAGCCGCAATGCGGCACCGACCTCGGGCTGATCCGCACTCGTGCCGAGCCGCAGGCGGATGGTTCCTATGCGATCACCGGGACGAAGATCTTCATCTCGTCGGGCGAGCATGACCTGACGAGCAATATCATTCACCTCGTGCTGGCCAAGACGCCGGGTGCGCCGGAAAGCAGCAAGGGCATCTCGCTGTTCGTGGTACCCAAGTTCATGGTCGGTGACGACGGTAGCATCGGCGCGCGGAACGCGGTGTCGTGCGGGTCGATCGAGCACAAGATGGGTATCCACGCCAATTCTACCTGCGTGATGAATTATGACGGTGCAACCGGCTGGCTGGTCGGCGAGGAGATGAAGGGTCTCGCCGCGATGTTCATCATGATGAACGCGGCGCGCCTTGGCGTCGGCCTGCAGGGTCTGGGCGTGGCGGAAGTCGCCTATCAGAACGCCGTCCAATATGCGCATGATCGCCGGCAGGGCCGCGCGCTGACCGGCCCCAAGGAGCCGAACGAAAAGGCCGATACATTGTTCGTCCATCCCGACGTGCGCCGCATGCTGATGGAAGCCAAGGCGATGACCGAGGGGCTTCGCGCCTTGTGTCTGTGGGGCGCGCTCCAGGCCGATCTCGAACATTCCGCGCCGGGCGATGAGGAGAAACAGCTTGCGGGCGATCTGCTCGGTCTGCTCACCCCGGTCATCAAGGGTTACGGCACCGACAAGGGTTATGAGATCGCGACCAACGCCCAGCAAGTCTATGGCGGTCACGGCTACATCGCCGAATGGGGCATGGAGCAATATGTCCGCGATGCGCGGATCGCGATGATCTACGAAGGCACCAACGGCGTGCAGGCGATGGATCTGGTCGGCCGCAAGCTGGCGTCGAATGGCGGTCGCGCGGTGCAGGCGCTGTTCCGAATCGTCGCCGAGGAGGTTGCTGCGGGCAAGTCCAATCCGGAGACGGCGGCGTTTGCAGGTGCGCTGGAAAAGGCCAATGGCGAGCTCCAGGCCGCCACGATGTGGTTCATGCAGAACGGCATGCAGAACCCGGAGAATATCGGCGCGGGTGCTTATAGCTATATGCAAATCATGGGCATCGTGGCGACCGGTCTGATGTGGCTGCGCATGGCGACTGCGGCGTCGGCGTTGAAGGCGGCGGGCGCCAAGAATTGGGGGGGCGATGCCGCGTTCCTCGACGCCAAGCTGGTGACGGCGCGCTTCTTTGCTGAGCGGATCATGCCCGATGCCGGTGCGCTGCGTCGCAAGATCGAAGGTGGTGCGGAATCGCTGATGGCGCTGCCCGCCGAGATGTTCATGGCGGCGTGAAGTGCTGAAGCGCCTCCCGAAGTGGAGGCGCTTTTGCGGTTACCGACCGTCCGGTAGCAGCGTTGTCACGGGTTTTACCGGTGCCGCCGTGATCTCTACCCGCCGCCGCACGCCAGCCAACCCGTCGGCGGGCGGCTTCGGTGCGGTGCTCACCGGCACGGCGACTTTCGTGCCGGGCAATGTCTCCAGACGGAACACCTCCGTCGCCGGATGCACGGTCTGGACCGGAGCCAGCACCTGCAGCTTCATGCACTGGTTCTTGTCGCTGCGGCTGAATTCGGCGCAATTCCACAGTGCTTTTTCATAGGTACGGGCACGATCGCGCAAATAGCTGAACGACATGGCCGCCACTTGCGTCGATTGCAGCGGCAAAACGGTCGGCGTTTTCGCCTTGGTGCTCCAGCCCATGAACTTGCAGTAAGGCCGGTCGCCGCAGGTTGCGGTCGCCAATTTCGCATAGCTTTCCGGAGGCAATTTGGCGTCGAGCGTGACGAGGAAGCTGTCGCTGTCGCCGATGGTCGCTGATGGCAGTGCACCGCTCACCGCCGCCGCCGCGATCGATGCATTGGCGGCCTCGGTCGTGGCTGCGCCCGGGCGGTGCGCGTCGGAATATATCGCCAGCGCGGGGATCACCGGTTCGCTGGGCGAGACGCTGCGCCGAAAAGCGGGCGGCGTGCCCCACCAGCCGGTCCACCGGAAGAACAGATGCGTGCGTACCCGCGCGACCTTGTCCAGGCTGGACTGCCAATACGGCACGACCCAGTCGGTATGATAATGCGTCGAATAACCAATCGACTTGAACACAGTGCCGGTCAGCGCCAATGCCGCCGTCTCACGCGCCCGGCGCCAGGCGTCGTCCGACCATAGATGCCGGGTCAGCGCGCCATCGCAGGTGAAGGTGAACTGGCAGCCGGTGTGGCGCTCCGACCCTTGGAACACCACGCCGCAGATCGTCTTGGGGAAAGCCGGGTGGCGAACACGGTTGATGATCACCTGTCCGACCGAGCGCTGGCCGAGCGTATCGTCACCTGCCTCATAAAGCATCGCCACCGCCATGCAGTCCGTCGCCCGCGCCTTGTCCTCGTCGGTGCCGGTGAGGGAGAATGGCCGGGCGGCTGGGTTTGGTTCGGTCGAGAACGGCACCGTCTTGTTGAAGGCGCGGGCGTCGTCGGGAGCGAGATCCTGGTAGGCGAGCGGTTCGACCGGCGGGACTTGGGCTTGTGGCACGATGCGCTGCGGCGCTCTGGCGATACGAGGACGCACCGTGATGCTGGGCGCGGTGGCGACGATCAGCGCGGGCATCGCCACCGCGAACAGTGCGACGATGGCGAGGATGACGCGCAGGATCGGCGAGATCGGGGGCAGGGTTTTCGACATGCGCGGAGCGATTCAGCGATGGTCGAAACGGAACGGGAAGGGGGGCACATCGGCTCCTGGCAGATCGGGCGACGGCCCTTAGCCTATTCTGCCGGAAAGAGAAATGGGCGAGCCGGTGGCACCGCGGGCAGCCGATTCGGGGGGTGATTCGGTGTCGTAACCCAACCTTTGCGTCGGATTATTGCGGCCAGAACCCCGTGGCATCGCACAGGTCATAGGCGTTCGCCGCCTTTGCCGTGCAGACGCGGTCGCCCTTGGCACACGTCGTGAGCGACTGGCGATATTGTGGGAAGCAGGCGGGCGGAGTCGAGGTTTCCCATGCACTTGCGGTCCCGCGATGGGTGGGTGCCGGACTGCTAAATGCGGCATGCGCGGCGGGGACGGATAGATCGGAGGCGCTGCGCTGACCGAAGATAGATGGCCATATCTGAACCAGCACCAGCATCGCGGTGATGCAGATCATCGCCCTACGCATTGAATTTCCCCATAAGGTGCCCGAACACCGTCGCGTCGTTCCTAATGGTTACCGGCGCGAGAGGATAGCCGCATGATGACGGTGCGGCTCGATTTTTCCGCGTGCGATTTCTGAACGTTCCAGACCTCTGCCGCCGTCGCGGAAGGGGCCGGGATCCGATTGCCTCAACTTTCCGGCAGGAAGTCCGGCACCGAAAGGTAGCGCTCGCCCGTGTCGTAGTTGAAGCCGAGTACCCGCACATCGGCGGGTAGATCGGGCAGCTTTAGCAAAATCGCCGCCAGCGTCGCGCCGGACGAGATGCCCACCAGCATGCCCTCCTCGGTCGCGGCGCGGCGCGCCATATCCTTGGCCATCGCCGCATCGACCTGAATCGCGCCATCGATCGCCTGGGTGTGCAGGTTTGCGGGCACGAACCCTGCGCCGATTCCCTGGATCGGATGCGGCCCGGGCTGCCCGCCGGAGATGACCGGCGATGCCTGTGGCTCGACCGCATAGACTTTCAGGTTCGGCCATGACTTCTTCAACGTCTCGGCTACGCCCGTAATGTGTCCGCCAGTGCCGACGCCGGTGATGATCACGTCGATCGGCGTGTCGGCGAAGTCGTTCAGGATTTCGAGCGCGGTCGTGCGCGTATGCACATCGATGTTCGCCGGATTCTCGAACTGCTGCGGCATCCACGAGCCGGGGGTCTGGTCGACAAGTTCGAGTGCGCGTTCGATGGCACCCTTCATGCCTTTTTCGCGCGGGGTGAGGTCGAAGGTCGCGCCGTAGGCGAGCATCAGGCGGCGGCGTTCGATCGACATGCTTTCGGGCATGACCAGCACCAGCTTATAGCCCTTCACCGCCGCGACCATTGCCAGGCCGACACCGGTATTGCCGCTGGTCGGTTCGATGATCGTGCCGCCGGGGGTGAGTTCGCCCGAAGCCTCCGCCGCCTCGATCATGGCCAAAGCGATCCGGTCCTTGATCGATCCGCCGGGATTGGACCGCTCTGACTTGATCCACACTTCGGAATCCGGGAACAGCTTCGACACGCGGATATGCGGCGTGTTGCCGATCGTCTCGAGGATCGTGTTGGCTTTCATGATGCTGCCTCCAATTGGTCTGCGGGCGGATCGAACGTCTTGGCCCGGCGAATGCTGGGAAACAGATAGGTCCACAGGATCGTGACTGCAATCGCGCCGCCGCCGCCGATCAGGACCGCGCCGATCGGCCCGAACGCAGCGGCGAGGAAGCCGGATTCGGCCTCGCCCAATTCGTTCGAGGCGGAGATGGTCAATTGCGACACGGCACCGACGCGCCCACGCATTTCGTCCGGCGTATAAAGCTGGATCAGCGACTGACGGATATAGACCGAGAACATGTCCGCACCGCCCGCAACCGCCAGCGCGCCCACGCCGACCTCGAATGCATAAGCCGGGACGATCAGGTGGGCGATACCGAACAGGATCGTTGCGCTGCCATAGACCAGAACCGAGATCAGCATGCGCGGGCCGACATTGTGCTTGAGCGGGCGGATCGAGAAGATCAGCGCGATCACCGAGGCACCGACCGCCGGCGCCGCGGCCAGCAGGCTGAGACCCTGCGCCCCGACCTTGAAGATATCGTGCGCATAGATCGGTAACAGCGCACTCGTCCCGGCAAGAAACACGGCGAACAGATCGAGCGTGATCGTTCCCAGCACCAGCTTGTTCTGCCCGACATAGCGCAGCCCGTCGATGATCTGGCGGATCGGATGCGCGGTCGAACGCGGTGGTTGCGCGACGCGCCCGATCAGCAGCAAGCATGACAGCGCCACGCCGAATAATATGACCGCCAGCCAATAGGCGCCGCTCTGGGCGTGGGCATAGGCGAAGCCGCCGATGGCCGGGCCGATGATCGTGCCGACTTGCCACGAGATCGAGCTGAGCGCGATTGCCGTCGGCAACACCTCGCGCGGGACCAGATTGGGCGCAAGGGCGGAGAAAGCCGGGCCGGAAAAGGCGCGCGCCAGGCCGAGCAGCACCGCGACCGAAAACAGGATGGGCAGCGAAATCCACCCCTCATATGTCGCCAATGCGAGCATCAGCGCACAGAACAATTGTAGCGCGACCGTGACCCGCGTTATCCAGCGGCGGTCGAAGCGATCCGCGACATAGCCGGTGATCGGCGTGGTCAGGAACAGCGGCAGGAATTGCAGCAGCCCGATCAGCCCCAATTGTGCCGCCGCGCCGCTGACGCTCATCCCCATGTCTTCGCGTGCGATGGTATAGACCTGCCAGCCGATGACGATGATCATCGCATTCTGCGCAATCGTCATGGCGAAGCGTGCCACCCAATAGGCGCGGAAATTGGCGATGCGTAACGGGTGGGGCGATGCGATCGTTGGCGTGTCCATCGACCAAGGCTTTAGGCATGCGCGATGGGGGCGGGCAATCGCGGATTGTCTTTGATCGAATAAACTTCTGTAACGGCGGGCGATTGAAGTCCCGACCGTAAACGGCCTATACGCGCCCTTCCTCTCCCCAAGGAAACGAGGTTCCTAGCCTGTGGCCAAAGCACCTGCTGCCCGAAAGATCGAAGCACCCGCGCCAGACAGCGCGCCACATCGCACGCCAAACCGCGAGCGCCCCGGCGAGCCGAGATTATACGCGGCGTCGAAGGAAGAACTGCTCGAATTCTACAAGCAGATGCTGCTCATCCGCCGTTTCGAGGAGAAAGCCGGGCAGCTGTACGGCCTCGGTTTGATCGGCGGGTTCTGCCATCTGTATATCGGGCAGGAGGCGGTCGCCGTCGGCCTGCAATCGGCGCTGTCGGACAAGGATAGCGTGATCACCGGATATCGCGATCACGGTCATATGCTGTTGTGCGGCATCCCGCCCAAGGATGTCATGGCGGAGCTGACCGGGCGTCAGGCCGGTATCTCCAAGGGCAAGGGCGGCTCGATGCACATGTTCAGCGTCGAGCATAAATTCTATGGCGGGCACGGAATTGTCGGCGCGCAGGTGTCGCTTGGCACCGGCCTCGGCTTCAGCCACAAATATAAGGGCGATGGTGGCGTATGCCTCGCCTATTTCGGCGACGGCGCGTCGAACCAGGGGCAGGTGTATGAAAGCTTCAACATGGCCGAGCTGTGGAAGCTGCCGGTCATCTATGTGATCGAGAACAACCAGTACGCGATGGGCACCTCGGTCAACCGCTCGTCGGCGGAAGACCAGCTCTATCGGCGCGGCGAGAGCTTCCGCATTCCCGGCATCCAGGTCGACGGCATGGACGTGCTCGCGGCACGCGGCGCAGCGGAAGAGGCCTTGGCCTGGGTTCGCGCGGGGAAGGGGCCGATCATCCTGGAGATGAAGACCTATCGTTACCGTGGGCACTCGATGTCCGATCCGGCGAAATACCGTAGCCGCGAGGAGGTTCAGGCCGTTCGCGACAAGTCCGATCCGATCGAGCATTGCAAGAAGCTGCTGGAGGAACAGGGCGTCAAGGAAGACGAACTGAAGGAGATCGAGAAGGAGATCCGCAAGGTCGTCGCCGAGGCGGCGGACTTCGCCGAGAGCGCGCCCGAGCCGGAGCCCGCCGAACTCTATACCGACGTGCTGGTGGAAAAATACTGATGCCCATCGAAATCAAGATGCCCGCCCTGTCCCCGACGATGGAGGAAGGCACACTGGCCAAATGGCTGGTCAAGGAAGGCGATGTCGTGAAATCCGGCGACATCATGGCCGAGATCGAGACCGACAAGGCGACGATGGAGTTCGAAGCGGTCGACGAAGGCACGATCGGCAAGATCATGATTGCGGAGGGGACCGACAATGTGAAGGTCGGCACCGTGATCGCGACGTTGTTCGAAGAGGGCGAAAGCGCCGATTCCGCGCCCGCGAAGGCGGCAGCACCCTCTACCCCTCTCCCATCGGGAGAGGGTGGCGCGTCGCAACACGCGACGGGTGAGGGTGAAGCTGTCCAACCCCCGACGTCACCCTCACCCTCCGCCGCTGACGCGGCTCCCCCCTCTCCCAAGGGGAGAGGGGAAGAGGTTGCAGACCCCGCCATTCCTGCGGGCACCGAAATGGTCAAGATCACGCTGCGCGAGGCGCTTCGCGATGCGATGGCCGAGGAAATGCGCAAGGACGACCGCGTCTTCGTGATGGGCGAGGAAGTCGCCGAATATCAGGGCGCGTACAAGGTGACGCAGGGTCTGCTCGACGAATTCGGCGACAAGCGCGTGATCGATACGCCGATCACCGAATATGGTTTCGCCGGCGTCGGCACCGGCGCGGCGATGGGCGGTCTGCGTCCGATCGTCGAGTTCATGACCTTCAACTTCGCCATGCAGGCGATCGACCACATCATCAATTCGGCGGCTAAGACGAACTATATGTCCGGCGGCCAGATGCGTTGCCCGATCGTGTTCCGTGGCCCCAACGGCGCGGCGTCGCGTGTCGGTGCGCAGCACAGCCAGAATTACGGCCCGTGGTATGCGAGCGTCCCCGGCCTGATCGTCATCGCGCCCTATGATGCGGCCGACGCCAAGGGCCTGCTCAAAGCCGCGATCCGCACCGAAGACCCGGTCGTCTTCCTCGAAAACGAATTGCTCTACGGCCGCACCTTCGAGGTACCCGCACTCGACGATTACGTCCTGCCGATCGGCAAGGCGCGGGTCATGCGCGAAGGCAAGGACGTGACGATCGTCAGCTATTCGATCGGCGTGGGCCTGGCGCTGGAAGCCGCCGACACGTTGGCTGCAGAGGGTATCGACGTCGAAGTGCTCGACCTGCGCACGCTGCGCCCGCTCGACAAGGCAGCGGTGCTCAAGAGCCTGAAGAAGACCAACCGCATGATCGTCGCGGAAGAGGGCTGGGCGACGTGTTCGATCGCGTCGGAGATCGTCGCGATCTGCATGGAGGAAGGGTTCGACGATCTCGATGCGCCCGTGCTGCGCGTGGCGAACGAAGACGTGCCTTTGCCTTACGCGGCGAACTTGGAAAAGCTGGCGCTGCTCAGTGCGGCCAAGATCGTCGCGGCGGTGAAGAAGATCGTCTGACCGGTATCGCTATGGCACCTCGCCTTGGGCGAGGTGCCATTCGTTCACTGCGTGATGTGCGCGTTGGTGATCGCGGCGAGGAACAATTTGTTCAGGGCCGCCGAAATGTCGTCGTCGGTGGTGACCTTGTACATCAGGCCGGGTGACGCGCAGGCGATCAAGGCTGGCTCCACCTGATTGAGATACGGCACGACGTTGGTCTGCGACCAACCGTCGCCATCCATCGAACTCTGCAGGAATTCGGTGTAGAGGACGGCGATCCGGATGCCGCGGTTCTTGACCGTGGAGCACCACGCGGGATCGAAGGCGACCTCAGGACGGCCGCCGGATCGGGTTTCGTCCCGCATCCCGTCGGTAATGACGAACAGGATCTCCTGGGGCGTATCCCCGGCCACTTTGGTGCCGTTGCCGGGATTGGGCATGATGGTGTTGATGCGGTTGAACGCGTCGCTCGACGCGGTGTCGGCGTCGCTGTTACAAAAACTCGCGGTCGGGCAATTGTTTTTATAAGATAAAGATGTGCTGGCGCCATTCGCGGCTGTACCGACACTAGACAGGTTATTGGTCAGTGGTTTGAGCGTCTTGAAACTGTTATTGGCACGTGAATCCGCTGCGGCGAAAGAATTTAGCGCGGCGCGATAGGTCGCATTGTTGTTGGACGCCGTCGTAGTGGCAAGCGACATCATGCTGGTTACGGCCTTCTTGGCCTCATCGACGCGCAATGGAATACTGAAAGACGTTGCCACGCCGTAATAATCGCTGGTTTTGTTGTTCGCATCCGTTGCGGTCGCATCGTTGGTCGAATGACAGGCAAAAGCGCAACCGCCCGTCTTGCTCCGCAACAGCGTGATGCCGTCCGAAGTCGCCGGGAAGGCCATCGAACCGGAGGTGTCGAGCATCACATAAAAGTCGATGTTCGGCGCAATCTTGGCGTTGGTCGTAGTCGTGCCGCCGATCGGAATCCACGCCATGCCGAGCAAATTGCCAAAAATGTTTCCCGACTTTGCGTTATAGGTCAACTGGACCGTGCGGCTGAGTCCGACCGTGTTGTTATCGGTAACGATGACGGAGAGCGACCCGTCGGTGAAGGTATAGACCGAGCCGTTATCGTTCCCGACATAGTTGCAGCCGGCGGTAAAACTCAGACGATTGACAGTCCCCTGGCATTGATTAACCCCAGCCTGCGCGTAGAAGTTCTGATAAATTGCTTGGATCGATTCCCACCGCGTCCTCGACAGCATCTGCGGCGTTACTCCGGCCAGTGCCGCAGCATCGGTGACCGCGTTGAGACGGGTTTGGGTCCGCGCCGCGCGCGCATAATCTATTGTCATGCCGGTCGCGAAGCTCAGCGGTACCAGCGCGAAACCGAAGATCATCAGCACGTTACCACGTCGATCGCGGCGCAGACGCCGCAACTGTATGGTCAGACGCTGAAAGATGGATGTCATTGCGATATACCCTGTCGAATGATGCATCAATTGAGAGCGATAAAGGCCGAATTGCGCGGTGACATATAAATCGTCTGCGAAAGCGGAATGGTGCCGATCAAGGTCGATGCGATACGCGGCGTGTAGGTAAAGTAGATTTCGCT
>NZ_JANYEK010000155.1 GCF_025363195.1 Sphingomonas sp.
CGAGCAGTTTTTGAAGCGTGCCGGGATGAGCAACCGCTGGCTTGCAAACAGTCCCCACACTACAAATATCGCGCAGCATCCATCGCCTTATGCAGCACACGAACAATCGAAATCCTGTCATCCAAAACGACGTAGAAGACACGATGTTCGCCAGCCGGCAGGCTGCGCAGGCCGGATCTCAGGTCTGGCCGCATCATCCCCAACTCCGGATACTCGCCAAGCATGTCGAAAGCAGAATCGATCGTTCGGAGATATGCTTCCGCCACCGTCCGGCCGTGCGTGGCGATACCGTAATCGAGGATATCATCGAGATCGGCGTCAGCCTTCCGGCTCACCGCGACCTGCATCAAGCGAGGCCATCCCGCTTCCGGCGATCGGCAATGATATCCTCGATCGTCCGCTCGCTCACGCCAGACGCCAGCCCCTCGTCGATCGCGGCCACCAGCACGCGGTGCTTCTCGGCATATTCCTGATCGCGCCGCACCAGATCGCGCACGTAATCGCTGGTGCTGCTGTACCGTCCCTCGGCAACGCGGGCTTCCGCCCAGCTTTTCAGTTGGTCGGGAATCGAGATGTTCATTTGTGCCATGTGCCGAATATACGATTCTGCGCTAATTCTGACAAGGCAATCGCAGCCGTAGCAATCATTTCCGAAGGTATTTGGAGTTTGGATCGTCCAGCCGTTGCTTGCCATCCTTCGGCGCGTCCCACCCCGCATGCCCCAGGGCATATCGATCGATGGGCAGAGCATCGCCGTCGCACGTCCGGTCGAGCGCCTGATGAACGGCACGCCGCAACCTGCGCGCGTGCTGCTGCTTCCACGGCTTGTCGCTCGCGGCACTAGTGTAACCGATAAACGGAGCATGGCGGCGGCTGCGACTCATCGCCTGTCTTTACGCGCCAGCGCGCGCATCCGATAGTCGGCCCACAATGCCCCACCTAGCCCACATCGCCCTCATCGTCCGCGACTATGACGAAGCGCTCGCTTTCTATGTCGGCAAGCTCGGCTTCACCCTGGTCGAGGACATTTACCAGCCCGAACAGGACAAGCGCTGGGTCACGATCCGCCCGCCCGGCGCGCCCGGACACGCCACCACTATCCTCCTCGCCCGCGCCTCCACCTCCACCCAGGAGCACTGTGTCGGCGATCAGGCCGGCGGCCGCGTGTTCCTGTTTCTCGCCACCGACGATCTCGCGCGCGATCACGCCGCCTTCACCGCCGCCGGGGTCGCATGGGTCCGCCCGCCCGCCGACTACGATTACGGCCGCGTCGCCGTGTTCGCGGATCTCTCCGGCAATCTGTGGGATCTGATCGAGTTCGCGCCCGGTCATCCCCCCCGCGTCCCCGCCATCCTGAACACGGCGGCCCGGCGCGTCCGGTCCCGGCGGATCGCCGGTTTGCGCGCGCATGTTGCAATGTAGGATTTCGCCTGCTCCATACTGGCGGATGACCGACTCGTCCGATCCCCGCGCCGCGCCGAGCCATGCGCTGGCCGTCACCGATTCCGAGGACGCCGCCGCCGCGGCACCCGTCTACGATCCCGCCGAATATCGCGGGGTGCCCGTCCGCCGCCGCCCGCGGTTCGAGGGCTGGACCGAGGGGAAACAGCGCCGCTTCATCGAAATGCTCGCCGATACCGGGCTCGTCGGTGCCGCGGCCAAGGCGGTCGGCATGAGCCGGGAGAGCGCCTATCGCCTGCGCCGCGCGGGCCATGGCGCGGCCTTTGCGCGGGCCTGTGACGCGGCGCGGCACCATGCCGGCGCCCTGATCGAGGACATTGCGTTCGAACGCGCGATCGAAGGCGTCGAGCAGGAAGTCTATGATCGTCACGGTGAGGTGGTCGGCGCTCGGCTGGTGCATGACAACCGCCTGCTCAAATATCTGCTCAGCCATTTGAAGCCCGAGCGTTATGGCGGTGGCCTGCGCGGCGGCGATGGCCATACGTCCGTTCCGCCCGCCGCGGCCCCGCCGGCGCTGGAGGAAAGCTTGCGCGCAATGGAGCCGGCGCTGCCCGCCCCGCCGGAGCAGGTGCTGTCGCCCGATGATCTGGCGGTCGAGCTGGAACTGGCCGACATCGCCGACGGCGTGCTGCCGCATTTCCTGAATGAGCAGCGCCCTGCCCGGTCCGACGCGCAGGTCGCGGCCGAAGACGCCGTCGCGCGCGCCGCGCGCGGTGCCGCTGCGCTGGCCAAGCGCGATGCGGGCGGCGCACTGACCGACGAGGAAATCGCCGACGAATGCTATTATCTCGACCCTGCCGAAAATTCCGCGCGGCGCCGACGATCGCGATAGTGTGACCCTAGTGTGACCCTAGTGTGACCCTAGTGTGACCCTAGCCGGACCCGGGCGCGCAGGCTGCCGGGCACGGCGGATCATTCGACCAGCGCATCGCCCTTCAGGATGATCTCGCCTTCGTCCTCGCCGTCCCAATAATGCGCGCGCACGCCCTGCACCTGGATCAGCACCAGGCCGGGCGTGTCGACGCCCTGCCGGAACCAGCGGTCGAGCCCGCTCGTCCAATGGTCCTCGAACATCGCCTTGTCGCGGATCAACACCGCACGCCCCTCGATCGCGACGAACAACGGGCGCAGGCCGAGCAGACCGGCCTTGCCCTGAAAGCCGAGCGACACGTTCGGGTCGGCGGCGATATCGTCCACCATCCGCGTGTCGTCGGTGGTGAAATACCAGCTGTCGCCGTCATAATCGACTTGCCGGTTGTTGCTCATCGGTCGCGCGCCGATCATCCCGTTCTCGGTGCGGGTGGAGAGCATCGCGAAGTCGATCTGCTTCATCGCGTCGGCTATGTCGGTCAGGGTCTTGGGCATGGCAACTCTCCTGTGCGGACGATCAACGAGCGCCGGATCGATTCGCTCCCTGCGCGGTCGCGGGCAACGCCCAGTCGATCGTGCCGCGGTGATGTGCCGCCAGGAAGGCATTGGCCTGGGAGAACGGTCGGCTGCCGAAAAAGCCGGTATGCGCCGACAAGGGGGAGGGGTGCGCCGCCTTCAGCACCAGATGCCGCCCGCCGCGCACCACATCGTCGATCGCCGCCGCCTTCTTCTGCGCATGGGCACCCCAGAGCATGAAGACGATTGGCTCCGGCCGGGCATTGACCAGCGCGATCACCGCGTCGGTGAAGCGCTCCCAGCCCTTGTCGCGGTGCGATGCGGCGAGCCCCATCTCCACCGTCAGCACGGTGTTCAGCAACAACACGCCCTGCCGGGCCCAGTGTTCGAGGACCCCATGAGCGGCGCGCGGCACACCGAGATCGGCCTCCATCTCCTTGTAGATGTTGACGAGGCTCGGCGGCGTCCGCACGCCGGGCTGGACGGAGAAGCACAGGCCATGCGCCTGCCCCGCGCCATGATAGGGGTCCTGCCCAAGGATCACGACGCGCACCTGGTCGAGCGGCGTCAAATCGAGCGCGCGAAACCACTCGCCGGCGCGCGGGAAGATGTGTTTGCCGGCCGCGCGTTCGGCGGCGAGGAAGGTTTTCAGCGCAGCCATGTACGGCTGGTCGAATTGCCCGCGCAGGGGTTCGAGCCAGCTTTCGTGCAGCGTGACCTCGCCCAATTCCGTACCTGCCCGTCAGCGCTTCTTGACGAATTCGGCGCGCAGCACGAGGCCCTTGATGCCATCGTACCGGCAATCGATTTCCTGCGCATCGCCGGTCAGCCGGATCGATTTGATCACCGTGCCACGCTTCAGAATCTGGCCCGCGCCCTTGACGGTCAGGTCCTTGATCACCGTCACCTGATCCCCGTCGGCCAGCACATTGCCGACCGCGTCGCGCACCACCATGCTCGTCTCGGGCGTAGCCGGCATTTCGGCAGCGCTGGCCCATTCGCCGGTCGCTTCGTCATACGTGTAAATGTCGTCGTCGATCATACAGGTCAGCTTTTGATGGTGACCATCTCGACGGCCTTATTCTTGGTCGAACTGTTGGCGGCGATCGCCTTGACCTTCTCGGCCTTGGGCTTGCGCACTTCCTTGTTGGTCTTCTTCTGTCCCTTGGCCATCGTGTCGATCCTCGCCGGGCAGCATGCCCGCACGGTGGATATAGACCGTTCCGACGGCAGAAGCGCGCGGATTCGGTCGGATTGGCTCAGGAACGGGACTTTGGGGGTCTCGTCCTTCCGGTCAGGCGACCGGGAGGACGGGGACGGCAGCGCTGATCATCACGGCGGCGACGAACAGGGCGGCAACGAGCGAAACGGCAACGCGCTGAGCGGCTTCGAAGTGGAACGACATGGTAGATACTCCCTTGCTTGGCGGCGGTCCGGACCATCCGTCCGCCGATGCCAGAGGTATTGCAGGGAGCGTGCCAATTTAATAAGTAACTGTAATTGCTGTATTCGAAAACTTGCTACGCTTCAAACTAGCGCTAGACACCAAGTCAAATCGGATTTCACGCCAGATATTGGCGCGGATAATGTCATCCGATCTGGAGTTGGTTGCGTCCGGCATTCTTGGCCACATACAGCAGCCGATCGGCGCGCCCGAACACGGTGCCGAGCGATTCCCGGTCCTTCATCGCGGTCAGTCCGGCGGAGAAGGTAACTTCGCCCAGCGGCTGATCGGATTCGCGCAGGCGATAACGTTTTGCCGCCACGGATCGACGCCCCTCTTCCAGCGTGAGGAGCGCCTTGTCGCAATCGATTCCGGTGAACAGGATGGCGAATTCCTCGCCGCCATACCGCGCGACCATGTGCCCGGTGCAGGCGACCGCCAGCGCGTCGGCGATCGCCTTCAGCACGCGGTCTCCCACGGCATGGCCGAAGCGATCGTTGACCGACTTGAAATGATCGACGTCGCACACGGCGATACACAACGGCGCGCCGCTGTCGCATTGTTCGGCAAAGGCCTCTTCGAAGGCGCGACGGTTGGGGAGATCGGTCAGCGGGTCGCGCCGGGCATTGTCGCGTGCCTCCTCCAGCTTGGCGCGAAGTTCGCTCGCCTCGTGCGTCGCTGCCTCCAGCCGGCTTTCGGCGCTGCGCACCCTGTCGAGCATCGCGCCGGTCAGCCGCACCATGTCGTCGGAGCCGATGCTGGCTTCCTTCATTGCATCCGCGCTGGCGGCGAGATCGCGACCAAAATCCTCGGTCTCGACGCGCATCGCCTGGACCATGTCGTTGAACCCCTCGACCTGCATCTGGGTCTGTGCGACCAGTTCGTCACGTTTTGCACGCTCGGCCTGCTCGGTCGCGGCGGTGCTGGACGTGCCGACGGCGACCGAACCGCCCAGTTTCTCGATATCGGCCCGCGACAGGCGCACCCCGCCATCGGTGATCGTCGCCACCGCGTGCGCCAGCGGGCTGCGTGTCTCGGTCAACACTCGATAGGCAAAGGTATAATGCTGCGGATTCGGGCTGAGCCGCTGTTCGCACAGAAACTCGCCGATACGGTCGAACAGATCGTTCGCTACGTCTTCGGTCTCAGCCTTGCGGAATGCGTTTGCCGTCTTCATGTCGCTCCTCAGCGGTCAATTGCACAGCTGTTTCCCCCGGGGCCGCGGTGCGACCTGCTGCCCTTGTGCACCTACTTGATAGAGCCGAACTGCTAATAACCGGTGTGCAAATCGACTCGACATGTTCATTTCGGGTCAAGTTGTCATCGCTTCAGCGCAAGCGGGATCGACGCAGGACTGTGAGGATGTTCGAAATTTACAATTGAGTCCTCGAACCCAGTAAATCAAACGGTAAAAGCGTGCCTGCACGGATTGCCCCTGCGTCTTGGAACGATGATGCTCATCGGGGGAAACCACAACAAGCTCGACCGATGCCTTGGCTTTGCCGGATTGCCCAGGATCATATTCCGACGGTCGAACCGGCCCGTCTGTCCGAGGGGTATGACGGGCGCAGTGTATCCCCAAAAGCCGGGACATGGTGCGATCCGGGCTGGCGAGGCTGCGCTGGCACGGCTAGGCAGGCGCGATGCGCAGTTCCAGCCCCGAGATCGCCTTTGCCGGCCAGCTTGCCGATGCCGCCGGTGCGGCGATTCGTCCGTATTTCCGCAAACCCCATGGCCTGGAGGCGAAAGAAGATGCTTCCCCCGTCACGCTGGCCGACCGCGCGGCCGAGGCGGCGATGCGGACGCTGATCGAAAAGACCTATCCGAACGATGCGATCATCGGGGAGGAATACGGGGTCAAGGACGGCAATTCCGGTCGCGTCTGGGTGCTCGATCCGATCGATGGCACGCGGGCCTTCATTTCCGGGCGTCCGATCTTCGGCACGCTGATTGCGTTGATGGTCGAAGGCTGGCCGATGCTCGGTCTGATCGACCAGCCGATCCTGCACGAGCGCTGGCTTGGTGTGGTCGGGCAGCCGACCCTGTTCAACGGCAGGTCCGCGAAGACGCGTCGTTGCCCGGATCTCGCCACGGCGCTGCTCGGCACCACCTCGCCCGCCGCGTTCGACGACAACCAATTGCACGCCTTCGAGCATCTCGACACGGCGGTGATGAGCACCGTATTGGGCGGCGATTGTTATAATTACGGTTGTATCGCCAGCGGTTGGCTCGACATCGTAGTAGAGGCCAATCTCAAGATCCACGATTTCGCCGCTTTGGCCCCGGTGATCGAGGGCGCGGGCGGGCGGGTGTGCGACTGGGCGGGCGATCCGCTCACCGCCGACAGCGTGGGCGAAGTGATCGCAAGCGGAGACCCTGCCCGCGTCGAGGAAATCATCGAGGCACTCGCCTGTCGCGGTCATTGAGGACCGGACAGGCTATCGAGTAGCGCCGGGTCAGGTCGCCTCGGCGAGCAGGTCGGTGGCGGCCTTCGACGTCCAGTCCATGCCGCCGACCGCGCGCCACACTTCCTTGCCGTTCGAATCATACAGGATGCTGGTCGGCAGGCTCGCCTGATAGGCGGTGCTCATCGCGACCTGCGGGTCGAGATACGGCTTGATGTTCTTCAGGCCGGCTTTAGCCAGGAATGGCGTGACCTTCGCCGCGCCGTCCAGATCCTGCGACACCGCCACCACCGTCATCCGCCCGGCGACGACATCCAGAGTCGGCATCTCCTTGATGCACGGCGCACACCATGTTGCCCACAGATTGACCAGCACCGGCTTTCCCTTGAAGGCCGAGATCATCGTTTTGCCGCCGTCGGGCGCGATCAGGCTGACCGTTGGTGGAGCCTCACCCTTGTGGCTGCGGTCGATCGTACCGGTCGATGTCGCGCCACGGGCGGCCGGGGCGGGAATCGCGGTCGACGCGGCCTCGGCTTGCCCGTTGGCGGAGTCTTGCTTATCGCACCCCGCAGTCGCGCCGAGCAGCAGGAGCATGAAGATCGTCGATCGGAAAGACATGAACGCATCCAATGCGATGTGGGGTGGGCGTTTCGCGGAAGGGCCCGCGGCGGTGATGCGCGAGATAAATGCCTCGATCCCGTTCGACAAGCGCTTGTGGCGTCAGGATGTTGCTGGATCGCAGGCGCACGTACGGATGTTGGGCGCGGCGGGTATCGTCTCCGCGGAAGATGCGGCGGCGATTTCGGCGGGTCTCGAGCAGGTTGCAGCAGATTACGAAGCAAACGGCGTGGCCGAAGATCTGACGCTCGAAGACATCCATATGCAGACCGAGGCCAAGCTGTCGGTCCTGATCGGCCCCGTTGCCGGTCGCCTGCACACCGCGCGCAGCCGCAACGATCAGGTCGCGACCGATTTCCGCTTGTGGGTGCGCGACGGAATCGATGATGTGGAAGGCGCATTGGTCGCGTTCCAGCACGCGTTGCTCACGCGCGCCGAAGAACATGCCGACAGCGTGATGCCCGGCTTCACCCATCTGCAGAGCGCGCAGCCGGTGACGTTGGGCCACCATCTGATGGCTTATTACGAGATGATCGCGCGTGACCGCAGCCGCTTTGCCGACGCGCGCGCGCGGCTGAATCTCTGCCCACTCGGGTCGGCGGCGCTGGCCGGCACCGGCTTCCCGATCGACCGCAATGCGACGGCGAGCGCCCTCGGCTTCGACGGACCGACGCGCAACTCGCTCGACGGTGTCAGTGATCGGGACTTTGCGATCGAATATTTGACCGCCGCCACGCAGACGGCCTTGCACCTCAGCCGCCTGGCGGAGGAATTCATCCTGTGGGCTTCTCAGCCGTTCGGCTTCGTGTCCTTGAGCGATCAATGGTCGACCGGCAGTTCGATCATGCCGCAGAAGCGCAATCCCGATGCCGCGGAACTGGTGCGCGGGCATTCGGGCCGCATCATGGGCTGTCTTACCGCGCTGATGGTGACGATGAAGGGCCTGCCGCTCGCTTATTCGAAGGACATGCAGGACGATAAGCCACCGGTGTTCGAGGCGCACGATCTGCTGGGCCTGAGCATCGCGGCGATGACCGGAATGGTCGAAAGCGCGACGTTCCGTACGCCACGCATGCGCGCCGCCGCTGAGGCTGGCTTTTCCACAGCGACCGACCTTGCCGACTGGCTGGTGCGCGAGGGCGGCATCCCGTTCCGCGAGGCGCACCACATCACCGGAAGCGCGGTAAAGCGCGCGGAGCAGCTGGGCGTGGCGCTCGACGCGTTGCCGATCGCCGAACTGCAAGCAATCGATGCGCGAATCGACGAACGCGTCTATGGCGTGCTCAGCGTCGATGCGTCGGTCGCCAGCCGAACCAGTTTTGGCGGCACCGCGCCGGCGCGGGTGCGCGGGGCGATCGCCACGGCACGAAGCGGAGCATGACGATGAAAGCTATCCTGCCCTTCCTTGGCGCCGCCGCGCTTCTCGCGCTGGCGGCGTGCGGTGCCTCGACGGGTCTGTCTCCGGCCAAGGGCGACACGCTGCCAGTCGCACCCTATGGCGCGACCGCCACGCCGACGCCTACCCAATTGTTGACCCCCGGCAGTCAGGCGCGCCCGCAGCGCAGCGACGAACTGCTGACCCAGTCGCAGGAACGCCGCAGCGACGCATTCGACCTGCCCCCGGCGCACTGATGGATCATTTTCAAATGCTCCACGGCTCGCTGCATTGCGAGCAGGTCGATCTGGCGGCGATCGCCGAAGCCGTTGGCACGCCGGTCTATGTCTATTCAACCGCCACCTTGCGCCGCCATGCGCAGGTATTTCGTGACGGACTGAAAGCGGCAGGCCGGGTCCATTTGGCGTTTGCGATCAAGGCCAACCCCAACCTCGCCGTGCTGCGCGTGCTGGCGCAGGAGGGTTATGGTGCCGATGTCGTCTCGGGCGGCGAGATGCGCCGAGCGCTGGCCGCCGGCATCCCCGCTGCCGACATCGTTTTTTCCGGCGTCGGCAAGACGCGCGCCGAACTCTGCGCCGCGCTGGATGCCGGGATCGGCCAGTTCAACCTCGAGCTGGAGGAGGAAGGCGAGGTCCTGGCCGCTATGGCGCATGCGCGTGGGCAACGCGCGCCGGCTACGTTGCGGGTCAACCCGGATGTCGATGCGGGAACGCACGCCAAGATCTCGACCGGGCGCAAGGAGAATAAGTTCGGCGTCGATATCGACCGGGCGGTGGAGATGTATGGTCGGCTGGCCGAGCTGGACGGTATGTCCCTGCGCGGCATCGCAATCCACATCGGCAGTCAGTTGCTCGATCTGGCGCCGCTCGAGGCGGCCTATGTGCGGATCGGCGCGCTGATCGCGGAATTGCGAAAGTTCGGGCATTTCATCAGCCGCGTCGATCTCGGCGGTGGTTTGGGCGTGCCGTACAAGCCCGGCGACGTACCGCCGAGCCCGGCGGAATATGGCGCTATGGTCGCGCGGGTGACCAGGGACTGGGACGTCGAACTGATGTTCGAACCCGGCCGCGTGCTCGTCGCCAATGCCGGGGTGCTGTTGACCAAGGTGATCTGGGTCAAGCCCGGCTCGATCAACCCCTATGTCATCGTCGATGCCGCGATGAACGATCTCGCGCGCCCGGCAATGTACGATGCTTGGCACGATTTCGCCGCCGTTCACCCCTCGGGCGCGCGGATGACGGCGAACATTGCCGGTCCGGTGTGCGAAACCGGCGATACGTTCGCGATGGGCCGCGATATCGATCTCGTCTCGTCGGATGATTTGGCCGTGTTTCGTTCGGCCGGGGCGTATGGCGCGACGATGGCTAGCACGTATAACAGCCGCGCGCTCGTGCCCGAGGTGCTGGTCGATGGCGACCGCTTCGCCATCGTCGCCGATCGTATCCACCCCGAAACCATCCTCGCCGCCGAGCGCGTGCCGGAGTGGCTCGAGGCGTGACGTTTCACAGTCTGCCGCTGTTCGTCAAGCTGGCGGGGCGGTCCGTGATCTTGCTGGGCGAAGGCGAAGCGGCGGAGGCCAAGCGCCGCTTGCTGGAGCGCGCCGGAGCGGTGATCGGTGACGAGGGAGCGGACGCGCGGATCGCGATCGTCGCCCTTGACGAGGAAACTTCGGCGCTTGAGGCGGTCGCGCGGTTGAAGGCGCGCGGCATATTGGTCAACGCAGTGGACCGTCCCGATCTGTGCGACTTCACCCTGCCCGCGATCGTGGACCGCGACCCGGTGCTGGTCGCGATCGGCACCGGCGGGGTTTCGGCCGGGCTCGCGGCGGCGTTGAGGCAACGGCTTGAAACGCTGCTGCCAGCGGGACTGGGCGGTTTGGCGCGAAGCCTGTTCGACGCGCGCGGGGCGATCCGCCAGCTTTATCCGCAAGCGACCGACCGTCGCCGCGCGTTGGGTGAGGCGATGAGCACAGGGGGTAAACTCGATCTGCTGGCAAAGGATGCGTCCGTCTCGTCGTGGCTCGCTGGATCGGGGGAGAGCGTCGATGCGCTGGTGGAGATCCGTCTGATTTCGGCGGATCCCGACGACCTCACGCTCCGCCAGGCCCGCCTGCTCGGGCAAGCCGACCGACTCTATCATCGGGCCGACATGCCAACCGCGATCCTCGATCGGGCGCGGGCCGATGCCGTGCGGGTGGCATGCCCTGCCGCCCCGCTGGATCCGGGAATCGGGTTGTCGATCGACCTTGGTTTCGCTTGACGCGCCTTTTGCAATTCATGCGTAACGAACGCACCGTATTCGATCGTCAGCCTGTTTGCCCAATTGGCGGCTGTTCAGGCGTCAACTCGCCAGCTTGATGAGCTTGGATACCGGGATCTGGGCCCCGTTGACGCCGAGTGTCACTGCGCCGCCACCGCCGATCACTTCGTCAACGCGGCCGCTGGTGCTGATCGCCACCGGAATTCTTGCCCCGGTCGCAGTCGTCCCGGTCAGCGATAGAGTATAGGCACCATCGGGTGCCTTCCCGCCATTCGCCAATGTGCCGTCCCAGTTGAAGTCACCCTTCTGCCCGGGCGTCAATGTGCTGGTCGCCACCGTGCGACCTTTCGAATCGGTGATCGTAGCCTTTAACCCATCGACCGGGGACGCGGCGACATAGCTCCACCGGGCGGGTCGATCGGCGGACAGGCCCGACACGGCATAGTCGAACTGTGCGGTCTTGCCGATGAAGCTGGAGGCTTGTGCCACGTTCTGCGTGGTCAATTGGGCGAGGATATCGGTCAGAGTGCTGGTCTGTTTGACCGTCTGCTGAACCTGGGTGAACTGCGCGAGTTGCTGAGTGTATTCGGTCGAATCCATCGGCTTCAACGGATCCTGATTCTGGATCTGAGTCGTGAGCAGTTTCAGGAACAGGTTGAAATCGACCGCGGTCTGATCCGCCTGCGTGGAACCGGTCGGGCTGGTGCCTGTCGTCGAGCTTGTGGCGGGAATGGTCATGATCTTCTCCTCAGGCCACCATGTCGACTCTGCCACGCGTGCGCAGCGGTCGATAGGCGGCGATGGTGTCGTCGGCGGCGCCGGTTTCGGCATCGCCGTTCGATTCAGGCTGGCGTTGCCACGGTTGACCGTTGTCGCCGCGCTGGCCGCTATCACGGGCTCCGTGCTGGCCCCCATGTTGACCCCAGCTTTGGCTCCCGGTTTGGTTCCCATTCTGACCGGCGTCGGTGCGGGAGTCGAAGCGCAGCGTCTGGCTGTCGGCGCGCACGCCGGCATCTGTGAGCGCCCGGCCAAGATCGGCGCTGTCGCGGCGCAACATGTCCAGCGCGGCGGGATTGTCGGCCGATACGATCGCGCGCAACGTGCCACGATCGTCGAAGGACAGCTTCACCTCAATCCGGCCCATGTCGACGGGGTTGAGCCGCAACGTGATCGTTTCCCCCCCGCCGGTCGCGCCGCCGCTGGCGACGTGGCGGGCGATCGCGATGCCGAGTTCCGGGCCGATCTGGCCGGGTTGCGCGGTGATGGTGCCGATTGGGGATGGAGTCGCGGATCTGGATGCCACGAGTGGCGCGTTGAGTGCCGTCAGCGTAAATGATGGGCTCGGCTCACCGGAGGGTACAGCGTCTGCGGCACGGATGGTGGGTGCCGCGGCGTGACGCGCCGGGAACGGCTTATCTTCACTCTTGCCGGATGGAGTCTCGCCGCCACGCTCGCCAATGGGGATGACCTGCTGTTCGGCGATCAGTGCAGTTGTAGTGCTGGCGCCGGGAACCTTGATGTCCGCCGTTGGCGCGCCGTTGTTGGCACCCGCCTTGGTGTCGGAGGCTGAGGTGAGCCTTTCCGCAACCGGAGGTGGCACGACGAGCGCGATGACGGTTGCAGGCAGTGGCGGTGTCAGCGGCGTGTTCAGCGGCGTATTCAGCGGCGTGGCCAGCAGTGTGGTCAGGGGAGGTGGAAGGGGAAGAGCGGCGGCAGGCGCAACGGGGGACTGTGCCTCGACCGATGGGCGATCGGCCTCGGGTCGATCCGGTGGCGGACGATCCGCCTTTACCTGTTCACTCTTTGCCGGCTCTGCCTTGGGCAGGATTACATCGTAGCGTGTCTCGGTTGGTTTTGTGTTCGGTGTCGTCTTCGGCGTCACGGTGCTGATCGCTGGTGGACCGTCGATTTTTACAGGGCGAGAGGGTGCCGTAGGGACAGGAACTTTCTCGTCGGTTTTGCTGATTGGCGGGGCCACGCCGGGTATCTCAGAGTGAGGGGTTGGCGCAGAAACAGGCGCTTGCTCTCCTGGCGTGCTGCGCGTCGGTGCGGTCGGCACGTCGGGTGTGGCGACCGGGGATTCGGTCGGCTGGAGATCGGGTGATCCGGGGACGACGAGAATATCGGGCGGCGTAGTATTCAGACCGGTGACGGGTGTCGCCGTGGGGGTAAGGGTCGGCTCGGCGACTGTCAGCGAAGTCGAGGCGGTTGCCAGTAACGATGCTATTGCCGTTCCCGAAACCCTCAGGTCGCTGACGGGCCCAGCGCTGGTCGCGATACCGGAAAAGGTCGCAGGCGCGGCAAAACCCAGAATGGTGCCGAACGAGTCCGGTTCCGACTGCGCGGCTCCACTGTCGCCAACCGCAGACGGTGATGACGTGAGCGGTGAAAACACGCTGGCGGCGACCGATGTCATGCAGGTCCTTTCCGGATATCGAGGCGCGAACGCTGGCCTCATTATAGGACGCCCAGCTACCCGATCGTGCCGAGCGAGCGAATGCGCGCGCGGGCGTGGATTTCGTTTTGTGACAACACCACCGTCGCCGGGCGGACGCGCTCGATGATCGAGCGAACGAACGGGCGGATCGACGGGTTGGTCAGCAGGCACGGGATTTCACCCTCGCTTGCCAGCCGGTCCAGCGTTTCGCGCACCGCGGCCAAAAAGCTCTGCAAGGCGGAGGGGGCCATCGCCAACTGCCGGTCTTCGCCCTCACCGATCAGGCTGGTCGCGAACGCTTCGTCCCATTCGCCCGACAAAGTAACGATCGGGATCGCACCGTCGCGCGCCTGTTGCGCCGAGATCTGCCGCGCCAGCCGCCCCCGCACATGCTCGGTGATCTGGGTCAGGCTGTGCGTCAGCGGTGCGGCCTCGGCGATGCCCTCCAGGATCGTCGGCACATCGCGGATCGAGATGCCTTCGGACAGCAGATTTTGCAGGATGCGCTGCACGCCCGAGACGCTGATCTTAGCGGGCACGATGTCGGCCACCAGCTTCTCCGAATCCTTGTGCACCTCGTTCAGCAACTTTTGCGTCTCGGTATAGCTCAGCAAATCGGCGATGTTATCCTTGACCAATTCGGTCAGGTGGGTGGTGATGATCGTTCCGCAGTCCACCACGGTGAGCCCGCGCAATCCCGCCTCGTCGCGCAATTCCCGGTCGATCCACAAGGCGGGCAGGTTGAACACCGGTTCGCGCGTTTCCTCGCCGGGTAGCGCCATCGGGCCGCCCTCGGGGTTGATGACGAGCAATCGGTCGAGGCGGATCTCGCCGCGCGCCGATTCCGTTTCCTTGACGAAGACGACATATTCGTTCGGCTTCAGGCCCATATTGTCGATGATCCGTACAGATGGCAGCACGAACCCGTAATCCGCCGCCATTTGCCGCCGCAGCGCGCGGACCTGATCGTCAAGCCGTGGTTCACGCTGCGCATCGTTGATGATCGGCAACAACGCATAGCCAATCTCGATCCGGATCGCGTCGATCGCCAACGTGCGCGAGATCGGCTCCTCGACGATCGGTTCGGCGGCGATCGCATTAGCCTCGTCTGCTGCCGCCTGGGCGATCTTCGCGGCTGCGGTTTTGCTCAGATGCCAGGCGGCCCAGCCGCTGAGTGCGGAAAAGACCGCGAAGGGCAGAAAGGGCAGGCCGGGCAGCAAGGCGAGCGCGCCCATCAGCATCGAGACCATCCCGAACGCCTTGGGATAGCGGCCGAGCTGTTCACCCAGAGCCGCGCCGGTCTTGCCAGCAACGCCGCCCTTCGAAACCATCAGGCCGGCTGCGGTCGACACGATCAGCGCTGGGATTTGGCTGACCATGCCGTCGCCGACGGTCAGCAGGGTGTAGGTGTGGAATGCTTCGACGAAGGGCACGCCGTGTTCAGCGACCCCGATGATCAACCCGACGAGCACGTTGATCGCGGTGATCAGCAGCGCCGCGACGGCATCCCCCTTCACGAACTTGGAGGCACCGTCCATCGCGCCGTAAAAGCCACTCTCCGCCTCCACGTCCGCGCGCCTCGCCTTGGCCTGTGTTTCGTCGATCGTCCCCGCGCTCAGGTCGGCGTCGATCGCCATCTGCTTGCCGGGCATGGAATCGAGGCTGAAGCGCGCGGCGACTTCGGCGATGCGCCCTGCGCCCTTGGTGATGACGACGAAGTTAATGACGATCAGGATCGCGAAGATCGTCAGGCCGATGACGGTATCACCGCCGATCAGGAATTTGCCGAACGCCGCAATCACCCCGCCCGCCGCATCCGCGCCCTCATGCCCGTGGCCGAGAATCAGTCGGGTCGAGGCGAGGTTGAGGCCGAGCCTGAGCATCGTGGAGATGAGCAGGATCGTCGGGAAGGCTGACAATTGTAGCGGCTTCTCGATGAACAAGGCGGTCATCAGGATCATCACCGACAGCGTGATCGACAGCGCCAGCCCGAGATCGAGCATCCAGCCGGGCATGGGCAGGATCAGCATGACTATGTCGGCGATCGTCACCAGCGTGTTGCCCAACGGCAATCTGGCGATCCGCGGGCGCCAGGAGATGCGCGTCAATTACGAACTGCGCGAATTGATCGTCACCGGTATTGTCCGCCCGCAGGATATCGCACGCGACAACAGCATCCCTCACACCAAGATCGCCGAAGCGCGGATCAGTTATGGCGGTCGCGGTCAGCTTACCCAGGCGCAGCAGGCGCGTTGGGGCCAGCAAATCTACGACGCGCTATTTCCGTTCTAGGAGTGAGCGGCGTGGCCTTGAACTCCGGCTCGTCGCGTCGCGAAACACCATTTTCGGCGCGTACATGGCATGCGAAAAATGGTTAACCGCATATAAACCATGAATATTCCTGCGTGGGTGCCAATCCCCGTCGATTTTCTCCCACAATGAGGGACGGCGGGAAGAATTCCGGTCGTCGGGGGGTCGCCGGTGCGGCCCGCGGCCGCAGAAGCAGCCGATCATTTCCAGAAGGAAATTTTGATGGCTTTTTCCGTAAACACCAACACCAGCGCGTTGGCAGCCTTGCAGTCGCTGAATGCGACGGTCAAGGGCCTGGCAACCGTTCAGAGCCGGATCAATTCCGGCCTGAACGTTTCGTCGACCAAGGACGATTCGGCTTCCTACGCGATCGCGCAGGGCCTCCGTGGAGACCTGGGCGGCCTGAAGGCAGTCAGCTCCTCGCTCAGCCGGGCGAAGAGCGTCGTTGATGTGGCGGTTTCTGGTACGGAACAGATTTCGGACGTTGTGAACCAGCTGAAGACGCTTGCCAAGCAATCGTCGGACACCGGCATCAGCGACGATACCCGTTCTGCCTACAACAAGGACTTCACGGCCCTTCGCGACCAGATCACCACGATCGTCAATTCGTCCGAGTTCAACGGAACGAATCTGCTGAAGACGGGCGGCGGCACCGTTAGTGCGTTGCAGTCGCTCTCGAACACGGCGTCTGGCTCGGGTGCGACCTATGCGCCCGATACGCTGAGCGTCGCCAATCAGGGTCTCGACCTGCCGACGTCCGAAACCCTGTCCACAGGCTCCGGCACCGGTGTTCTCGGCCGGGATTCGGCGATCGATACGGCGGCCAAGGCGAAGCAGGCGGTCGATACACTCGACACGTTGAGCAAGACCCTGTCGGGTAAGCTCAGCGACCTTGGCTCCGCAGCGCGCAAGATCGACGCACAGCAAACCTTTACGGGCAAGCTGTCCGATACGATCGAGAGCGGCATCGGTAATCTCGTCGACGCCGATCTGGCGAAAGAGTCGGCGAAACTTCAGGCCTTGCAGGTCAAGCAACAGCTTGGTGTGCAGGCTCTGTCGATCGCCAATCAGGCGCCGCAGACGATCACGTCGCTGTTCCGTTAAGGGAAACCGGCACCGCCGGCACCCCCCAATCGGCTGGCGGGATCGTGGGGATCGTGATGGCAGAACCATCCCGATCCCCATTCGGCCCCTGAAATATAAAAATCCCGTTTACCATGACCGCGTGATTGATTTCCTTCCCACAATGAGACGCAGGATCGGTTCTGGCCGATCGTTTCAGAAGGAACCCAGCCCGTGACCTTTTCGGTAAACACCAATATCGGCGCGGCCGCCGCGCTCCAGTCGCTCAACGCGACGTCGAAGAGCCTGGCAGCCGTGCAGAGCCGGATCAATTCCGGCCTGAATGTCTCGTCGACCAAGGACGATTCAGCCTCCTATTCCATCGCGCAGAATTTGCGCGGAAATCTGAGCGACCTGAAGGCCGTGACCTCGTCGCTCACGCGCGCGAAGAGCGTGACCGACGTGGCGGTCGCGGGTGCGGAACAGATTTCGGACGTGGTCAACCAGCTGAAGACGCTGGCCAAGCAATCGTCGGATATCGGCAGTAGCGACGACACCCGTTCTGCCTACAACAAGGACTTTACGGCCCTTCGCGACCAGATCACCACGATCGTCAACTCGTCCGAGTTCAACGGAACGAACCTGCTCAAGACGGGCGGCGGCACCGTCAGTGCGTTGCAGTCGCTCACCAATACGGCGTCTGGCTCGGGTGCGACGTATGCGCCCGATACGCTGAGCGTGGCCAACCAGGGTCTCGACTTGCCGACGTCCGAAACCCCGTCCGCCGGCTCCGGCACCGGTGTCCTCGGGCGGGATTCTGCGATCGATACTGCGGCCAAGGCGAAGCAGGCGGTCGATACGCTCGACACGTTGGGCAAGAGCTTGGCGAGCAAGTTGAGCGACCTTGGCTCGGCGTCGCGCAAGATCGACAATCAGATCACCTTCACCAGCAAGCTGTCGGACACCATCGAAGGCGGGATCGGCCATCTCGTCGACGCCGATCTGGCCAAGGAATCGGCCAAGCTCCAGGCGTTGCAGGTCAAGCAGCAGCTCGGCGTGCAGGCATTGTCGATCGCCAACCAGGCCCCGCAGACGATCACCTCGTTGTTCCGCAACTAACCGCACGTTTTCCGCGACGCTCTACGTCGCGTCCTCCGCGACACCGTCGAGCCAAGGCTTGGCGGTGTCGTGGTTTCAAGAACCGCTGCAGAATGGTGCAGTCGCATAAAGCCACAAGGTTGAATTTCATTGATGAAATTCTCCGCACATATGTATTTTCCCGTAATTTAAACATCCGAAACTGATGGTAACGGTCGAATCGGGCCAAATCGGTTGCAATTGCTCAGGGGGCAATATGATCCATGATCCGACGGGCAAGATCCGTATTCGTTTCGAAGTGACGATGGCCGGTGTGACGGCGCTGTGGGACGCTGCCGCACTGCGGGCCGAAACCCATTATGCGATGAGCGGCGACGAGATCGCGGAAACGATCGGGCCGCGGGAAGATCCGGATGGCGAGGCCTGTGCGGCTATGTTGCTCGACACGCTGGTGCGAGGGAGCGAGGCTTTCGAGGCGACCGCCATCGAGGTCAGCAGAATGGAGGAGCCCAAGGCCGCGACGCTGCCGCCTACCCTGGCGTTGCATCTGTCTCCGGCGATCGCGGCCTCACAGATGCGAAGCAGCTACGCTGCCGGACTAGGCCGCTACTGACGAAGGCCGGCAGCGGCTGAAGCCCATAGCCACGGTTCGGATCAACGTCGTGATCAGGTGCGTTCGGCCAGCACGCCGACCAGCAAGATTCGGGAAATGACATGCTCCTTGTCTTGCGCGGTCAGCGCGGATGAAATGTCGTGCGCGAGGCGCCGCGCATCGATTGGCGCGAATGGCGAGGCGTAGAATTTAGCGAATTCGGCCGCTGCTATCAGTGCGGTTTCGCGGAGTTCCGGCATGCGCGCCTCGATCGGGGGAATCGCCGCCGCATCACGGGCGAGCAGAACCAGTTTGATCCGCAAGCGCCCATAAGCCCGCGCGCCATCGACGATCGGAACGACGATCTCCTGCATCTGCACCAAAGTGGGGCCGCCTAAGCCTTCACTAGCGCTCACCGCGGTCCCCTGGATCAGCGCTATGGCCGTCGCGGCGACATAATGGGTCCGGCGCATGGCAAGGTGCTTTCTGCAGAGGAAGACTGGTGTTGCCGCCATGTGGCCGCAGCACCCGCTTCAATAGAACTCTCCTATAATAGGACGAGTTCGAACAAGGCGGAGCGCGATGAGCCACGATCGTAAACCGGGACGCGTCCGGGTCCTGAAGACAGGTGCGGGATCGGCCCAGCGGCGGCGCAAAGACCAGCCATCGATCGATCATGTCGGCACGTCCGCCGCCCTTGCGCAGAAATCGGCGCGGGGCCGGGGGATGGTGTTGGCTATCCTCTTCCTGTTGGCTGCGATCGGCTGTGCGGTCGTCACCGAATTGTATCTGCCGGCATGATCAAGCGAATGACCGGCCTGGTGCTGGCGGGAGTGATGGCGACGGGTGCGGCATCTCTTCCGTCACCGTCCCCACGAACGTTCTCGTCGTCGTCGTCCCCCCTTGTGTCGCAAAGTCAAAAGCCTTGGACACCTATCATCGGCACACCGCCGTCGGTGCGCTTGCCCGGCTTTGCGGCATGGCTGGCCGATCAGCCGATCATGGCGGGGTCCAGCGCCTGGGGAGCGATCCCCGATGCCGCTGCATGGCGCGCCATCGCGGGCGCTTCTTCCGATCAGCGCCAGGCAGCGCGC
>NZ_JANYEK010000181.1 GCF_025363195.1 Sphingomonas sp.
CTGTGCAGGGCCGCATCCGCATCACCGAACAGGGCGAAGTGATCGCCGGCAAATACGGCACGCGCGAAAGCGCTATGGTCAATCTCGAGGCGATGGCCTCGGCGACGTTGCTTGCCAGCCTGGAACCGGACCAGCTTTCCGCTACCGAGACGAAGCGCTTCGGCGCAGCAATGGACGCGCTGTCGGGCACCGCGTTCCACGCGTACCGCGACCTTGTTTATGGCGACAGTGCGCAGGGGTTCCGCACCTTCTTCCGCCAGATGACACCGCTGGCGGAAATCAGCGGCCTCAAGATCGGCAGCCGCCCGGCCAGCCGTACCAAATCTGATCGGATCGAGGATCTGCGCGCCATTCCCTGGGTGTTCAGTTGGGCGCAGGCCCGCACGATGCTGCCCGGCTGGTACGGCGTCGGACAGGCGTTGGCCGGGTTCGAGGACAAAGGTCTGCTCAAGGAGATGGCGGAAGGCTGGCCATTTTTTGCCGCGTCCCTAGCCAATATGGAACAGGTGATTGCCAAGTCCGACATGGGGCTGGCCGCGCGCTATGCCGCCCTGGTCGAGGATAAGGCCCTGCGCGACACGGTGTTCGGCCAGATCAAATCTGGCTGGGGGCAGGCGCATGACGGCCTGCTCGCCGCCACCGGCCAGTCGCGCCTGCTGGAGAAGCACCCGGCGCTCGACACGTCGATCCGCCTTCGCCTGCCTTACATCGAGCCGCTCAACCTGTTGCAGATCGAATTGATCAAGCGCCGCCGCGCCGGCGACCAGGACGAGCGGATCGGCGAAGGCATCCTGCTCTCGATCAACGCGATCGCGACGGCGCTCAGGAATTCGGGCTGAGAAACGCGGGCTGAGAAATTTGGCCTGAGCCATCAGCCCGGCC
Organism: Sphingomonas sp.; assembly: GCF_025363195.1. Classification (GTDB taxonomy): domain Bacteria; phylum Pseudomonadota; class Alphaproteobacteria; order Sphingomonadales; family Sphingomonadaceae; genus Sphingomonas. Next base: position 883 of record NZ_JANYEK010000181.1, read on the forward strand.
ACATCCGCTGCAATTCTTTTTCGCCCTGCATCTGGTGCTTCAACGCCGCCGCGACATGGATCAGCACGAGCAAATACAATAGCCATTGCAGCAGACTATGCGCCCCGCCGAACGCGTCATGCACCCGGTCGCGCAACGCGGGCTCGAGTGTCATGACAAACCCGATGCGGGGAAATTGGAACGTGCCGAACCAGTACATCGGTGTGGTCGCGGCGTTCTTGTAGGCGGAATCCATGATCCACCCGGTCAGCGGCATCGCGAAGAGGATCAGGTACAGCCCCCAATGCACGACATGGGACGCCGTGCGCTCCCAGCCATGATAGCTGGGCGGATAGGCCGGTGGCTTGTGCCCGAAACGCCACAGCAATCGCAGGATCGCTAGGCCGAGCAGCGTCACGCCGATCGACTTGTGGGTATCAATCGCCGGGCGCACATTGGCATCGGTGATGTACGGCCAGATCCACGCCAGCGCGACGTTCGCGAAAATGCCGAGCGCGATTGCCCAGTGGAACAGCATTGCGGTTTTCGTATAGCGCCTGATGTCCACTGCATGCTCCCGCGTTCGTTCGGCAAAACGCTAGTGGGATGCGCGAAGCGGCGCTAGAGGGGCGGCACTCTTTCCCCCCGAGAGCATAGATTTCCATGATCCACATCCCCGCGATCCAAACCCCCGCGGCGGCTGGGCTTGCCCAAGCCTTCGCGAAGCAGTCGCCACGGCTCAATCCGCACCGCATTGGCCTGTCGAGCCGATTGATCAGCCTTGGTGTGTTCGTGATCTTCGCCGCGCTGATCGTCCAGGCGTTCCTCCGCCAGGGCCTTGCGGTGTGGTCGGTCGGCATCGCTTATATCCTCTATGACACGGCGTTGTTGGTGTTCACGACATGGCGCATCTGGCCGCTACGCCACGGTGCGCTGGTCCCGCCCGCCAGCACCGCGCGCCCGCGCTTCGCGGTGATCGTCGCCGCGCGCAACGAAGCGGCCGTGCTCGATGTGACCATCGATCGCCTGGCCGCACAGGATGATGCACCGGATGTGATCCTGATCGCCGATGACGGATCAAACGATTCGACAGCGGAGGTCTTTGCCGATCGCTACGGTCTTGTCCCACCCGCTTTGGGCGTTATCAGCGCGCCGAGTCCGGTGCTGCCGAGCTTGCGTTGGTTGCGCCTGCCGCATGGTGGCAAGGCGCGCGCGCTGAATGCGGCGATGCTGGAAATTGATGCGGAGGTGATGCTGACGGTCGATGCCGACACGTTGCTCGATCCCGGGGCGATCGCCGCGATGCGCGCCGCCTTCGCCGCCGAGCCGGAATTGGTCGCGGCGACCGGCGTCATCCGCCCGATGTGCGGGCCTGACTGGTCCGGGCGACTGTTCGAATGGTTCCAGACTTACGAATATGTCCGCAACTTCCTGTCGCGACATGCCTGGGAGCAACAGCACAGCCTGCTGCTCATTTCCGGTGCATTTGCCGCCTTCCGGCGCGAAGCGGTGGTCGCGGTCGGCGGGTTCGATCCGGAGTGCATGGTCGAGGATTACGAACTGATCCACCGCCTGCACCGCCACGCCGCCGATGCTGGGCTCGAATGGCGCATCCGGGTTATCGGTCGTGCCATCGCCCGTACCGATGCGCCCGCCACCCTTACGGCGTTTCTGCGTCAGCGCCGTCGCTGGTTTGGCGGCTTCCTGCAGACGCAATATTGGAACCGCGACATGGTGGGCAACCGCCGCTTCGGGCAGCTCGGCACGCAGATGTTGCCGGTGAAGGCGCTCGATATGGTGCAGCCGATCTACGGGCTTGCTGCCTTCGTAATCCTGATCGTGGTGCTGGCCAGTGGGCGGTTCCACATCGTGGTGCCGATCCTGCTGATAATGCTGGCCAAGATCGCGATCGACCTGACCTTTCATCTCGGATCCCTGCGGCTTTATGCGCGCTGGACCGGGCAATCTGAGGGTCTGCGTTTCGGGCCTGCGTTGCTCGCCGCGATCCTCGAACCGTTCACGTTCCAGCTATTCCGGCACTGGGGCGCATTGCTCGGCTGGATCGCGTTCCTGACGGGCAAGGAAACCTGGACTGCGCAGAGCCGCAGTGCGATCCGCGCCTCGCGCGAAGTCTGACAAAAAAGGACCTGTCGGCATTGGGGCGCCGACAGGTCCGGGTACATTACGCAATGGGTGCCACAAAGGAGGGGATGGTCACCCGGTACTCATCTTTCCTGGGGAAAGACGCCAATAGATACGGGCGCGCTTGGCTTCGGATGCAGCGCGCCCGCTGTTTTTTCAACAGCCCTAAATCAGGGCATCAGCACCGTGTCGATCACGTGGATCACACCGTTCGACTGGTTGACGTCGGCGATGGTGATCTTTGCCGTGCCGCCCTTGGCATCCTTCACGGCCCAACCGCTGCCGGACTTCATGAACGTGACGGATTCGCCGTTGACCGTCTTGTAGGTCGCCTTGCCCTTGTGCTTGGCCGCATTAGCCTTGATCGCCGCTGCGCTGAGCTTGCCGGGGATGACATGGTACGTCAGGATGCTGGTCAGCGTAGCCTTGTTCTCCGGCTTCACCAACGTATCGACCGTGCCGGCCGGCAGCTTGGCGAACGCTTCGTTGGTCGGCGCGAGCACGGTGAACGGACCTGGACCCGACAGCGACTCGACCAGACCGGCAGCCTTGACTGCGGCGACGAGCGTGGTGTGATCCTTGGAATTGACGGCGTTCTGGACGATGTTCTTGGTCGGATACATCGCCGCGCCGCCGACCATCGGATAGCCCTTGGCATAGGCAATGGTCGAACCGCCCGCGACGATCGCGACGGCGAGAATGGATGCACGTATCTTGGGGGAAGCGTTCAGATTAAAGATCATGGGGGCTCTCCTGCCTTTGCATCCGCTCGTGTGCGGACTGGCAGGAGATACGGGCAGCCTACGCCCCCGGATGCACTTCAAACGAGCGAGAGCGTGCCCTTGGCCACCACCGGGCCCTGCGGGAGTCCGGTCGCCGAACCGCCGACCGCCTCAAGCGAGATCGCCAGCGTCGCGCCCGCTGCGATCTGCGCGCGGTTGGCGGCGGTAACGGTCAGAGCGGTCCCGCCTTTTACATGTAAAATCCCCAGCGAATGCGGCGTGGCATCGGTGCCGATAATCCACAATTCTGCGCTCTGATTGGCATCGGCCAGCGCTGCTTCCGTCAGGCGCAAGCCGCCCGATGCCGGGTCGTACACTGCCGTGACGGCTGCACCGGTTTCGCCGGGCGCGATCGCGGCGACCAGCATTTTGGCAGGCACGGGCGCGACGACAGCTCTGGCTGGCGGCAATGCTGCGGGCGCCAGGGGCGTAGGCCGTAGCGTCACGACCAACAACAGGCTCGCTGCAATCAAACTCGTCGCAGCCGCAATGCCCGGCCACAACAGGCCGGTACGGCGCACCGGCTGCATATTTGGTACGCTCGGCGCATCGATAGTCTGGACGAGCCGCGTGAACACGGCGTTCGAAGGTGTCATTTCCGGCCAAAGATCGAACAATTGTGCCAGATGCGCACGCCAGATCTCGACCGAATGGGCAAAGCCCGATTCAGCCAGCACGCGGCGCAAGGCGGTGGCACGCTCGTCACCCTCCAGCAACCCCAGCGCCAATTCGGCGGCGGCGACGTCCGGATCAGGAGCCTGAATCTCCGGAAGAAGCGTATCATCGCTCATGATTCGAGACACTCCTTCAACTTGAGGAGGCCACGGCGTACCCAGCTTTTCATCGTGCCCAACGGCACGTTCTGCTGAACGGCGAGATCGGCATAGGTCGTGCCATCGAAAAAGGCCGTGCGGATCGCCTCCCGCTGGCGCGTTTCCAGCCCGTCGAGGCACCCATGGAGCATATGCGCGTCCTGGTCGGCGACCATCGTGTCGCTGACCAGGGGAGCAGTGTCGATGATCGGCGGGGCATCCTCGATCGGGGTGGAACGGCGGATCGTCTGCGCACGGCGCCAATCGATCGCGCGATTACGCGCGATCGTGGCAAGCCACGTTATCGGGCTGGCGCGCGAGGGTTCGTAGGCCCCGGCACGCTTCCAGATGGTGAGATATACGTCGTGCAACACATCTTCCGCCGCTTGTCGTTCACCGCAGATACGGAAGGTGACGCCGAATAGTTTCGCCGAGGTCAATTGATAGAGTTCGCGGAAGGCCTGGCGGTCCTCTTCGCCAGTCTTGACCAGCATATCGACCAGATGCGCTCGAGCCGCCGAGACGACAGTCGGATCGGTCTTGGTCGCGCCCGATACGAGTGGCGGTTCGGCTGGGCGCGAGTCTGTCACAGACCGTCGTGCTACAGCGCTTGGAGGCGCACCGCAATCGCTTGCGTTCAAGGCATTTAATATTCGTGCCCCGATCGGTATTCGAGTCCGCGCCCGATCGACACCATATCGACGGTGGCGTTCCGCGCGCGCTTTGCGTAAGAGCCCCGGCATCCGCCAGCCACAGGCCAGCCACGGGCCAGCCATAGGGACACGCACCCCAAGCATGCGCATCGCCATCGCCTCCGATCATGCCGCTTTCGATCTCAAGGCGGCGCTGACCGTCTGGCTGCGCGCCGAAGGGCATGAGGTGGCCGATCTCGGCCCCGCCAACGCGGACCGCGTGGACTATCCGGATTTTGGCTATGCGATCGCCGCCGCCATCGCCTCCGGCACAGCGGAACGCGGAATTGCCCTGTGCGGTTCGGGCATCGGCATCTCGATCGCGGTCAATCGCAATCCCGCCGTGCGCTGCGCTCTGGTCGGCGAGCCGCTTTCCGCTGCGTTGGCGCGCGAACATAACGATGCCAACGTTCTGGCGATGGGCGCCCGCCTCACCGGCGAAGACATGGCGCGGGCCTGCGTCACCGCCTTTCTGACAACCGATTTCGCCGGCGGCCGCCATTCGGCGCGCGTCGACAAACTCAGCCATCCCCAATTCGAGGAGCTTCCAGCATGAGCACCAACCCGCAAGCCCTGAGCGACGTGCAACCAAATGGCTTCTTCACCCGTGGTCTGGCCCAGGCGGATCCCGCGATCTTCGCCGGGATCGCGCACGAATTGAAGCGCGAGCAGACACAGATCGAGCTGATCGCATCTGAAAACATCGTCTCCAAGGCGGTGTTGCAGGCGCAAGGCAGCGTGTTCACCAACAAATATGCCGAAGGCTATCCCGGCAAACGCTACTATCAGGGCTGCGAGCCGTCGGACGAGGTCGAGGCGCTGGCCATTTCGCGCGCCTGCAAATTGTTCGACTGCGGCTTTGCAAACGTCCAGCCGCATTCCGGCGCGCAGGCCAATGGCGCGGTGATGCTCGCCCTGGTCAAGCCGGGCGAGACGATCATGGGCCTCAGCCTGGATGCCGGTGGGCATCTGACGCACGGCGCGCGTGCGGCAATGTCGGGCAAGTGGTTCAATGCGGTGCAATATGGCGTCGATCCGGTGACGCACCTGATCGATTTCGATCAGGTGCGGGCGCTGGCGCACGAACACAGGCCCAAGCTGATCATCGCGGGTGGTTCGGCTTACCCTCGCGCGATCGACTTTGCGAGGTTCCGCGCGATCGCCGACGAGATCGGAGCGTATTTCATGGTCGATATGGCGCATTTCGCCGGGATCGTCGCGGCAGGCCTCCACCCGTCGCCATTGCCGCATGCGCATGTGGTGACGACGACGACGCACAAGACGTTGCGCGGCCCGCGTGGCGGCATGGTGCTGACCAATGACGAAGCCATTGCCAAGAAGATTAACAGCGCGGTCTTCCCCGGCCTGCAGGGTGGCCCGCTGATGCACGTCATCGCCGCCAAGGCGGTCGCGTTCGGCGAGGCGTTGCAACCCGATTTCAAGAGCTACATCGCTGCCGTGGTCGAGAATGCCAAGGTGCTCGCCGCCACGCTCAAGGAGCGCGGCGCGGAAGTGGTGTCGGGCGGCACCGACACGCATCTCGCGCTGATCGACCTCACGCCTCTAGGCGTTACCGGCAAGGATGCCGACGAGGCACTGGAACGCGCCGGTATCACCTGCAACAAGAACGGCATTCCGAATGATCCGCTGCCGCCGACCAAGACCAGCGGCATCCGCGTCGGCTCGCCCGCTGGGACGACGCGCGGGTTCGGACCCGCAGAGTTCCGTGAGATCGGCAACATGGTCGCCGACGTGCTGGACGGGCTGCGTAAGAATGGTGAAGCTGGCGACGCGCAGGTCGAGATGGCGGTGAAGGAACGCGTGGCCGCTTTGTGCGCCCGCTTCCCGATCTATCCCGAAGGTATCTGAACTTGCGCTGCCCTTTTTGCGGACATGAAGACAGCCAGGTTAAGGATTCGCGCCCGACGGATGACGGTGCCGCCATCCGTCGCCGTCGCCAGTGCGAAGGCTGTGCCGCGCGTTTCACGACGTTCGAGCGCATCCAGTTGCGCGACCTGTATGTCCTGAAGAGCGAGGGCTCCGATGGGCTCAGGCGCGAACCGTTCGACCGCGACAAGCTGCTCCGCTCGGTTTCGATCGCCGCGCGCAAACGCCCGATCGACTCGATTCGCATCGAAAAGCTCGTCTCCAGCATCCAGCGCCAGCTTGAGACGCAGGGCGAGAACGAAATCCCCTCCAAGCGCATCGGCGAACTGGTGATGGAGGGGCTGAAGGGCATGGATTCGGTCGCCTATATCCGCTTCGCCAGCGTCTATAAGGACTTCCGCGAAGCCAAGGATTTCGAGGAATTCGCCGGCAGCGTGACCGAGGTTGCCAAGGGGTGAGCGCCCCGCTTCCCGTCATCGTATTGGTCCGCCCGCAGCTCGGCGAAAATATCGGCAAGGCGGCGCGCGCGATGCTCAATTTCGGGCTGACCGAGATGCGCCTGGTGACGCCCCGAGACGGCTGGCCCAACCCGTCTGCCGGCCCCGCAGCCAGCGGGGCGGACATCGTGCTCGAACAGGCGAAGGTCTATGATAGTGTCGCGGAGGCCGTCGCGGACTGCCCGCACGTTTATGCCACCACGGTGCGCAAACGCGGCGTAACCAAGCCCGTGATCACCCCTGACCAGGCGGGGTGCCACATCCACGCCGCCTCGGGCCGCACTGCGATCCTGTTCGGGCCGGAACGCTCGGGCCTGGAAACCGATGACGTGGCGTTGGCGCGCGCGATCATCACCGTGCCGATCAACGCCGAATTCGGCTCGCTCAACCTGGCGCAGGCGGTGATCCTGGTCGCCTATGAATGGTCAAAGGGTATTGGCGCAGGAAAGGGGGCCCTCGCGTCGCCGCCCGAAACCGATTTGCCCGAACCTGCGCCGCAAGGAGAGCTGGAGGGTATGATCGGGCAACTCGACGCGATGCTGGAGGCGGCGCACTTCTTTTACCCACCCGCGCGCACGCCGGTCACGAAGCGCACGTTGCGCACGTTGCTGACCAAGCCCGGCTGGTCGAGCCAGGAAGTGCGCACGTTTCGCGGCGTGCTCAGTGCATTGTCCGGCAAGAAGGGCCCGAAAGGCCCGGTAGCCTAGCGCCGGTCGAACGCGCGCAGTTCATATGCAATCGACGCCTCGACCAGTCGATCCCACAGATCGGCGATGGCATCGCCCGGCAGACCCGCATCTTCGGCGGCTATCCGCGCATTGTCGATAACTTGTGCCTTGCGCCCCTCGTCGCGCACCGCAGCGCGCTCAGGCTTGATCCGGGCTGCCGCATCCATGTACGCGAACCGCCGCGCCAACAGGGCGACCAACTCGCGGTCGACCTGATCCACACCGGCGCGGACCTCCAGCATGGTCGTGCAGTCCGGGCCGGGCAGGGTCGTATCGCTCATGGGCGATGCTCTTGTCCGAGGCGCACTCGCGTGTCCAGCTTAAGGCGTCCGGCTTGACTCATCCGTCCTACACGGCTAACCGCCCGCCTTCGCAAATGGCCCCGCACCCCGGTGAAGCGGTGGCCCTGACCCGATCTTCGGATCGGACAGAGCGATGACCGGGTATCGATCAGCCCAGCCGTCAGAAGCGAAGCCGGTCTTGTTGTTGGCAATTGCAAGGGAATACACATGTCGAAGCGTTCTAGCGCGAAGTACAAGCTCGATCGCCGTATGGGCGAGAACATCTGGGGCCGTCCGAAGTCCCCGGTGAACAAGCGCGAATACGGCCCCGGCCAGCACGGCCAGCGCCGCAAGGGCAAGGTCAGCGATTTCGGGATCCAGCTGCGCGCCAAGCAAAAGCTCAAGGGCTATTATGGCGACGTGACCGAGAAGCAGTTCCGCGCCTGCTATCATGAAGCCGCGCGTATGAAGGGCGACACCGGCCAGAACTTGATCGGGCTGCTCGAACAGCGCCTCGACATGCTGGTGTACCGCGCAAAGTTCGCGCCAACCGTGTTCGCCGCGCGCCAGCTCGTGTCGCACGGTCACATCCGCGTCAACGGCATCAAGTGCAACATCGCGTCGCGCCGCTGCTTCCCGGGCATGGAAATCACGCTCGGTTCGAAGGCCAAGGAAATGGCCCTCGTCATGGAAGCGCAAAGCCTGGCCGAGCGCGAAATCCCCGATTACGTCGCACCGGACGGCAACGCCAAGGTCACCTTCACCCGCGTCCCGACGCTGGATGAAGTGCCCTATCCGGTGAAGATGGAACCGAACCTCGTCGTCGAATTCTATTCGCGTTAAGCGAAACAGAGTTTTTCGATCGGCCGACTTCGCGGAGCGGAGTGGCAGCGAGTAAAGGAGAGGGCGGCCCCGCAACGGGCCGCCCTTTCCGCACCTACATCCCCAACAATTTCCGCAGGAATGTGTCCGCCTTGTTAAGCATTGTGGTGCGGGCGGTATCGTCGTCTAGCTGGTGGTCGAGCCCCTTGAACTCGATCAGTTCGACCTTCCCCCCGGCATCCTTCACTTTATTGGCCATCAGGCGAGATTCACTAATGCCCACGTTGCGATCATGGTCGCCGTGGAAGATAAGTATCGGTGCCTTGATCCGCGCAGCGTTGCGTGCCGGCGAGCCTTGCAGGATGTGCGGCCCATGGCCGATGAACGCATCGACCAGCTCATAATTTGTGAAATCCTTCGCTTCCGTCCGCAGCATCTCGAGATCGGTCACTGGAGCGATCGCGACAATTGCCTTGAACAATGCGGGATCGAGCACCGCACTCTGCAGAGCGGCATAGCCGCCATAGGACCAGCCGACGATTGCAAGCTTGTCAGGCGCGGCGATCCCCTGTGCCTTCAACCAGCGGCCCGCGTCGTTTACGTCGCCGATTGCAATACGCCATGATTTGAAGCCATTGTTCTGAAACCATTTTTCCCCATAACCTGTCGAACCTCGAAAATTCGGCTGCAATACTGCGTAGCCACGATTGGCGAAAAATTGCACCAACCAGTCGAAACCCCACTCGTCTCGATCGCCGGGGCCGCCATGCGGCATGACGATGGCAGGGATATTCTTGCCATTGCTGCCCGGCGGCAGCGTCAGATATCCAGGAATGGCTGTTCCATCGGCAGCAGGAAAGGCGATCGGCTTGACCGTCGCTAGCGCGACACCGTCCAGTTGTGGTCGCGCCGGCATGACCGGACCAAGTTTTCGCGTTGGCTTGTCATAGACATAATAGCGACCGGGATCGGTATCGCCGCCAGCGAACAGCAAGAGCGAATTCTCATCGGCACTGGCGTCGATGAAGGTGACGAGCGGCTGCCCCGGCAACGCTTTGCCTAGCGCGACACGCAACTTTTGCAGTTCAGGGTCAAAGAACGCGCTTTGCCGGCGGTCGGTGACGAAGCTGACACCCACGACCCGGTTCTGTCGCCCGATGCGGATCAATCCGGCAACATCGACATCGGGACGGGCGAAAATGAGTTGCTGCGTCATCTTGCCGTCCAAGCTCATGCTGAATACCGCGTCGCGCCCGTCCTTGCTGTCGAGACCATATGCGAGGTTGAGGTCGCGATCGACGGCATAGGGTGTGAACCCAGTGGTGCCCCCGTCGGTAACAAGGGCTTTGGTGAAGGGCTGCCACGTCTCCTTGTTCGGCAAGCGATAAAGGTACTCGATCTTGTTACCCAGATAACCACTATCGCTGGCATTCTGAATGCCGAGCAAACGGACCGTGCCGTGTCCATCGGTCAAATATTTGATTGCGTTGCGGCGCGGTTGCACGACAATGCGGCGCAGCGACCCCGCCGGGTCGATCATCTCGACCCCCAGACCCTCCTTGTCCTTTGCGATAACCGACCCGATCGTCGATTGTGGAACGAACTGCCGGGTTATCAAGACGTTACCGCTCTTATCATCCGGCAACCAATCGATGATCGATCCGCCATCCTGCATCAGCCCAAGCGACAGGTCGTTGGTGCGGGCGCTGACTAGGCGCAGTACCTTGCCGTCGCTGCCGACCGAGACTAGCCGCGAATAGCTGATCTTTTTGTCATCGTCGGCAATCGTTGTGATCAGACAGATCAACCGCGTCTCGCTCGACCAGTTGCATTGGCTGAGGCGCTCGGGTGTGCCGGTCGAGGTCAGGATTGGGCTGGCCAGGTCGCCTTTGGTGATGTCTGCGATCTGCAACGCAGCACCGCGTCCTTTGGTCGAGATGATGACTGCGATCTGCCGACCGCTGGGCGACAGACTCATCTGCAGGACGCCTTCGCGCGCGCCGAAGGCGGCTGCTGCATCGGAGGCACTCTCCGCCGATGCGGCTGTCGGCAGCGCCAGCATCAGTGCTGATGCTCCCAATAAACCCCGTATCATCAGTTTCAAATTGCGCATTACAGTTCCCCATCGCCTTAGAATCAGGAGGTTAGTCTGGTTGGGGATTCGCGCAATAGCCTCGCCGGCCTTGCGCGCACCGGGATGCGCTGTCACACCCCCGCCGTCTCGAAACACCGGAGTTACCATGCGCAAAGCCCTTGCCATGCTGTTGCTGGCCACCGCCGCCGTTCCCGCGATCGCCAAGGAAGAGCCGCCGCAAATCGCGGTCGAGACGCTGAAGACCGTTACGCAGACCCTGTCGTCCGATGCCTATGAAGGCCGCAAGCCGACCACGCCGGCCGAGGACAAGACCACGGCCTATATCGTCCAGCGCTTCAAGCAGGCGGGCCTCAAGCCGGGCAATAAGGGCGGCTGGTTCCAGAACGTGCCGCTGGTGGAAATCAACGCCACCGACGTGACGCCTCTGACGTTTACCGGCGGCAAGACACCGGTGTCGGCTGCGTATCGCAAGGATTTGGTCATCGCGACCTATCGCGTCACACCCAGCATTGCGATCAAGGACAGCGACGTCGTATTCGTCGGCTACGGCATCGACGCGCCTGAACGCGGCTGGAACGATTATGCCGGTGTCGATGTGAAGGGCAAGACGGTGGTCATTCTGATCAACGATCCGGACTGGCGCACGATGACCCTGGATGGGCCGTTCGGTGGTCGCGCGATGACCTATTACGGGCGCTGGACCTATAAGTTCGAGGAAGCAGCGCGGCACGGCGCGGCGGCGGCGATCATCGTGCATGATACCGAACCGGCGGCGTATGGCTGGGGCGTGGTGCAGTCGAGCTGGACCGGGCCGCAGCTGGAACAGGATACGCCCGGCGATCATCTGGACCAGAGCAAGGCCGTTGGCTGGATTCAGAAGCCGATCGCCGAGGCCTTGTTCGCCAGCGCGGGTCAGGATTTCGCCGCGCTTTCGATGGCAGCCTCGGTCAAGGGCTTCAGGGCCGTGCCGCTGGGCGTGAAGGCATCTGTATCCTGGACCAACGCGATCCGGCGCCAGGCGTCCAAGAACGTCATCGGCATCCTGCCCGGTACGGCCCGGCCAGACGAGGTGGTGATGTATTCCGCACATTGGGATCATCTCGGGCATTGTGACGCGGTGAAGGGTGATGATATCTGCAACGGCGCGGTCGACAATGCGTCCGGCGTCGCCGGGCTGGTCGCTTTGGCCGAGGCGAGCGTGAAGGCCGGACCAACGAAGCGGAGCCAGGTGTTCCTGGCGGTGACCGGGGAGGAATCCGGGCTGCTCGGATCGAAATTCTATGCCGAGAATCCGGTCTATCCGCTGAACGAGACGGTCGGCGGCGTGAACATGGATGGGCTGAACGTGATCGGCAAGGCAAAGGACTTCGTGCTGGTCGGCGCGGGCAAGTCCGAGCTGGAGGACATGGTCAAGCCGCTGGTCGCCGCCGAGGGGCGCGTGATCACGCTGGAGGCCAATCCCGAACGCGGCTCTTATTATCGTTCCGATCATTTCAGCTTCGCCAAACTCGGCGTGCCGATGTTGTACGGGGAAAGCGGCGAGGATCTCGTCGTCGGTGGAACGGCGGCGGGGAAGGCGGCGACCGAGGATTATGTCGTCAATCGTTATCATAAACCGCAGGACGAATATGATGCCAAATGGAATTGGGACGGTGCGGTGTCCGACCTGAACATCTATTTCGCACTCGGCCATGGTTTGGCGCAGAGCGCGGCATGGCCAAACTGGTATCCATCGGCAGAATTCCGCGAGATCCGCGACGAAAGCCGCTCCGGAGCGAAGTGAAATGACGAAACATGTGGTGCAGCCGCCAGAATGGGCGCGGCACAAAGCCGTGTGGATCGGCTTTCCCAGCCATCCGGACCTGTGGCTCGACGATCTGGAACCGGCGCGCGATGAGGTGGTGGCGTTCGCCCGCGCGGTGCATGCAGACGGGCGCGGGGAACGGGTGATCCTGGTCGCCGCCGACGAAGAAGCGGCGGGCGCAGCGGGGGCGATGGCCAAGGATATCGCCGATGTCGTGGTCGAGCCATTTGGCGATATCTGGCTGCGCGACACGGCGGCTATCATTCTGTCGGACGGCACGGCGCGCGATTTCCGCTTCAACGGCTGGGGCGGAAAATACGATCTGCCCGGTGATGACGATATCGGCCTGCGGCTGGCGGCACGGCGGCGCATTCGGGCGGAATCGTGCAACTGGATTCTCGAAGGCGGCGCGATCGACGGAGACGGCACCGGCCTGGTCGTGACGACCGAGCAATGTTTGCTGAATCACAATCGCAATCCCGGTCTGTCGAAGGTGGAGATCGAGGCGCGATTGCGATCGGATCTTGGTTTCACGCAGGTGATCTGGCTGGGCGAGGGATTGATGTACGATCATACCGACGGGCATGTCGACAATCTCGCGCGCTTCGTCGCACCGGGCAAGTTGGCAATCCCACAGGCCGCCGAGAACGATCCCAACTGGCTGGTCTATCAACATGCCGCGCGCGATGCGGCGCTGCAGGAGGTGGAGATCGTGCTGGTGCCCTCGCCGGGCCGCGTGTTGCGCGACGAGGAGATCGTGCCCGCGAGCTATATGAATTTCTACATCGGGAATGCCAGCGTGATCGTGCCGCAATATGGCGCACCGAACGATGCGGCGGCGGTCGCGGCGATCCAGGCACTGTTCCCGGATCGCGAGGTTGTGGGCTTGCGGGCAGACCATATCCTGACGGGTGGCGGTAGCTTCCACTGTATCAGCCAACAGATTCCGGAGTGAACCCAGGGCCGGTATTTGCTACGCGTTTCTGGAAGTTTCCACGTTGCGCCGAACCGTGCCGCCGGCCCCGAATGTTGACAATTTTGATACGCTAGCGGGTTTTCCACGGTGCCGCTTAATCAGATACGGCCCGTGAAAGTTAGAGGGTGAGGCCGCATCGTCAGCCTCATGTGAATTCGCACGGCCAGGCAGGACGGCGAATTTCAATGAAAGTCCCGCGATTTCGGAATGATCCGCACGTCACGCGGATGGCGGTGACGCGGGGTGTTGTGGCCGGGAGAGGATATTCGGGCCGCATCGGGATAGCGCGGCTGAGGGTGTTCGAAGACGTCGGCACGCAATACCGGAACCTGCGCCTTGTCGAGATCGGACAAGTGATCGAGCAGGTCGGTGCGATCAATGATCCGCGTGGCCATCAAATGCACTACATTGCCCTCGCGCGGCCCGGCCTTCTGGACCACGCCTTCCACTTCCATCAGCCGCGCGGCCATAACCTGCCGCCGGAAGCGTTCGAACATCCGCGCCCACAAAACGATATTGGTCACACCACTTTCGTCCTCGATCGTGACGAAGATGGCATTGCCCTTGCCCGGTCGCTGGCGGACCAGCACGATCCCTGCCGTCCGCACCTGCGCGCCATTCTTGCTGGCTGAAATCGCGCCGCAACTTAGCACGCTTTCGGCATCGAGTATTTCGCGTAGGAACGACATCGGGTGTGCCTTCAGCGACAGGCGCGTCATCTGGTAATCGGCGACGACATGTTCGGCCTGCGACATCACCGGCAGCGCAAGGTCGTCCTCCGTGCCCAGTTCGGCCGCGTCGGCAGCGGCGAATAGCGGCAGGGAGGCGGCGGGCGTGCGGCGCACCTCCCACAGGGCGGCCCGGCGATCGAGCCCGATCGAGCCGAACGCATCGGCATCGGCGAGCAGTCGAAGCGCGCGTTCGGGCAGCGCGGCGCGGCGCGCGAGGTTTTCGATCGTGGTGAAGGCACCGTCCGCGTCCCGCGCTTCAGCCAGTGTATTGGCCCAGGCAGGCTTGAACCCGGTAATCTGTCGCAAGCCCAAGCGAAGCGCGAGAACGCCGCGCTGCGGCTCCAGATCGTTATCCCACCCGCTCGCATTCACATCGATCGCCTGCACCGCGATCCCATGGTCGCGCGCATCGCGCACGATCTGCGCAGGAGCATAAAAACCCATCGGTTGCGAATTGAGCAAGGCGCAGGCGAACACCGCCGGATGATGGCATTTGATCCATGACGAGACATAGACCAGTCGCGCGAAGGACAGCGCGTGGCTTTCGGGGAAGCCATAGGAGCCGAACCCCTCGATTTGCTTGTAACAGCGTTCGGCAAACGCCCGCTCGTATCCCCGCCTGGTCATGCCATCGACCAGCTTCTCGCGGAAATTGTGCATCCCACCGACATTGCGGAACGTCGCCATCGCGCGACGCAACTGGTTCGCCTCGGACGGGGTGAAAGCGGCGGCGACGATCGCAAGCTTCATCGCCTGTTCTTGAAACAAAGGCACGCCGTAGGTTTTGCCGAGCAACGTCTGCAATTCGTCTTCCGGCCCGAAATTCGGGTCCGGTTTGGGATACTCGACCCGTTCGATGCCCGTTCGCCGCCGCAGATAGGGATGCACCATGTCGCCCTCGATCGGGCCGGGCCGGACGATCGCGACCTGCACGGTCAGGTCGTACAGCGTGCGCGGGCGCAGGCGGGGCAGCATGTTCATCTGCGCGCGGCTTTCGACCTGGAACACGCCGATGCTGTCGCCCTTGCAGAGCATTTCGTAAACGACCGGATCATCGGCGGCGAGATCGACTTCCAATGTGTGATCGCCCAGACCATTGGCGCGCATCATGTCGAACGCCTTTCGAATGCAGGTCAGCATACCGAGTGCCAGGATATCGACCTTCATCAGGCAGAGCGCGTCGATGTCGTCCTTGTCCCATTCGATAAAGGTGCGGTCGGCCATCGCGGCATTGTGGATAGGGACGGTTTCGTCGAGGCGATCCTCGGTCAGGACAAAGCCGCCGACGTGTTGTGACAGGTGGCGGGGGAAGTTCAGGATTTGCTGGACGAGCCCGTTGAGGCGCTCGATTTCGGGATTGTCGATTTCGAAGCCGGTTTCGTGGAAGCGCTTTTCGTCCATCGTCGAGGCGTAGCTGCCCCATACCGTCGAGGTCAGGCGGTTGGTGATGTCTTCGGTCAGGCCCAGTGCCTTGCCGACTTCGCGGACGGCGCTGCGCGGGCGGAAATGGGCGACGGTCGCGGCGATACCGGCGCGGTGTCGGCCGTATCGGTCATAGATATACTGCATGACCTCTTCACGCCGTTCGTGTTCGAAATCGACGTCGATGTCGGGCGGCTCCTTGCGTTCTTCCGACACGAAGCGGGAAAAGAGGAGGTCGTGCTTCATGGGGTCGACAGAGGTGATGCCGAGCAGGAAGCAGACCACCGAGTTCGCCGCCGAGCCGCGCCCCTGGCAGAGGATGTCGCGGCTGCGGGCGAAGGCGACGACGTCGTGGACGGTGAGGAAATAATAGGCGTAATTCTGCTGGCGGATGAGCTTGAACTCCTCACGCAGCATGGCGACGACCTTTTTGGGGAAGGTTTCGTTGGTGTAGCGCGCACGGGCGGCGGTCATGGTGAGATGGGCGAGCCAGGCATTGGGGGTCTTGCCCGCCGGAACAGGCTCGTGCGGGTATTCGTATTTCAGCT
>NZ_JANYEK010000192.1 GCF_025363195.1 Sphingomonas sp.
GGCGAGATGCAGCGTCATGGTTTGGGTGTTGCAGAACGGCAGGACCAGCCCGGCACCCTTGCCAAGCTCGGGGCAGATCGCGCCAAAGATATAGACCGATTTCGTCCGCTGGTCCTTGGGGGCCGATGGCCGCGTGCCGCGGCGGGCCCAGCGCCGCGTGATCTTGTTCTTCTGGCCGATACGCGCTTCGTCCTGGAACCATATCTCTATCGGCGTGCCCTTCGGGAGGGTTGTTCTGACCTTCGCCAGCTCGGCGGCAAAGCCCCCTTTTTGAAGGCCTCCAGCGCCAGCTCGTTCTGGGCATGATGGCGCGGCCGCGCCGTGAGTTTGACGTAGCCCAGCTTCTTCAGCTCGCGCCCCACGGTCGTCTCATCGAGCGAGACCGCAAATTCCTCGTGGAGCCACTGGACGAGGTCGATCAGCCGCCAGCGCACAACCCCATGGATCGCAGGGATCGGACCGCGCTCAACCGTCTCGATAAGCGCCCGCCGCTGCGCATCATCCAGCTTCGACCGAGGGCCGGGAGCCTTGCCATCCAGCAGGCCGTCCGCGCCCCGGGTATTGAACCGCACCACCCAGTCACGCACGATCTGCACGCCCACCCCACCAATCCGGGCAGCCTCGCTCCGGCTGCCACCGTCGTAAATCTGCGCCAAAGCCAATAACCGACGGGCCTGGTTCGCGCTCTTTGACAATCGCGCCAAACGTCGCAACGCCGCCCCGTCAAAATCCTCCCGCAAGCCGATCGCCGAACTCATCACCACGCCCTCCAAAACCGGGCCTCATAGATTCAGACTTCTCGCCTCTTGGGAATCCCTGCCACGAGTCATCCACAGCGCAGTTCGGTATAACATCTCGACTGGTGAGATTTGAAAGTAAATGGTCTTGGTTGGTGCGATCAGCACGATTGATTTAACTTTAAGTCTTAATCGTCTTGGTAATCCGGCTAGACCAACTTGCAACATGTCTGCTCCGAACGATTTTCCAATGAGGATCAACCTCTGCTTGTTGCCAATCGACAAGGCCCGCGTCGCTGCATCCGCCAGCATCGCACTCGTCTCCGCAGGTGTACGGCGCGCACGGAAGAACGTAGCAGAATTGACTCCGACCACCGGGATGCCATCCGAAGCAAGGCGCTCCATCACGTTGCCCCCAGTCTGGAAGTTGAACCCCAAATCTCCCGACAGGAAGACGGCCGCGATTTCGGCTTTCGCAGGATCGGGATGCCCAGAAGGCTCGACCGTTATGAAGGGATCATTGTTGAAAAAGCCCGCATATAGCGCTGACCCAGCCAGAAGTACGACCGCGGCAAGCACTAGAGAGATCAAGAGTTTAATTGCTGAACCCATTCCATTTGCCGGCTTTGGAGGAGCCGAATTCGGCCTGTTCGCCGCCTGTTCGCGATTGCCAAGTTGTGACCCGCGTGAACTGATTTGCGCCCAGCGAGCGACTGCACCAGGCAGCTAGCCCTGTTTGTGCAACGAGGTATTGATATCGCGTAGCCGGTCGGCGATATTCGACAAGTGCCGGTTCGATTTTTCGATCGCGCTCACAACCCCAAGAAGCGTAAACGCAAGCGTACCTAGCCCAAAAAGGGCGCAAACCTCAAAGGTGCTCAAGCTGGTTTCTCCGAGGCTGGCCGAACCTTCGATCCATCCACTCGTTCGGCCGAATAGGCCCACGGCATTCCGCTCGCATGGCGGATAACGCGAAGCACCGGTTTTCGAGACAATCCGGCCAGGATTTTCCCGCAATTTTCAAGCATGCCTAACTCCAGTGTAACGAGCACAACGTGTTCGACTAAGCGCGCTCACCGGGTGGATAAACGCTCGCGGGACCACGAGGCAATTCTGGGCGTTGGTTTATCATCGTAGGGATCGGTAGTTAGCGCTCGCGCACGGACGGGACTAAATGTCCGCCACCGTGGATGGGCACCAAACGACCGGGGTTGAAGCCAGCGTGCCGATTGGGATGACGTCCGTTGCCGTAGTGGCTGCCAGAAATCCCACCTCGCGCGATCGCGGGTGACGCCGCTAACAGCACGCCAAGTGCCATCGCTGGAACAATACCGCGCATGATCCAAATCCTCCTCTCGGAGCCTCAGTCCGCTTGCCCATGGTTCGAGTCAATGGGGCATGAATCGAAGCTGCTACGCTCGAGCCATTTTCTCCTCCGTGCAGCCACAGCTGTTCATATGGCGCCGTCAATCTAACGCGAGCTCGTCTCTCTACGATGGAGCTACCTCTCTGAGAACGACGGCCTTGCTCGCGACTATTTGCCGCTCGGCCAACGCGCCCACGAGTGCACCTGCGTCGAGCCCGGTTAGCCTCATCACGCTCTGGGTAACCATCACCCTGCCGCCTGTTCCGGTTTTACGGAGTGTATCGTTTAGCAGTGCGATCGCTTCCGCTCGCGTTGGCTGGACGCAGTTTTGCTTCTCATGCTGGAGCATGTTTTTTCTCCTTCGATCTTTAGTGGTCCGCCGAGCAGTTAGGCCTGCTCGTTGGTGGTCATATTTCCCGCTAGGCGCTCAAGTCGACGTACTGGCGTGGCGGCTCGATGCCCTCGACCCGATCAGCGAGCAGTGATTGAAAGCTACTCCTGCTCTTCAGCGCCGAATACCAGGTCTGCACATGGTGATGTCCGGTCCAGTCAATTGCGCCGAAGTAATCCGCGACCGACACATGAGCCGCAATCGCGAGGTCAGCGAGGCTCAAGGTGGGTCCCGCAAG
>NZ_JANYEK010000219.1 GCF_025363195.1 Sphingomonas sp.
CTGCCCGCCGCCAGCCGCGCGGCGATGGCCGTGCTCACCCGCCGGCCGAAGACCAGGGATTTCGACACGATCGTCGCCTTCGGGGTGCGCGCCGAACAGACGATCGGCAGCCCCGGTTTTCCGGTCGATGCCGAGACGATCCGCGCGAACGTGACGCGCGACATGACCCGGTCGATCAGCCCGGCGGGGTTCGCGCGACAGATGGCGGCGATCGTCGCCAGCGGGGACCGGCGCAAGACTCTCGCCACGATCACCGCGCCGACGCTGGTGCTGCACGGCGTGGACGATCCCCTGGTGCCGATCGCCGCCGGGCGCGACACCGCCGCGACGATCCCCGGCGCGACGATGGTCGAGGTTCCGGGCATGGGGCATAATCTGCCCGATCCACTGATCCCGGTGGTGCTCGGGGCCTTTGACGAGCTGGTCGGGCGGGTCAAGGTCGCCGCTTAGTGGGGGCATTGCCGGAGTTGGTTCAACCGGCGGCAGCGGGGTCTGCGGAATCGTTTCGACCGGACAATTTCCATCCCAGCGCGCCAAAGGTCTTTCGACGGGCTGGGCCGGGCGCTGGTGATCGCTGCACTGCTTACCGCGGTTGCTCCGTCCGCGCCAAAAGTTCGGCGAGATCCGCCTTCCAATTGACCGCCCAGGTATGCGTGCCGTGGCCATGGGTCTCGGCAGTCTCGGGCACCAACCTGAACCGCGCATTCTTCATCTGCAAAACTGCGCGGGCGGGATAATCCAGATTTCGCGGATTGATGAAATCGTCCGCGGAATTGATCCAGACGAGCGGAGCCGTGATTTTGCCGAGCTTGGCCGATGGATCGTAGGTGCGCGACGCATCGACTTGATAGATCAAATCATTGGCGTCGAGCAAAGGCAGGGCTTTGGCGACGCGATCCGCCGCGAAAGCAGCGGCGGCCTCGCGCGTCGGGAAAAGCGCCTGCAGGTTGAGCGGTGCGGCGCCGGCCATGAACAAGACCGTCTGTGCGGTCCGCAACCCCTGCAATGGCTGGGTCTTGTAGTCGCCGCTCAACCACGCGGGATCGGCCTTGATCCCGTCGATCAGCAATTGCCGCCACATGCGGTTCAGGCCCGCGATCGGCACCGGCTCGCAGGCGAGCGGCATCAGCGCGCGGGCGAAATCAGGATGTTCCTCGCCCCACATCAAACCGTGCATGCAGCCCATCGACGTGCCCATGATGAGACGCATCCGGCGCACGCCAAGCCCATCGTGCAGCAGGCGATACTGCGCCTCGACCATGTCGGCATAATCGTAGCGCGGGAACCGCATGTGGAGCCCGTCCGACGGTTTCGAGGATCCGCCATGGCCGATCCCGTCCGGCAGGATGATCCAGTAACGCTGGATATCGAGCGGCTGCCCCGGACCGTAAAGTTCGTCGGCAAATTGCTCCACGAGAAATTGCTTACCGCTGCCGCCCGTGCCGTGCAGGACCATGACCGCATTGTCGATCTCTCCCCGGGCGTTGCGGTGCGGTTCCCCCAACGTTGTATAATGGAGCCGCAGCTGCTTCAGCGTCTCGCCCGATTTGAATCGAAAATCCTGAATGTCGAAATTCGCTTCGCGGGCCGGCCAGCGGTGCGCCTTGGCCGGTTGCGGTGCCGATGCGGCAAGGGGCGTTGGCGGGGGCGCTGTCGGGGCCGGTGCTGCGGCCTGCGCTGCGAGCAGGAGAAGGGCAGTAAGCATGAAGCGCTTCTTGCTCCGGCACGAGGCCGCTGCCAAGCAAAGTCTGCACGGGACGCGCGCGCCGACCCTCACGATCAGAAAGACCACTCGTCTGCACCAATTTGGCTGCTCAAAGGCGTCGGGATGGCCGTTTCGGGGCTCGCGGTGATGGCGGGCTGCTTCTTAGGGCTGGCTAAGCTGGCGTTCGTGCGCATACTCCGCCCCCAAGGGAGGCAATGTCATGAAGCAATTCGGGATGGTCGCAAGGGCATGGGGCCTGCTCGTCGTCGCTTCACTGCTGATTGCTGGCGGTCTTGCGCTCGCGGCGTGGACGCAGACGCGCGGCGGCGTCACGGTCGGCGAGGTAAAGTTCCGTGCGCCAGACGGCACCGTTCTGGCCGGATTGCTCTATCGTCCGGCCACCGCGACCATGACCGATCCTGCGCCGGCTATCCTCGCGGTTCATGGCTATATCAACACGCGCGAAACGCAGTCCCCCTTCGCGATCGAGTTCGCGCGGCGCGGCTATGTCGTCCTCGCGCTCGACCAGCGTGGACATGGTGGCAGC
>NZ_JANYEK010000241.1 GCF_025363195.1 Sphingomonas sp.
GGCAGATTTACAGTCTGCTGCCTTTAACCACTCGGCCACCTGTCCAGATGCCGCCTAAAAAGCGAGGCGGTCCCCTGCCAAGCCGGGAGCGCCCTGTCAACGCCCGTTCGATGCGCGGCCAGCTTTACTGCGGACCTCGCCCCACTGCAGACCCGGACCGGTAATGATCAATCCGCGCATCGCATGGCCGCGCTTTCCTTCCAACGGTTGCGAGAATAAGGACTATGCTTGGCCAGGCTCAGAACGAGCGGGGCTGGCTCTATCCTTATTGAAGAGATGGATTGATGGCCCGTAATGGACACCGCCCCTCACAGGCCGCAGGCGGCCGGCCGCGCTTTTGGGGACGTCACGCGGTCATCGCCGCATTGGCCAATCCCGAACGTGTGGTGCGCAAGATCTGGGCAACGCGCGAGGCGATGGCCGCGCTCGACATTCCGCCGATCGTACCGATCGTGTTCGCCGACGTCGCCGATCTCGGGCGGATGGTGCCAGGCGACGCGCCGCATCAAGGGCTGGTGGCGGAGGTCGATCCGCTGGAGGACATCTGGCTGGGCGATCTGTTGCAACAGGGTGCTGACGACAACCGCCCGCTGCTGGTCCTCGATCAGGTGACCGATCCGCACAATGTCGGCGCGATCCTGCGCTCGGCGGCGGCGTTCGATGCGCTGGGCATCATTACGCCGGATCGGCATGCTCCGCCCGAATCGGGCACGATCGCGCGATCGGCCTCGGGCGCGCTGGAAGTCGTGCCGTGGGTCCGCGTCGTCAACCTCGCCCGTGCGCTCGATGAGATCGCCGAGGCAGGCTATTGGCGCGTCGGACTGGCCGGCGAAGCGACGCAGACGCTGGACAAGGCGATCGGCCAGCAGGCGCGCATCGCCCTGGTGCTCGGCGCCGAGGGTGAGGGCATGCGCCACAACACCGCCCAACATTGCGACGAGCTAGCCAAGCTGCCGATCTCGCACAAGGTGGAGAGCCTGAACGTGTCGAACGCGGCGGCGATCGCTTTGTATGCGGTCACGACGCGGGTTTGACGACGGAAGAGTTTCGGGCGGAGGAGTTTCGGGCGGAGGAGTTTACGCTGGACGACGGCAAAGCCGCCGTCGGTCGGGTTCGGCCAAAGCCGACCCGCCGGCAGTGCAGGGCGCTGCCACGCATCCGCGCGGTCGGCTTCGTTCGACGCGCCTGCGCCCGTCAATCCTCGACGGCAATCGTCACGCGCATTCCGTCCAGCTCGTCGGTCATCGCCACTTGGCAGGACAGGCGCGAATTTTCGTCGCGTTCGCTGGAGGATTCGAGCAGGTCGTTCTCGTCTTCGCTCATCTTGGGCAGTTTGGCCGCAAATTCCGGGTCGACATGCACATGGCAGGTCGCGCACGAACAACAGCCACCACATAAAGCTAGGATCTCGTCGATCCCGGCATCGCGGATCACTTCCATCACCGACAACCCGACCTCGCCATCGATCTCGCGTTCTTTCCCTTCGCGCGTCACGACGATAAGCTTCGGCATATTAGTCTCCTGGCAGCAGTTTCCCGACCGCCATGCCGTGCGACGCAGCCCCGATCAAGGATATCCCGCATGGGCCTGACAGCCGAACCGCTGCGAACGTCGATCGACGCGCTCTGCGCGCAAGACCCCGCCTTCGCCGCGGCGGTGGCTCGCGCCGGCTATCCGCAGCCGCGCATCAACCCACGCGGCTTCGCGACGTTGCTCCGCACGATCATCGGCCAACAGGTCAGCGTCGCCTCCGCCCAATCGGTATGGACCAAGCTGGAGGGCATTGTCGGCGACCTGACCGACCCTGAAAACATCGCCCGGGCGCAGGACGAGCAGTTGCGGGCGGCCGGCCTGTCGCGCCAGAAAGCAGGCTATGCGCGCAGCCTGTCCGACGAGGTGACGACCGGGCGGCTGGATCTTGCCCACCTGCCCGAGGATGACGAGGACGCGATCACGGCGCTGGTCGCGGTCAAGGGCATCGGGCGCTGGTCGGCTGAGGTGTATCTGCTGTTTGCGGAAGGCCGACCGGACATCTGGCCGGCGGGCGATCTGGCGGTGCAGATCGAGATTGGCCGCATCCTCGGTCACGAGGTACGTCCGTCGGAAAAACTCACCCGCGAGGTCGCGGAAGCATGGCGCCCACATCGCGGCGCGGCGGCAATCTTCGCCTGGCATCATTATGGCAGTGATATGAAGGTGATCTGAGCCCCGCCCCGGCGGCCCTATTCCGCCTTCGGCCAGCGCTGCGTCTTGCAGATGATAAAGAAACACCCGCGCACCTTCAGCGCACCGTCGGGATAGCGATCCAGCGTCGCGGTATAGGTGTCGCCCGATTGCGGATCGTACAGATTGCCGTGCCATCTATCGCCGCCATCGGTGAAATCGATCAGCAACGGCAGGCCGACCAGGGGACGGCCCCGAAGCTTGGGGTCGCTGTTGCGCTCGTCCACCGTCTTTCCGACATCGGCAGCGGGTAGCAGCTTGATGACACGACCACACATCATCGCACGCCCGCATGGCTCGATCTGGATCATCGCCTTGTGGTTCTGCGTCACCCAACGTCCGGCGACCGGCTGCGCGGCCTGAGCGGCGGCATGTGCCATTGTCGCATACATCAGCGACAGAATTGTCGCGCCGGCGGTCAATCGCATTGGAAACCTCTCGAATCGCCGCAACTGCCAGCGAAGGAGCGCTTCCCTGGTAGCGCATGATGGCCAAAAAATGACGCCTCTGGTGGGGCTGAGCGCGCAGACCGCCACATCACGATTGACGACGCCGTGTGCTTGCGACACGGAAAGGGTGATGTCCCCGCCCCCTTCCTCTGCATTTGCCGATCCGGGCCAGGAACACCGCCCATCGCTCGCCGAAAGCTATCGCACGGTCCGGGTGCCGACCGGCAAGGGGCGTTTCTGGGGGAAGATCGGTGCGTTCGCCGGGCCGGGCTATATGGTCGCAGTCGGCTACATGGACCCCGGTAATTGGGCGACCGACCTCGCCGGTGGATCCGCCTTTGGCTATACCCTCCTGTCAGTCATCCTGTTCTCGAACATCATGGCGATGGTGCTGCAATCGCTTTCGGCCAAGCTCGGCATCGTCACCGGGTATGACCTCGCACAGGCTTGCCGGCGGAATTACGGTCGCAAGGTCAATCTCAGCCTGTGGCTGCTCTGCGAACTGGCGATCATCGCCTGCGATCTGGCCGAGGTGCTGGGCACGGCGATTGCGTTACAACTGCTGTTCGGCCTGCCTTTGGTCGCGGGCGTGTGTCTCACCGCCTTCGACGTGATGCTGATCCTGGCTCTGCAACGCTACGGCTTCCGCAAGCTGGAAGCGTTCATCGTCGCGCTGCTGATCGTCATCGCCGGATGCTTCGCGTTCGAACTGGCCATCGCCCAACCGAGCATCGCAAGCATCGCCGCCGGATTGATCCCGCGCGCGCAGGTGATCACCAACCCGGCGATGCTGTACATCGCGATCGGCATCCTCGGTGCGACGGTGATGCCGCATAACCTCTACCTCCATTCGTCGATCGTGCAGACCCGTGCGTTCGATCAGGACGATGCGGGCAAGCGCGATGCGGTGCGCCATGCGACGATCGACAGCACGATCGCGCTGTTTTTAGCCCTGTTCATCAATGCCGCGATCCTGATCCTCGCCGCTGCCGCGTTCCATGTGAACGGACGGACGGACGTGGCGGAAATCGACCAGGCATATAAATTGCTGTCGCCGACCTTGGGCGCGGGCATGGCGAGCGTGGTGTTCGCGGTCGCCTTGCTGGCGTCGGGGCAGAATTCCACCATCACCGGCACGCTGGCCGGGCAGATCGTGGCGGAGGGGTTCCTCGATCTGCGCCTGCCGATCTGGTTGCGGCGGATGATCACGCGGTTACTGGCGATCGTTCCCGCCGTGGTCGTCGTGGGCCTGAAGGGCGGGCAGGGCGCGACGCAATTGCTGGTGCTGAGCCAGGTCGTCCTCAGCTTGCAACTACCCTTCGCGATCGTGCCGCTGGTGCGCTTTACGGGCGACACGGCGCAAATGGGGGTGTTCGCGAACCCGTGGTGGATGAAGATTTTCGCGTGGGGCATCGCGGCGGTGGTGATCGTGCTGAACGTGAAACTGCTGGTGGGATTCTACGTCGGCTAGATCAAAAGTCGTTCGGCCTGTTCCAGATGCAGGCGCTCGATCATTTCGCCATTGACGCGGATCGCACCCTTGTCGGAATTTTCGGGCAAGGCAAACGCAGCGATCACAGCCCGCGCCCAAGCCAATTGTGCTTCGCTCGCCCCGAAGGCCCGGTTAGCGGCGCCGATCTGGGCGGGATGGATCAGCGACTTGCCATCGAAGCCGAACATCGCACCCTGGGCGCATTCGGCGGCGAGTACCGGACCATCCTCCAGCGTGTTGCACACCCCATCGAGCACGACGAGCCCGGTTGCGCGGCCGGCCATCACGATCGCCGCAAGGGCAGGCAGCAAAGGCGTTCGCATCACGTCAGGCCGACAGTGCATCTCCTTGGAAAGATCATTGGTGCCGGCAATCAGGCACGTCAGGCCATGGTGTGCAGCGGATGCGGTCAGCGCACCGATGCCTGTGATCGCCGCACAGGTTTCGATCATCGCCCACAATGGCACTGTTCCGCCCATTTCGGCACGCGCGATGGCGAGGTCGACGGGCGTGGAAACCTTGGGCAGCAGGATCGCATCGGGCGCGACGCGGCCGAGTGCGGCGCAATCATCCGCGCCCCATTCGGTATCGAGGCCATTGACCCGCACGACGAGTTCGCGGGCGCCGAAGCCGCCGTGCCTAACGGCCGCCACCGCCGCAGCCCGTGCACCCACCTTCATATCGGGCGCTACGGCATCCTCCAAATCGAGGATCACCACGTCGCAATCGAGCGTCTTCGCTTTCTCGATCGCCCGGGCGTTGGAGCCGGGCATGAACAGGGCACTGCGGCGGAATCTCGTATTCATGGTTGCTCCTGCGCGCTCTTGCTACCGTCATCCTGAAACACGGACTGGATAACGGCAAGCTTCAGGGCGCAGTCGTCGCCCCGACCGGATCACGCCGCGTCGGTGCCGGAGCATTTTCCCAGCCGCCACCGAGCGCCTGGAACACGCTGATCTGCGCATCCGCCACCGCCGCATCCGACTGAGCCAGCGCGGCGCGGGCATTGGCGCGGTCGCGTTCGGCGTCGATCAGCAGCAGGAAGCTGTCGGCGCCATAATCGAAGCGCGAGCGCGACAGGCGCGC
>NZ_JANYEK010000027.1 GCF_025363195.1 Sphingomonas sp.
CGGCCTAACGACCTTAGCGATTCGCCGCGATTTCCTCGCGGCGAATGCCGGTAAACGCGCACCGATGCCGGGCTTCGTCCTGCTGGTGCGCGACCGGCAGGACGGTTCGCCCGCGATGCGAATCGGCTACACCGTCACCAAAAAGATCGGCAACGCCGTCGTCCGCAACCGCATGAAACGGCGGCTGCGCGAACTCGCACGCGATCTGCTGCCAACGGACGGTATTCGCGGGGCGGATCATGTATTGATCGGGCGGAACGGCGGGATCGAGCGGGATTACGCGCTGCTGCGTACGGAACTGGCCAAGGCGCTGGCGAAGATCGCCCGGTGATATTGGCATGATCGCCCGCATCCTCATCCTCCTCGCGCGCGGGTGGCAGATCGGACCTTCGGCGGTCCTACCGCCCACCTGCCGATATGCGCCAAGCTGTTCGGCCTATGCAATCGAGGCACTTCGCCGCTATGGCGCGCTCAAGGGGGGCTGGTTGGCGCTGCGCCGTATCGGGCACTGCCATCCCTGGGGTGGTTCGGGCTACGACCCGGTTCCTTAAACTGTAAAACGATCACGACGGGATTCCTGACCGGTGAAAGACGACAAGCAGAATTTCATCCTGTTCGCGGTGATCGCGGCGCTGATCCTGTTCGGCTGGCCTTATTTCCAGGGCAAGTTCTTCCCCACCGCCAATCCGCCGGTGACGCAGATCGTCGACGGCAAGGCCAGGGTATTGCCTAACCCCGGTGCCGATCCGGCCGCCGACAGCCCTGCCGCGACGCGTGATCGCAAGTTGGTGCTGGCCGAATCACCGCGCATCCGTATCGCGACCCCGACGCTCAGTGGCTCGATCAACCTGAAGGGCGCACGGATCGACGATCTCGTGCTGACCCGATACAAGGAAACGATCGCCAAGGATTCGGCACCGATCCGGCTGCTTTCTCCTGCGGGAGCGGCGGACGCGTATTTCGCTGGCTTCGGTTGGCAGGACAATGGCCTGAAGCCGCCTGCCAAGGATGTTGTCTGGACCGCGACCGGCGACGTGCTCGCCCCCGGCAAGCCCGTTCGTCTCGACGCTGCCAACGCGCAGGGCCAGCGCTTCCGCATCGAGTTGTCGGTCGACGACGCTTACATGTTCACGATCCGACAGACCGTGCTGAACAGCGCCGCAGTCCCCGTGCCGGTGGCGAACTACGCCCTGGTCAACCGATCCGGCCATTCGACCGATCCGACGACATGGACCACGCACGTCGGCCCGATGTCGGTACACGACGGCGGCGCGCATTACGGCCCCAATTTCACCGATCTCGACAAAGCCGGAGACCCGGCCTTCACGGTGCAGGGCGGCTGGCTCGGATTCACCGACAAATATTGGCTGACCGCGATCATCCCGGATCAGGGCCAGCCGGCATCGGCGCAGTTCCAGAAGGGCGCGAACGATACGTATCAGGGCAATTACGCCAGCCAGCCGCACCTGCTCGGCGCAGGCAAATCGATCACCCAGACCAGTCGCTTCTTCGCCGGTGCGAAGGAAGTGAAGCTGCTCCAGCGGTATGAGAATGACGGCAAGATCCTGATGCTCGACAAGGCGATTGACTGGGGCTGGTTCGAGATCGTCGAGAAGCCGATCTTCACTTATCTCGACTGGCTGTTCCGCATGATCGGCAATTTCGGCGTCTCGATCATCGTGCTCACGCTGACGATTCGTGGCCTGATGTTCCCGATCGCGCAGAAGCAGTTCAAATCGATGGCCGCGACGAAGCTGCTCCAGCCCAAGATGAAGGCGATCCAGGAACGCCACAAGGACGACAAGCCGCGCCAACAGCAGGAGATCATGGCGCTGTACAAGACGGAGAAGGTCAACCCGCTCGCCGGCTGCCTGCCGACCTTGTTGCAGATCCCAATCTTCTATGCGCTCTACAAGGTGTTGCTGCTGACGATCGAAATGCGCCACCAGCCGTTTGTGCTGTGGATCAAGGATCTGTCCGCGCCGGATCCGGCGACGATCCTAAACGCCTTCGGTTACCTCAACTTCACCCCGCCGCATTTCCTGGCAATCGGTGTGGTGCCGGTCCTGCTCGGCATCAGCATGTATTTCCAGTTCAAGCTGAACCCCGCGCCGATGGACGAAACGCAGAAGCAGATCTTCGCGATCATGCCCTGGGTGCTGATGTTCGTGATGGGCGGGTTCCCCGTCGGCCTGCAGGTCTATTGGATCACCTCGAACTGCCTGACGATCCTGCAGCAGCGCGTGCTATATGCTCGCCATCCCGGTATGAAACAGGCCGTGGTGAAGTGAGCCCCTTCCTAAATCCTCCCTGGCATGGGGAGGGTATAGCGCGACGGAGGGGGCTCTCCCCATACGCCACGCTGCCGGCCCACCCCCTCCGTCTCGCTGCGCGCGCCACCTCCCCGTGCCTGGGAGGCGCGCGATGACCGACGCCGCCGAAACACCCGAGACCGAAAAGTTCACGCCTGAACTGCTCGAATCGTCGCGCAAAATCTTCTCCGGCCCGGTCACGTTCCTGAAATCCGCGCCGAAGTTGGAATTCCTGCCCGACGCGCAGGTGCCCGAGATCGCGTTTGCCGGCCGTTCCAACGTCGGCAAATCGTCGCTGCTCAACGCGCTCACCGGGCGCAAGGCCCTCGCGCGCACGTCGGTCACGCCGGGCCGCACGCAGGAGTTGAATTTCTTCGACGTGGGCGAACCACTCGCGTTCCGTCTGGTCGACATGCCCGGCTACGGCTTTGCCAAGGCACCCAAGGATATCGTCAAGAAATGGCGCTTCCTGGTCAATGACTTCCTGCGCGGCCGCCAGGAATTGAAGCGCGTGCTCGTGCTGATCGACAGTCGCCACGGCATCAAGGATGTCGATCGTGATATTCTGGAAATGCTGGACAAGGCCGCCGTCAGCTATCGTCTGGTGCTGACCAAGGCCGACAAGATCAAGGCCACCGAACTCGCCGACGTTTATCAGCGCACCCAGGAAGAAGCCCGCAAGCGCCCCGCCGCGCATCCAGATATCCTGCAGACGTCGAGCGAAACCGGCCTCGGCATCCCCGAACTCCGCGCCGCGGTGATGGAAGCGATCGGCTAGGTCGCACTCCGGCGCGGCGACGCATCGCGCTGTCCTACAGAAACCGTTTGGTGTAGCGCGGCAACATGCACCGTCAGCCTTATCGACCACGCTTCTCCCAAGGCTTTCGCAGCGGGCGCGTAAAGGCCGATACAGTGTGACCTTGTGTGACCTTGTGTGACCTTGTGTGACCTTCGCCGCCGCCACCGCCCGGCGACTGCCTTGAGGATCGCGGTTTCCGGGGGTAGGGCAACGTCATGAAACTGATTATCGGCAACAAAGCCTATTCATCCTGGTCCCTGCGCGGCTGGCTCGCATGCAAGCAGTCCGGCCTGCTGTTCGAGGAAGTCGTCGTGCCGCTGTACGACGAGCAATGGGACAAGCGCCGCGAGGGCGACGAATTCGCCCCCTCCTCCGGCAAGGTGCCGATCCTGTGGGACGGCGATGCGGTGGTGTGGGACAGTCTGGCGATCATCGAATTTCTCGCCGAGAAGACGTCGCGCGACCTGTTCTGGCCCGATGACCCAGCCGCTCGGGCGATGGCGCGGTCGATGGCGGCGGAGATGCATTCCAGCTTCACCGCATTGCGCCGCAAGCACAGCATGAACGTGCGGCAGATCTTTCCGCCCAAGGCGCCCGACGAGGACGTGGTGGCCGATCTCGCCCGCATCATGGAATTGTGGGCGCAGGCGCGCGCGCGGTTCGGCGGTGACGGGCAGTTCCTGTTCGGATCATTCGGCGCAGTGGACATGATGTACGCACCAGTCGTAACGCGCATCGTCACCTACGGCCTACCGATCGCCCGCTTCGCCTCAGGATATATGGACGCCGTGATCCACCACCCCTTCATGCAGGACTGGATCGCGGCCGCGCAGGAGGAGGAATGGGTGATCGAGAAGTTCGAAACACCGGTGGTGGGTTAGGGCCTATTTGATCCGCTCCGTCGGATACGGCGTGCCATCCTTGTGCAGATACCCGGTCGGCGTGAACATCATATCGATGTCGGGATATTCCCCGATTGTGTCGTCGCCCCCGCTCACCACCACGAACACGCAGTCCACCTCCCCACGATTCTCCAGGTGATGCCCGTCGCGCACACCGGCCTTGAACGTGGCGCAGTCACCCGCGCTCAGCAGCGTCTCGCCGCCGTCCTCAATCAACACCGCCTTGCCCGATAGCATTACGACCAGTTCGTCCTCGGTCGCGTGCCAGTGCCGTTGCGAGGAAAATGCCCCTGGCTTTAATACGACATGGCTTGCGCCGAGCGTCGTCAGCCCGCCCGCCAGCGCGATGCGTCGCCACCATCGCCCCTCCACCGCCGCGTCGAACGGCGCGGGATAGCCGGTCGCGTTTGACTGCGGGATTGTATCGAGATCGAGCTTGGGCAATGTCCTCTCCAGATGACTGAAATCAAGAAGTCCCCCGGCCTGCACGATGTAGTCGACCTCGCCAAGGCGCTGATCGCCTGCGACAGCGTCACGCCTGCCAGCGGCACGGTGTTCGACGTACTGGAGGCGGCACTGGTGCCTTTGGGCTTCGCAGTGGACCGCTTCGTTACCGGCGTGGCACCCGATGGCCCGGTCGAGAATCTCCTCGCCGTGCGCGGCACCTCGGGGCGGCATTTCGCCTTTGCCGGCCATCTCGACGTCGTGCCGCCGGGCAGCGGCTGGACCAGCGGCGCATTCGAGCCGGAAGTACGCGAAGGCCTTTTGCACGGGCGCGGGGCGGTCGACATGAAGGGAGCCATCGCCGCCTTCGTCGCGGCCATCCCCGCAACGTCGGACGGGACGATCAGCCTGATCATCACCGGCGACGAAGAAGGGCCCGCGACCTACGGCACGCCGATCATCATCGAGCGCATGGCCGCGCGCGACATACGGCCAGACCTGTGCCTGGTCGGGGAACCTACCTCCGCCACCACATTCGGTGACATGATCAAGATCGGCCGGCGCGGTTCGGTGAATATATGGATCGAGGTGGCGGGCAAGCAGGGCCATGTCGCCTACCCCCACCTCGCCGATAATCCCATCCCCCGGCTGGTCGCCATCCTCGCCGAGATCGACACCATAGTCTTGGATACCGGTAATGCCTGGTTCCAGCCCTCGAACATCGAGGCGACCGACATCACAGTCGGAAATCCGGCGACCAACGTCATCCCGGCCCACGCCTCCGCCCGGCTCAGCATTCGCTTCAACGACGAACAGCGCGGAGCCGACCTCGTCGCCCGTATCGAAGCCATCGTCCACAAGCACGCGCCCGAAGCAAGGGTCGTCGCGCGCGTTTCGGGCGAGGCTTTCCTGACGCCACCGGGCGATTTCTCCACACTGATCGGCGATGCGATCGCGGCGCATACCGGCGCGCGCCCGGAACTCTCGACCACTGGCGGCACCTCCGACGCGCGCTTCCTGTCCGCGTTATGCCCGGTGGTGGAATTCGGCCTGCTCAACGCGACGATGCACAAGCTGGACGAAGCGGTAGCAGTCGAGGATTTGACGATGCTGAGAGATATCTACGCTGATATCCTCGTCCGGGCGCTGCGCGACCCGTTCAACCCACCAGCGCAAGCCGTTCGTCCGTCAGCGACCAAGCGATAAACGCGTCCTCGTCCATCGGCTGGGCGATCGCGTAACCCTGGATCACGTCACAACCGATCACGCGCAGCACGTCGGCCTGCGCCTGGCTCTCGATCCCCTCGCCGACCGCCTCGCATCCAAGGCCGTGGATCAGGCCGATCACCGCATGCGCAATCGTCCGCGCCTCCGCGCTTTCGGCGATATGTTCGATCAGGCTCGGGTCGAGCTTGATGCGATCCACCGGCAACGCGCGCAGTCGCGCAATATTGGAATAGCCCGTGCCGAAATCGTCGATCGCGATCGACGCGCCGTCGGCGCGCAGCAATTCCAGAGCGGCGATCACCTCGTCCGAACAGTGCATCGCCAGAGTCTCGGTGATCTCCAGTTCCAGCAGATGCGCAGGAGCGTTCGCCGCCAGCATCGCGGCGCGCAGCCGGTTGAAAAAGGCCGCATGGTCCAACTGGCGCCGCGAAATGTTGATCGCCAGCCGCTGCTCGATCCCCATCCGGCCCCAGCGCGCGATCGTCTCGGCGACGGTTACGATCACCCAATCACCGATCTCGACGATCAGCCCGGTTTCCTCAGCGCGCTGGAGGAACGCTCCCGGCAGTCTCAGCCCGTGATGCGGATGCTGCCAGCGTAACAATGCTTCCGCCGCGACAATCCGCCCGGCGGGCAGACTGACCTGCGGCTGGAAGACCAGAGCGAACTGCCCGTGATCGATCGCGCCGCGCAAATCGCTTTCCAGTTGCGCGCGATCGGCCATCTTGTCGGCAAGTTCCTGCGTGAAATATTCCGCGCGACCGCGTCCGTTCTCTTTGGCGTAATACATTGCTGCATCGGCGGCGCGCATCAGGTCGGTCAGATTGTGTCCGTGATCTGGGCGGACCGCGATGCCGATCGACGCGCCGATCTCGACCTCCTGCCCCATCAGGTCGAACGGTTCGGCTAGCGCAAACAATATCGCCCGCCCGATCCGCGCACCCTCACCGATACGCTTCAAATCGCTGACGAAAATCGTGAACTCATCGCCCGCCAGTCGCCCGATCAGCGGCGTCGGCACTTCCAATTCCGACTGTACACGGTCCGCCACCGCCCGCAGGCGGTTGGCGACCATGCCGAGCAGCAGATCGCCCATCGCATGGCCCATTGTGTCGTTGACCGATTTGAAGCGATCGAGATCGATAAAGAACAACGCAGCGATATTCCCCTGCGGCAGTTCGGTCAGCACCCGTTCGCATGTGCGGCGGAAATTGGTACGGTTAGGCAACGCCGTCACCGAATCGAACATCGCCAGCCGGTGGACGCTTTCCAGATTGGTGCCGAGTTGCTGGAAAAGCCCGCGCATTGCACTCGCCAATTCGGGAACCTGCTCGTCGATCTCCGGCGGAATCTCGCCATCCAGATCGCCATGTGCCGCGCTCGTAAGGCGGCCGATCGCCGAATCGATCGCAGCGGCGGTGCTCGCAATCGCACGATCGGCAGACGCCCAGCACATCGCGGCACAAACGATCGCAGGAATTGTCGCGCGCGCAATATTGTCGAGGCCAATATTGCCGTTCGACGTCGCCACTATGGCAAGGATGAACGCCACCGCTCCAGCGCACATCGCGAAGGCGACGGCGCGGCTTTTCAGCGTTACTCCTTCCATCGCGTTCGCATATCCCCGCAACGTTTCCTGCCAAAATACGCCTCGGCAGTTCGGTCTAGAGCGGCGGATATGCGCCTGAAAGGTTAAAGAATTCGATTCGGGTCTGTGCGCCTAAGGATGATATAGAGCGCTCCGGCTCCGCCGTGACGCGGGTGCGCGCCCCGCACAGCGGCAATGGCGAAGGCATGTCGTGACCCCGCCAGCCAATCACCGACCGCCGCGCGGATCGCCCCACGTGCGTGCGGACGTTCGCTCTCCGGGCGCGGCGGCTTGCCGGTGACCAGCAGGATCACCCGGTCTCCCATGCGGATCGCCTGCTCCAGCGCGCCGTCCAAGGTGGCATAGGCGGTGGAGAGATTATGACCGTGCAGGTCGATCGAGCAATCCGGCGAGATCAGCCCGCGCGACAGCTTCTTGTCCCATGATCCATCCAGCGTATTCGCCGGTTCGTTCTTCCTCAACAGGGTCGGAAGAACGGATGCGGCGCGGCTGCGGGCAGCCGTGCGCTTGGCAGGCTCCTTGCCGCCGACGCCGACTTCGAGAAGTTTTTCGAACAACGAACGACTGCTGGGCGCAATCGCTTCTTTGCGAGCGGCCGGAACGGCGCGCAGGCTTGGGTGAGCCTTGCCCATCGTGCCGACCGGAAGCTTACCCGCCGAACCCTTGGCAGCTGGAACCTTCGCCACCGGCTTCGGCGCCGCCCGGAGCGGGCGCACCGTCTCCAGCACCCGATCCCACAGCGCCGCTTCGACAGGGGAGAGCGGACGCTCCGACACTCAGGGCGCGGGGGAGCCCCGCTCCCCGTTCAGCCGTGCGATGGTGCCGACCGGCAGCAGCAGGAAGGCGGTGCCGCGCGCACCCATGCCGCCAGCCGTTGCGCGGGCTTCGTCGCCCGCTCCCCAGTATGTGTCGAAACGGTTGCTGCCCTTAATTGCGCCACCGGTATCCTGCGCTACCCATAGGCCGGTTGCATCGGTACGGTCGAGCGACAGGAACACCGGCGCTCCTAATGGCACGAACCGGTTGTCCGCCGCCACACTCACGCCGCCCGTCACCGCCAAGCCCAGTGCGCCCAGCGGCGGCCCCTTAAGCTCACGAAAGAACACGAAGCTCTTATTTTCACGCATGATGTCGCGCCCTTCGGCGGGGTGATCGTGCAGATATTGCACGATACCCTGCATCGAGGTTTGCCCCGTGCCGATCAGCCCTCGCGACTTCATTAGCGCACCGATCCCCGTATAGGATCGCCCATTCTGCGTATCGTAGCCGATCCGCATCACCGATCCGTCCGGCAGGCGCAGCCGCCCAGATCCCTGGATTTGCAAGAAGAAAACCTCGATCTCGTCCGCCGCCCAAGCAATGATCGGCGCGCGACTGGCAAGTGCGCCTTGATCGATCGCGGTGCGGTCGAAATAGGGCACGAAGGCATGGCCATCGACGCGCCCGCGTACCTTCTTGCCCTTCAGATCGTCCGAGAACAGCCCGAGATCCGCCTCGATCAGATCGGTGGGACGGCCAAAGATCGGCACTTCATATCCGGCACGATGGTCGCGCGACCCGGCGATTTCGGGTTCGTAATATCCGGTCGCGAACGCCTTGCCGTCGCCGACCTGCGCACTCTCGAACCACGTCGCGAAAAACGCGCGTGCCGCACCCGGTGTGACCGACGCGGCGGCGCTGCATGCCGGTTGCCAGTCGCCGCCGCGCGTCAGGCCGGAAGTGTCCGCGCGCCGCATCAATGATGGGCAGGACAAACGAAAGGCAGCGAGCGCTCGCTCCGCCTGCGTATCGGTAATCGGCAGCGACACAATCGCTGGCCCGGCGATGACACCGGCGGAAACGGCGTTTGCACCAGCCACGATCGGCACGATCGCAACAGGCGCAATCGGCGTCGCCGCGACCGGGCGTCGTACCGGCACATAATTTCGCGATGGCGCAGCCGGTGGCACGATCCGCGCCCCGCATGCGCTTAATGCGAGCATCATGGCCGCGACAGCCGCATATCGTGCGCTTGCCGTCATTCGCCCGAGTGTGACCTGCATCAGGCTTCGTCGGTGTCGGCGAGCTTCCAGTTCGGGTCGCTGCTCCTGAGCGTCCGCGCGAAGGTCCACACATCATGCGTCTCGACAGCGTCGCTCATCGATCCGGCGACGACATTTCCCTCGGCGTCGCGCGTTACGGCGGCAATATCGGCATCGAAGCGCAAGGTGATCCGCGCCTGCTTGCCATCCAGTCCCGCATCGGAAATAACCGCCCGCTCGATCGACACCAGCCGGTTGTCGAGCACATGGCCCACCTCGCTACGGGCCGCGATCGCATCGGCAAAGGCCTGCTTCACATCGGGTTCGACCAGCCAGTCGAGCGATTCCTCGTCGCCCTTCCAATAGGCCTCCAGGATCATGCGGTACGCAGATTGCGCGCCATCGACGAACTGCCCGACGTCGAATCCGGGTTCGGCGGACACGATCTGGCGCAGCCCCGCTTCGGCCTTCGCATCGACATTGCGGTTGGCGATTTCGCGCGGTTCCGGTGCATTTTCGATGGGGCGCGGTAGCGCGGTGATCGGCGCGCGGTCCTCGACCGGGCGCAGCATGGTCTGCTCATGGCCGGTGCGCTTGCCCAGCGCCCGGAACAGCGTGAGCGCCACGAATCCGGCGATCATCGCGAGAATAACAACGTACAACACCCAAATCTCCGATATTGGCCGCATTGATCGACCGACACTGTTACATAGGCCGAAGGCGTGAATGTTTCAAATGCCGTCGGTCGGCGGAATGTTCCGTTGCGGCAAACCCCTGCTCCGCACCGTTGAACATAAGGCCGCCCCCTGCTAGGCGCGCCCATCTCCTACATACAAGGGCAAGACTTCACATGGCAGAGCAGGACAACGGCGTCACCACCGAACCTTACAGCAACGGAGAAGACACGTTGCCCGCGGTCGGCCTCATTTCGCAATATATCAAGGATCTATCGTTCGAGAATCCCAACGCCCCGGCAATCTACCAGAACCCGGAAGCGCCGCAGATCGACGTGCAGTTCAACATCGCTTCCAGCCAGGTTGGCGAAGACGTATACGAAGTGATCCTGAAGGTCGAAGTGCGCGCCGAGAGCGACACGACGGTCGCTTTCATCGTCGACCTTTCCTATGCTGGTCTCTTCGGCATTCGCAATGTGCCGGCCGAACATATCCAGCCATTCCTGCTCGGTGAGGCGCCGCGCCTGATCTTCCCATTTGCCCGCCGCGTGCTGGCTGATGCGGTGCGCGATGGCGGTTTCCCGCCGCTGCTGCTCGAGCCGATCGACTTTGCCCAAATGTACCAGCAGCAGGCCAGCGGCCAGCCTGCGGTCACGACGGCGGAAACCGGCACGGCCTGAACCGGTCGTCCGTTGGCGCTGCGACAATCGCGGTCCGAACGGACAACGGCATAACGAAGGCACCGGAATGAACCTGACACGCGCGCTGGGATCGGTAGGGGGTCTGACTCTAGCCAGCCGCGTGCTCGGGCTGGTGCGCGATTCGCTGTTCGCGCGCTTCGTCGGTGCCAGCTTCGCGTCGGACGCCTATCTCGTCGCGTTCCGCCTGCCCAATATGTTCCGCGCCTTGTTCGCGGAGGGGGCTTTCTCCGCCGCGTTCATCCCGATGTTCAACACGAAGGTCGGCGACAAGACCGGCACCGGCCTGCCCCACGGCGTCGATTTCGCTCAGGACGTATTGTCGGTACTGCTGCCGATCCTGATCTTGATGACCGTCGTGCTGGAAATCGCCGCCTGGCCGATGACGTTGGCGCTGTCAGGCAAGTTCAACGGCGTCAGCCATGATCAATTCGCCTTCGCCGTTTTGCTCTCGCGCCTCACGATTCCCTATCTGATGCTCATCAGCCTCGTATCGCTTTTGGGAAGCATCCTCAATTCGCTACACAAATTCTGGGTCAATGCCGCAGCACCCATCCTGCTCAACGTCACGTTGATCGCGGCGTTGTTGTTCTTCCATGATCACGATCCATATGTCACCGCGCGCAACCAGGCGATCGCGGTCAGCATTTCGGGCGCACTGCAATTGCTCTGGCTCGTCTGGGCCTGCCGCGCCAACGGCGTCCACATGCGGGTACGCCGACCGCGCCTCAGCCCTGACGTGAAGCGGCTGCTGGCACTGATCTGGCCCGCCGCCGCCGGGGCCGGTGCGGTCCAGATCAATCTCGTGGTTTCGACGGCTCTGGCCGCATCCCTGCTGTCCCACGGCTCAGTGACGTACATTTACATGGCAGACCGGGTAAACCAACTGCCACTCGGGCTAATCGGCATCGGACTGGGCACCGTGCTGCTGCCGCTGATCTCGCGACAGCTCGCAGCGGGCGAGGATAAGGCGGCGATGGAGACGCAAAATCGCGGGATGGAGCTGGCGCTATTGCTCACCCTGCCCGCCACGGTCGCCCTGATACTATGCGGCAGGCCGATCGTCGCGGCCTTGTTTCAGCACGGCAAGTTCAACGCCGAGGACACGTATTTCACCGCGCAGGCGCTCGCCACCTTCTCGATCGGCCTGCCGAGCTACATCCTTGTCAAAGTGCTGACCCCCGGTTTCTATGCCCGTGCCGACACGCGGACACCGGTGCGCTATGCGACGATCTCGATGGTGGTTAACCTTGTGCTCAACCTCGCATTTATCGTGCCGCTCAAGCATATGGGGCCGCCGCTCGCCACCGCCTTGGCCTCGACCGTCAACGTCGCCTTGCTCTACCGCACGCTGCGCAAGCGCGGCCATTTCGTGCCCGACCACCGCCTGCGCCGCCGCACTTGGCGGCTTGCATTGTCCGCGTTGGCGATGGGCGCCGTCCTGTGGCTACTTCAGGATCTGGTGCTGCCCTATACGCATGGCAGTTGGCTGGTACGCTCCACCGCGATGGTCGTGCTGGTCGCCGCGGGCGGGCTGGTCTATGCGATCGCCTCTTTCGTTCTCGGCGCGTTCACCCGCGACGATCTCGCTTTCCTCCAGCGCCGTCGCGCCTGACACGAGTTTCCCACGATATGCGCCCAACCCCTGTTCGGGTCGTCTCCGGCATACAGCCCACCGGCAACCTCCACCTCGGCAATTATCTCGGCGCAATCAAACAATGGGTTGCGATGCAAGACGCGATGGTTCCGGGCGAAGACGCGCTGTTCTTCTTGGCGGACCTCCACGCGCTGACGGTCGCAATCGACCCCAGGGAACTCTATTCGAACACGATCGAAATGGCCGCGACCCTGCTCGCCGCTGGGATCGATCCCGATCGTGCGATCCTGTTCAACCAGGCGCGGGTTCGCGAACATAGCGAACTCAGCTGGATTCTCAGCGGCACCGCGCGCACGGGGTGGCTCAACCGCATGACGCAGTGGAAAGACAAGGCCGGTAAAAACCGCGAAGGCGCCAGCGTCGGCCTGTATACCTACCCCGTCCTACAAGCCGCCGATGTGCTGCTGTACAAGGCGACACATGTCCCTGTCGGCGACGACCAGAAGCAGCATCTTGAACTCGCACGCGATATCGCTGCCAAGTTCAACCAGGATTTCGGCGTCGACCTGTTCCCGCTGCCCGAGCCTCTGATCTCAGCGGCAGCCCCGCGCATCATGTCGCTGCGTGACGGATCGGCCAAGATGTCCAAGTCCGATCCGGCCGACGCGTCGCGCATCAACCTGATCGATAGCGACGACACGATCGTCCAGAAACTGAAAAAGGCGAAGTCGGATGGCGACCTGCTGCCCGAAACCTTTGCAGAGCTGATGGAGCGACCGGAGGCCAAGAACCTCGTGACCATCTATGCCGCGCTTGCGGATGCATCCCCGGACGCGGTGGTCGCGGAATTCGCCGGCAAGGGCTTCGGCATATTCAAACCCGCACTGGCGGACCTCACCGTCGCTAAGCTCGGCCCGATCCGTGATCGGCTGACAGGCTTGCTGGACGATCGCGGCGCGGTCGACGATGCGCTCGCCAAGGGCGCGGCGCGCGCCACTGCGCTGGCTGCTCCGACGCTTGCGGACGTCCAGAAGGCGGTCGGCCTGCACGTTTGAAGACCCAACACGCCACCCTCGATCCGCTCATAGTGCACAGCAGACTGTACCGACGCGTTGGCCTTGAAACGCGATAGCCCAATACCGTCATGCCCGCGCAGGCGGGGGATCCATGATCCTTTCGCTCAGCGGCCCTGGACACTTAAGCTTCACGGATGCCCGTCTGCGCGAGACTGACGGTTAGGTTTCCGAGGGTCATCGTTGCCGACCGAAAAAGCGGCATCCTGGCCTCCGCGAGGGCAACGGAGAATGCGTCCGCCCTAGAACCTCAGCCCTCGAGTTCCCGCAGCAATATTCGCACCGCGCCGTCGATCTCGCGATCCGTGTCCCGCAATTGCTCGATCCGGCGCACCGCGTGGATCACGGTCGAATGGTCGCGCCCGCCGAACTTACGACCAATTTCTGGGAGCGAGCGAGTCGTGAGGCGCTTGGCGAGGTACATCGCAATCTGACGTGGGCGGGCGACGACCACGGCGCGGCGTGCCGAAACCAGCTCGATCGGCTTCAACGCGAAATGCGCCGATACCGCCTTCTGGATTTCGTCGATCGTCACACGGCGCTCGGCCCCGCGCAGCACATCGCCCAAGGTCGCGACGGCGAATTCCAGGTCAACGGGGTCACCGGTCAATTGCGCGTACGCGACGACTCGGCCCAGCGCGCCTTCGAGATCGCGAATGCTCTGCGTGATGCGCGTCGCCAACAGATCAAGCACATCCGCTGGTACGTCGGCGCCAGGCATGTCGGCCAGCTTGCGCGTGAGAATCGCCCTTCGGAGCGCCAGATCCGGCGCCTTGATGTCCGCCACCAACCCGACGGACAGGCGCGACGTAATCCGCGCCTCGACCCCGTCCAACCCCTGCGGGCAACGATCGGCGCAGATCACCAGACGTTTGCCCGCCGCCATCACCTCGTTGATCGTGTGGAAGAATTCCTCCTGCGTGGAATCCTTACCGGCGATAAATTGCAGATCGTCGATCAGCAACAGGTCCGCTGAACGTAACCGCGTCTTGAAGGAATGCGTGTCGCGCGCGCGCATCGAGGCGACGAACTCAAACATGAAGCGTTCGGCCGACATCAGGATCACCCGTGCCTCGGGCACCGCCGCCAGATAGGCCGCACCGATCGCATGCATCAGATGAGTTTTGCCCTGCCCGGTCCCGCCATGGAGGAACAATGGGCTGAAGCGTGGCACGCCCGGTTCGGCCAATGCCCTGCCCGCGTTGAAGGCGACCTTGTTCGAGGCATCGACGACGAACCGGTCAAAAGTGAAGCGTGCGTCGAATGGCGGACGCTCGGACGATGCGGATGCGACCACGGGCGCGGGGCTCGCCGCCGGCGCCGCCAAACTCTCGGCCGTCAGCACCGCTGGCTTGGACACGGAAGCCGCGCGCGTCTCGATCGAAACGCTGCGCACCTCGGGCAAAATCGCGCGAAATTCGGCGAGCAGCCGATCCGCGTAATGGTTGCGCACCCAATTGGTCACGAATGCGGATGGAAGAGCGAGGCGAATTGTGTCGCATCCACCGCTTTGCCCCGCATCGTTCGCGGCGTCCTCGATCAGTTCAATCGGTTTCAGCCACTGGTCGAACAGTCGTGCGCCCGCCGACTCGCGCAGATGCCCCCGCACGGTCGCCCATGCGCGCGCGGCATCACCCGGTCGGTTGATCGCAGACCCCATCGAACATGCACCCTCTCGTCCCACGGCGCGGGAAAAGCCCCCTTCGCCACCCTTTTAACCAGCAAAAATCTCCCGCAGCCGGAATCGTGTCCGCCTGACGCCGAAGCTTTGCATTAGGAATACGGTGGCGAGTCCGCCGCCGCGTGAATGCAATTAAGAAGATCGGCTTGAGTCGATCAACCTGATTATTTCGGATTTGTGACCTTGACAGGGAAGCGGCCAACGTTTCCCGTCGATTTTCTTACAAGTAACTGGAATCGTTGATCGATCGTCGAGATACGACCACAGATCCACCGCGAATCGCGGTAAACCCTGCCTTTTCCAACATCCCGCCATTTCGGGTGGATTTGACGAAGCCGGGCATCGGGCCAAACCGGACAGGGATACGCTGCACACGACAAAAAGCCCGCCGGGATGGCACCCGGCGGGCTTTTTTTCTGTCGGCAGGCGCTGTTTAAGCGAGTGCGGATATCGCCTTTGTCAAGCGCGAGAACTTCCGCGATGCGGTGTTCTTGTGATAAACGCCCTTGGCTACGCCGCGCATGAGTTCCGGTTGAACCTGCGCCAGTGCTGCAGTCGCCGCAACCTTGTCGCCCGATGCCAAAGCCGATTCGCACTTCTTGACGAAGGTACGGATGCGACCGACGCGGTTGCCGTTTACGATGGTACGCGCCGCGTTACGACGGATACGCTTTTTCGCCTGTGGCGTGTTCGCCATGAGATCCTCGAATCTGAAAATACAAAGGGGCCCGGAATTGCTCCGGCCCCGGAAAGCGATGCCTTTACCGATGCCGGGCGTACGGGTCAACCTTCAAGGAGTTCAACGTTGACATTTTGGGCACCAGAACGTGGATCGCCCCCCTTCTGAGTAACGCTGAACCAAGTCACCGCAGCCGCATGGCTCGCCCTCGCGGCCATAGACGGCGAATTGCTTGGAAAAATAGCCCAGTTCACCGTCCGGCCGGACATAATCCCGCAAGGACGATCCCCCCGCCTCGATCGCCAACAGCAGAACCGCCCGAATCGCCACGACGAGTCGCTCGAGGCGCGGTAGCGATATCCGCCCAGCCGCCGTTTGGGGGGAGATGCGCGCGAGAAACAGTGCCTCGCAGACGTAAATATTGCCCAGCCCTGCGACAATTTTCTGGTCGAGCAACATCAACTTGATCGATGCCCTACGCCCGCCGAGTGCCGTGAGCAGATATTCGCCGGTCAGGTCCGGCCCCAGCGGTTCGGGGCCCATCGCGGTAAACGGCGGATAACGGTCCAGTGCGTCGGTCGGCCACAGATCGACCGAACCGAATCGCCGCGGATCATTGAGCGCGAGGGTCCGCCCTGCCTGGGTCACGATCAGCAGATGATCGTGCGGCAGGAGTTCCGCCGGATCGACCCGCCATCGCCCGGACATGCCGAGGTGAAAGATCATCGTATCACCGCGATCGGTGTCGATCAGCCCATATTTCGCGCGCCGGTGGAGCGTCTTCACGGTCGCCCCGGTCATCCGCTGGCGCAGATCGGTGGGGAACGGACGCCGGAGATCGGCACGCCGCGCTTCGACATTGCTCAGCCGTGCACCCTTCAGCACCGGCTCCAGGCCACGGATAGTGGTTTCGACTTCTGGAAGTTCCGGCATGCATCGCAGCTAGGTTGCGTTTGCCCACGCCACAAGCCTTGGCTAGAGCGCAAGGCATGACCACGCACGCCCCAGCGCCTTCGCCAGCGCCATCGACCGTCTCCTTCGGGTATGAAGACATCGCCGCTTCCGAAAAGACCGCCCGCGTTAGCGGCGTGTTCACCAATGTCGCTGCGAAATACGATCTGATGAACGATGCCATGTCCGGTGGCATGCACCGACTGTGGAAGGATCGCTTCGTGCGTCGCGTGAAACCGCGCGAGGGGGAACAGATTCTCGACATGGCCGGCGGCACCGGCGATATCGCCTTCCGCCTTGCCGAAAGTGGTGCATCGATCACGGTTGCCGACATCAATCCGGCGATGCTCGAAGTAGGGATGGCGCGCGCGGGCAAGCGGGGTATAGCCAACAGCCACCAGGGTGGTTTCGGAGGCCTCGTCTGGACCGAAGCAAACGCGGAAGTGCTGCGATTCCCAGATCGCTTCTTCGATGCCTATACGATCGCGTTCGGCATCCGCAATGTCACCGATATTCCCGCGGCGCTGAAAGAAGCACACCGCGTGCTGCGTCGTGGCGGGCGCTTTTATTGCCTAGAATTCTCGACAACCTTGTGGCCGGGCTTTGGGGAAATCTATGATGCGTATTCACACAAATTGGTGCCGAAGCTTGGTCAATTGCTGGCGGGCGATGCGGACAGCTACCGCTATCTGATCGAATCGATCCGGCGTTTTCCCGATATGGAGAAATTCAAGGGAATGATCGCCG
The DNA here is from genome assembly GCF_025363195.1 of Sphingomonas sp. Lineage (GTDB taxonomy): Bacteria > Pseudomonadota > Alphaproteobacteria > Sphingomonadales > Sphingomonadaceae > Sphingomonas. Next base: position 17,415 of record NZ_JANYEK010000027.1, read on the forward strand.
AGGCCGGTTTCGTACAGACGCGGGTTGAGCCGATGCTCGGCGGGCTGGTTGCGATCCACAGCGGCTGGAAGATTTGATGGCCTTTCTTCTGCTTCCCACCTTCCGCGAGCGGGAAGGGTCAGGGGAGGGCCTGTCCGGAATGCAGCTTCATGCTTGTCCCACCGCCCTCCCCCTGCCCCTGCCGCAAGCGGGAGGGGGGTTTAAGTGACGGCCTCTGCAACGCATCTCTGGCGCCTGCTGAAATGGGGCCGCATCCTCGCCCGCCACGGCGCGCTGCGTGGCATCGAGCGTGACCCCAACACCCCCACGCCAGTCCGCCGCCTCGCGCGCATTGCCCGCTTCGGTGCGCGCGTGCCCGCAATCCCGGCCTACGCCGACGCGCTGCAAGCGATCGGCCCAGCCGCGATCAAGCTCGGCCAGTCTCTTGCCACCCGCCCGGACATCGTCGGCGAGGCGGCAGCGATCGATCTGCTGCGCTTGCAGGACGCGCTCCCGCCCGTTCCCTACGAGACGATCCATGCCGCGATGACCCGCGCGTTCGGACGAGATCCGTCGGCGCTGTTCCAGTCGATCGATCCCGTTCCCGTCGGCGCCGCCTCGATCGCGCAGGTCCATCGCGCGATCACGACCGATGGTCGCACCGTCGCGGTCAAAGTCCTGCGTCCCGGCGTAGAGGAAGAATTTGCACGCGCGATCGACACGTATCAATGGGCCGCCGCGCAGGTCGAGGGGATGGGCGGCGAACTCGCCCGCTTGCGCCCGCGCCTTGTGATCGAGACGTTCAAGCGCTGGACCGCCCGCGAACTGGACCTGCGGCGGGAGGCCGCCTCGGCTTCCGAACTCGCCGATTCGATGGCCGCCGAGCCCGATTTTGTCGTGCCCGCGATCGATTGGCAGCGCACCAGCGGCAAGGTGCTGACGCTCGAATGGGTCGACGGCATAAAGCTCAGTAATCGCGCGGCGCTGATCGAGGCGGGCTATGACACGCGCCGCCTTGCAGAGACGCTCGTTCACGCCTTCCTGCGGCAGGCCATTGCGGAGGGCTTCTTCCACGCCGACATGCATCAGGGGAACCTGTTCGCCCTGCCCGGCAACCGCATCGCCGCGATAGATTTTGGCATCATGGGCCGCATCGATCGCCGCGCCCGCGTGTGGCTGGCCGAGATTCTCTATGGCCTGATCACAGGCAATTATAAACGCGTCGCGGAAATCCATTTCGAGGCTGGCTATGTTCCCGCCCACCACAACGTCGCCGAATTCGCCACCGCGCTGCGTGCGGTCGGAGAGCCGATGCGCGGTCTTGCGGTCAAGGATATGTCGATCGGCATGATGCTCGACGGACTGTTCAACATCACGCGCGATTTCGACATGCAAACGCAGCCGCATCTGCTGTTGCTGCAAAAGACGATGGTGATGGTCGAGGGCGTGGCGACCAGCCTCGATCCCGAAATCAATCTGTGGGATTCCGCCGCGCCGTTCGTACGCGAATGGATCAGGACCGAACTCGGCCCCGAGGCGTTCGTCGCAGACCGGCTAATTACCGATCTGCGCACCCTTGCGCGCCTGCCCGAACTGATCCGCAACATCGAGGCACGCTATCCCGCGCCCGGCGGTGCTCCCCCTGCTCCGCCGCTGCGCGAGATCGAGGTTGTGCGGATAGGTGGCGGCTGGCGCTATGCAGTGGTCGCGGTACTAAGCGCCGGGCTGACCGTAGCGGCGACATGGGCGTTCCTTGGGTGATCGCCTTGCTCCTCCTCGGCCTCGCGCAGGCCGCAACACCGCCGTCGGACGAACATGTCGACGAGATCGTCGTGACAGCGATTAGCAAAACCAAATGTCGTATCCGCTTCGCCGATCGCGACATGAATGACGACGAACTGCGCCGCCGCTCGACCGAATGGGCCGCGGGCAAACCGTTGCGCGTCGTCGCGCGCGCCAGCACCGACATCAAATGCCTCGCCAAAATCGCGTTCAAACTGGCCGATCGCGGCGTAACACGCATCCAATTCATCGAACCCAAGGATCTTGCGCCATTGCCGGTGGCGATCCCGCAATGATCGGGCGCTCGCTCACCCCGTTCTGGCTCTCCTCGCCAAGCCGTTTTGCCGGGATCAGGCCGTCCCACGCGCGCTGGGTACTGGCGCTGCTCGCGCTGTTGCTCGGCGCCTGCCTGACGGCGCTCGCCACGCCCGGACCGCAGCCGATCAGCCATGACAGCGGTATCAGCGCGCAGGACCGGCGCGCCGACGATGAGGCGGACGTCATGCTGTACGAATCGATTGTCGCTGGCGTGCGCGCGGGGGGCAATTATTACGCCGTTACCGCCGCCGCGCTACGCGCCGGGGATTACCCGCTAAAGCCCTTCGTCACCTTCCGCCTGCCAACACTCGCCGTGTTGCAGGCGCATCTGCCGCAGCCGGTGATGATTGCGCTGCTCTACGTGCTCGCCGCCGCAGTGATGGTCGCGTGGTTCGCCCGCCTGCGCGGGGCCTTCGCCCGCCCGCCGCCGCGCGCGATCGCACTGATCTTGCTCGCCGCCGGAATGGTCGTCTTCGTCCAGTCCGACCTCGCCGGCTTCCACGAAATCTGGGCCGGTCTTCTGGTCGCGCTCTCGCTCGCGCTCAGGAAGCCGGGCCGCTGGGCCGAGGCAGTGGCATTCGGCATGATCGCGATGCTGACCCGCGAAACCGCCGCTCTCTACGTCGGAATCATGGCCGTCATGGCTTTTGCCGAGGGGCGGCGGCGTGAGGCTTTGGGCTGGGCCAGTGCCATCGCCCTCTTCGCGATCGTTATCATCCTCCACGCCCGCGCAGTGGGTCAGGTCGTCCACCCGCTGGATCCCAGCTCGCCCGGCTGGTCGGGGATGCTGGGTTTCGGCTTCTTCGTGAAGACGATGGGCTTGTCCACCGCACTCAATCTCGCCCCCGGCTGGCTTGCCGCATTGCTCATCGGCTTCACCTTATTCGGCTGGGCCGCCTGGAATGACGCGCTCGCCTTGCGCGCGCTCGCCGTGTTCTGCGGCTATGCAGCTTTGCTCGGCCTGTTCGGGCGCGTCGATACGTTCTATTGGGGACTGATGGTCGCGCCAACCATTCTGATCGGCCTCGCGTTCGTGCCCGATGCCCTGCGCGATCTGGTCATCGCCGCGCGCGATCGCCGCAAGATCACCGTGACGAGGCTCACCAAATGAAGATTCTGTTGATCGTCGGCGGCGGCATCGCGGCGTACAAGGCCTGCGAACTGATCCGCCTCTGCCGCAAGGCCGGGATCGACGTGAAGTGCGTGCTCACCGCCGGGGGGCAGCATTTCGTTACGCCGATGACACTCGCCGCTTTGTCCGAGAACCAGGTCTACACCACCTTGTGGGATTTGAAGGACGAGGCCGAGATGGGTCATATTCAATTGAGCCGCGAGGCCGATCTCGTCGTCATCGCCCCTGTCACCGCCGACCTGATGGCCAAGATGGCCGCTGGCATCGCCGACGATCTCGCCACCACCTTGCTGCTCGCCACTGATAAGCCGGTCCTCGCCGCGCCCGCGATGAATGTGCGGATGTGGCAACACCCGGCGACGATGCGCAACGTCGCCACCCTGCGCGGCGACGGCGTGACGGTGCTGGAGCCGGATGACGGCGCGATGGCGTGCGGAGAATACGGACCCGGACGCCTGCCCGAACCGCAGGCAATCCTCAGCGCGATCCAGAGCGCGCTCGCCGCCTGACCATGCTGGCGGGCAAGCACATCCTGGTAACCGCCGGTCCGACGCACGAACCGATCGACCCGGTACGCTATATCGCCAATCGCTCCTCGGGCCGACAGGGCTTTGCGATCGCCGGAGCGCTGGCGCAACTCGGCGCGCGGGTCACCCTGATCGCCGGCCCGGTCATTCTCGACACTCCCATCGGCGTCACTCGGATCGATGTCCAGACCGCACTGCAGATGGCGGCGGCGGTCGAGGCTGCCTTGCCCGCCGACGCCGCCGTCATGGTCGCCGCCGTCGCGGATTGGCGCGTCGAGGGCGCAGGCCAGAAGATCAAGAAATCCGGCGCGCCGCCCGTGCTGCGCCTCGTCGAAAACCCCGACATCCTCGCCGGGCTTGCCCGCAGCGCGCGGCGCCCGAAACTACTGATCGGCTTTGCGGCGGAAACCGAAAACGTCATTGACCACGCGACCATTAAGCGCGCGCGGAAAAAGGCCGACTGGATCATCGCCAACGACGTGTCGGGCGATGTCATGGGAGGCAGTGCCAACACCGTTCACATCGTGACAGCAAGCAACGTGGAAAGCTGGGACAGACTGCCGAAGGAAGAGGTCGCCGCCCGTCTCGCACAGCGCATCGCCGCGGCTCTCGCCTGACGACCACGCATCTGCTTCATTCGAACGCGCCGTAAATCCAACTATATCGAAGGAAATGGTGGAGCCGAGGGGGATCGAACCCCTGACCTTTCGCATGCCATGCGAACGCTCTCCCAGCTGAGCTACGGCCCCATCGTCCCGTGTGCGGCCCTCTGGTTGGCCCGGGAAGGCGTCGCCCCTACCGGGGCTCCGCAGGTTTGGCAAGCGACCTTCTCGGGCCGCTTGCCGAATAAAATGTCAATGCTCGTCTTCGCTGACGGGTGCTTCAACGCCGATGTCGTCGTCTCCACCGAGATCGACCTCGTCGTCGGGCGAGATTTCCTCGTCCTCACCGGTGTCCATATCCTCGTCATCGCCGGCGAGATCGTCGTCCTTCTTGACCAGATCTGGCTTGGCCGCTTCGAACGGCAGCGGTTGCTTAGATTTCAGAATCGGTTCCGGCGTCCAGGTGGAGCTGCATTCGATGCAGGTCACCGGATCGTTCTTGCCCAGATCGTAGAAGCGCGTTGCGCATTTTGGGCACGTTCTCTTCGTGCCCCATTCGGCCTTGACCATAGCCTTGGTTGAACCTTTCGAAATATCGGATGTTGGCCGGGGATGCCCGCCCCGCTCACTGCAAAGTCGGGCGCGCCTTGCCATAGCACAAGCGCACTGTCAAAAGCCCGGCGCTCATGCCGCACCCTTTCCTTAGCCCTCGCACAATTCATTCCTCCGGCGCTTTGCTTGGCCGCATCGCCGTGCCGGGCGACAAGTCGATCAGCCACCGCGCCCTCATGCTCTCCGCATTGGCGGTGGGAGAAAGCCGGATCGAAGGCCTGCTCGAGGGCGAGGATGTGCTCGCCACCGCCGCCGCCATGCGCGCGATGGGCGCGACGATCGAACGCGGCGATGACGGCATATGGACGGTCCACGGGGTTGGCGTCGGAGGATTGATGCAGCCGGATACCGCGCTGGAGATGGGCAATTCCGGCACCTCGACGCGCTTGCTGATGGGCCTGGTCGCCAGCCACAATATCACTGCCACCTTTACCGGCGACGCGTCGCTCTCGGCGCGCCCGATGGCGCGCGTGATTGATCCGCTGGCACAAATGGGCGCTGCCATTACCGCGTCGCCGGGCGGTCGCCTGCCGTTGATGGTGCGCGGGATGAACCCGGCGATCCCGATCACCTATACGCTTCCGGTCGCTTCGGCGCAGGTCAAGTCGGCGGTGCTGCTGGCGGGGCTCAACACGCCGGGCATCACCCGCGTGATCGAGCCGGTGGCGACGCGCGATCATAGCGAGCGCATGCTGGCAGGGTTCGGTGCGGACCTGACCGTGGAGGAAACATCCGAAGGCCGCGTCATCTCGCTGGTTGGCGAAGCGGACCTGAAGCCGCAACATATCGTGGTGCCAGGCGATCCCTCCTCCGCCGCCTTCCTGGTCGTAGCGGCAACGATCGTGCCGGGCTCGGACATGGTCGTCGCCAATGTCGGCCTGAACCCGACGCGCGCCGGCATCTTCACGGCGCTGCGCATGATGGGCGCCGACATCACCGAACTTGATCCCCGCAGCGTAGGCGGCGAGCCGGTCGCCGACCTGCGCGTGCGCCACGCCAAACTCAAGGCGATCGAGGTGCCGCCCGATCTCGCGCCGAGCATGATCGACGAATATCCCATCCTGTTCGTCGCCGCGGCCTGTGCGGAAGGCAGGACCGTCGCCCGCGGCGCGCACGAGCTGCGCGTCAAGGAATCGGACCGTATCGCCGTGATGGCAGCGGCTTTGAGCGTGATCGGGGTGAGGACGGAGGAGTTCGAGGACGGTCTTGCGATCCACGGCAGCAACGGCGCGCGCCTGCCCGGCGGCGGCACGATCGCTTCGAAATTGGACCATCGCATCGCCATGAGCCTGTCAGTTGCGGCGTTGGTCGCAGACGCAGCAGTAACCATCGACGATGTCTCGCCGATCGCCACGAGTTACCCTATGTTTTTCGCTTCGCTCGACGCGCTCAGGGGGACGAACGACGTGGCCGCAGCATGATCATCGCCGTCGATGGCCCAGCCGCATCGGGCAAGGGCACGATCGCGCGTGCGCTCGCCCGGCATTATGCGCTGCCCTATCTCGATACCGGTCTGCTGTACCGTGCGGTAGCGGAGACGGTGCGTCGTATGGAGCTGAACCCGGAGATCGAGGCCGATGGCGTGGCCGCGTGCAATTTCGAGGATGCATTGCTCGAGGATTCGGCGTTGCGCTCCGATGATGTCGGCAAGCTGGCCTCTGTGGTTTCGGTGCACCCTTTGGTTCGCGCGGCGTTGTTCCACCGCCAGCGCCGCTTCGCAAACCAGTCGGGCGGCGCGGTGCTCGACGGACGCGATATCGGTACGGTGATCGCGCCGGAGGCCGACGCTAAATTGTTCGTCCGCGCCACGCCCACGATTCGCGCCAAGCGCCGCCATGCCGAACTGCGCAGCAGCGGTTCCAGTGTCAGCCTCGACAAGGTGTTGGCCGACATCAGGGCCCGCGACCTGCGCGATTCGACCCGCAGCGCAGCACCGCTGGTTGCAGCGAACGATGCGGCTTTGCTCGACACCAGCTTCCTGTCGATCGAGGCCTCGTTGCACCGCGCGATCGAACTGGTCGACCGGCAATTGAAGCTGAACGCAGAGAAAGCGGCGTATAAAGCGGGTTGACCTGGCGGCCGGCTTCAGGAACGGCCGGACATAAGCCTGGCGGCGCAAAACCCCGCTCCGCTGGCGTTACAAAAAGGACCTAATTTGCTTGCGTCTTGCGCGCGGGCGAGCCTGCAACCATCGTGCAGTATCCTATCCTGCGGCGACCCCCGCAGAAGGCGATTTGGACGCGTGCGTGGTGTACCTTTCGTCACTTTAGATCGCCACGGCGCGGAGCCAACCCAAAACCGCGTAAAACCTTGCCTTTTACCCTCCTTCACGCTATGGGCGCGTCCGTCCGGTGGGCTATGCTCTCGGAGGAAGGCGCACATGGTTCGTCCATCGCGCCCTTTTCGCTTCCAAGACGCGCAAGAGACTCCTCCCTCACAGTCCGCACGGATGCCGCGCCCGGCATTCGGCCTGCGTGGCTTTTTTGGCTAAGACCACCGGAAGCCGATCCGCACAGGATCGGCGGTTGGTCGTAAACCCACTTTAGGACGATCCCTCTTTATGGCCACTCAGGCACATCCCACCCGTGACGATTTCGCAGCCATGCTCGATGAGCAGTTCGGCGGTGCAGACAGCTTCGAAGGCCGCGTCGTCAAGGGTACCGTTACCGGAATTGAAAACGACCTCGCCGTCATCGACGTCGGCTTGAAGTCGGAAGGTCGCGTTCCGCTGCGCGAGTTCGCCGCACCTGGCCAGAAGGCAGATCTAAAGGTCGGTGACGAAGTCGAAGTCTATGTCGACCGCGTCGAGAACATCCACGGCGAAGCGATGCTGTCGCGCGATCGCGCTCGCCGCGAAGCCGCCTGGGACAAGCTGGAAACCGAATTCGCCAAGACCGCACGCGTCGAGGGCACGATCTTCGGTCGCGTTAAGGGTGGCTTCACCGTCGACCTGAACGGTGCGGTGGCGTTCCTGCCCGGCTCGCAGGTCGATATCCGCCCGGTCCGCGACGTGACCCCGCTGATGGACATTCCGCAGCCGTTCCAGATCCTGAAGATGGACCGCAAGCGCGGTAACATCGTCGTGTCGCGCCGCGCCATCCTCGAAGAAACCCGCGCCGAGCAGCGTTCGGGCTTGATCCTCAGCCTCGCTGAAGGCCAGATCATCGACGGCGTCGTCAAGAACATCACCGATTATGGTGCATTCGTAGACTTGGGCGGCATCGACGGCCTGCTGCACGTCACCGATCTGAGCTACAAGCGCGTCGGCCATCCGAGCGAAGTACTGAACATCGGCGATGTCGTGAAGGTGCAGATCATCCGCATCAACAAGGATACGCAGCGGATCAGCCTGGGCATGAAGCAGCTCGAGAGCGATCCATGGGATGGCGCGATGGTGAAGTACCCGATCGGCGCCAAGCTGTCGGGCCGCGTCACGAACATCACCGAATATGGTGCGTTCGTCGAACTGGAAGCCGGCATCGAAGGTCTGGTCCACGTTTCGGAAATGTCCTGGACCAAAAAGAACGTCCATCCAGGCAAGATCGTCAGCACGTCGCAGGAAGTCGACGTGATCGTTCTGGAAGTCGATTCGGAAAAGCGCCGTATCTCGCTCGGTCTCAAGCAGGCGATCAGCAATCCGTGGGAAGCCTTTGCCGAGGCGCACCCGATCGGTTCGACCGTCGAAGGCGAAGTCAAGAACGCGACCGAATTCGGTTTGTTCATCGGCCTCGACAACGATGTCGACGGCATGGTCCACATGTCCGACATCGCCTGGGGCGTTTCGGGCGAGGACGCGCTCAACCTGCATCGCAAGGGTGAAACCGTTCAGGCAATCGTGCTCGACATCGATGCTGAAAAGGAGCGCATCTCGCTCGGCATGAAGCAGCTCGAGCGTGGCGCACCGGCAGCTGGCGGCGTCGCCACCGGCGGCACGACGGCAGCGGCATCGGGCCTCAACAAGAACGCGGTCGTCACCGTCACCGTTCTGGAAGTCCGCGATGCGGGTCTCGAGGTGCAGGTCGGCGACGATGGTGCGACGGGGTTCATCAAGCGCACCGATCTCGGCCGCGACCGCGACGAGCAGCGTCCGGAGCGTTTCCAGGTTGCGCAGAAGTTCGACGCGATGGTCACCGGGTTCGACCGGTCCAAGAAGCCGACCTTCTCGATCAAGGCGATGCAGATCTCCGAAGAGAAACAAGCTGTTGCGCAATACGGTTCGTCCGACTCGGGCGCGTCACTGGGCGACATCCTGGGTGCCGCCCTCAAGGCGCAGAACGAAGACAAGAAGTAACCGGCCTCTGGCGGGAGGGTCTATTGGCCCTCCCGCCTTTTTTTCACCATGTTGTTTTGTTTTGGGCATTTTTCGCCCTGAAATCGGCCCATCTGTACTAGCGGATTGAGCCAGATCAAGTTATCGTGAACGCAACATCCATTCCGGATGACCGATTCTCGTTTCGGCTGTGGCACGTCCTTGTGCCGGTCGAGACGGCATTTGGGGGGCCGCCATGATCCGTTCCGAACTCGTCGACATGCTCGCGCAGGAAAATCCCGACCTCTCGGTCCGCGATATCGAAGCGATCGTCGGAACCTTCTTCGATGAAATCACCAAGCGCTTGGCGCAGGACGGCCGCGTCGAATTGCGCGGTTTCGGCGCCTTCTCCACCCGCGCCCGCGACGCCCGCACTGGCCGCAACCCGCGCACAGGCGAAACCGTCGATGTCGATGCGAAACGGGTGCCCTATTTCAAACCCGGCAAGGAAATGCGTGCCCGCCTCAACGTGTGATGACACTGATCGGTTGACGCGCCAACGCCCTCGCGCCACGAGAGCCCCGATGCGGACGTGGCGAAATTGGTAGACGCACGGGACTTAAAATCCCTCGCCCTTAGGGTGTGCGGGTTCGAGTCCCGCCGTCCGCACCACTGAACTTCACCGGTGGCGCCCCGCGCCTACCGATGGCATGGACAAGGCCATGAAGATCCGTTCCGCTGTGCCCGCAGGCTTGCTCATCGCCGCGCTGTTGATGACGGCGGCGTGCGACAAGCGGCGCGATGCCGGGCGCGTCGTGGTCAGCGTGATCGGCAGGGATTTGGCAATCGGCGACCCTTCGCGCGCCACGCTGGGAAATGCCGCGCGGGTCATGATGGATGCCACAGCCCAAGGCCTGGTGCGATTCGATGCTGGCGGCCAGATCGAACCCGGCATCGCCGAACGCTGGATCGTGATCGACGACGGTATGAGCTACATCTTTCGCCTGCGCGACGCGGAGTGGAGGAACGGCGAACCGGTCACCGCCGCCGAGGTCGTCGCGGTGCTGCGTCGGCAGATCGCCGAGCGCTCGCGCAACCCGCTCGCGCCGTTTCTCAGCGCGATCGGCGAGATTGTAGAGATGACGCCGGAGGTCATCGAGGTTCGCCTGAAGCGCCCGCGCCCCGATTTGCTCAAGCTGTTCGCCCAACCCGAACTGGCGGTGTTCCGCACCCGACCCCTGGGGGGCAGCGGACCAATGCACGTCGTGACCATGACACGCGGAACGGCGCTGCTGCGTCCTGCACGGGATCCATCGCGGTCGCCGGACGATGTCGCCGATCCCACGCCCGAAGACGACGTCCGCCTAATCGGCGAGCGCGCCGCACGCGCGATCGCGCGTTTTGCCGCAGGCGATTCGGATCTCGTCAGCGGCGGCACATTCGTCGATTGGCCGTTGATCGCCACCGCTTCCATAGCGCCGATCAACCGGAAGATCGATCCAGCAGCAGGCTTGTTCGGACTTGTAGTGGCCAACCGCGACGGTTTCCTAGCGGACGTCCGGTCGCGGACAGCGATTTCAGGCGCACTCGACCGCCAATCGATCGTTGCAGCGTTTGTTCCGGAATGGACGGCTGTAACGCAAGTGCTGCCGGAACAGCTCGATTCCGCCGCCCCCCCCGTCGTACCGGGCTGGACCGCCACGGCGCAGGACGATCGACTGCGGGCCGCCAATGCGCTGGTCGACACATGGCGATCGACGCATCCTGGGCCGCTCGTGCTGCGCTTGGCGTTGCCTGACGGTCCGGGTGCAACGATGCTGTACGGCCTGATCGGCGCAAGTTTCGGGGCCATGGGTATCCAGCTCCAACGCGTAGACCTGGGGGATGAGACGGATTTGCGCCTGATCGACACGGTAGCGCCATATGATAGCGCGCGCTGGTATCTCGCCACCGCCTGCGCACCTTGCGGTCAAGACGCAACGGCAGCAATCGCGGCGGCCCGCGACGCGCCCGACATGACCTCCCGCGCCCAGCATCTGGCGGAGGCGGACATCGCGCTCGACGCCGATGCGGCTTATATTCCGATCGCCCGGCCGTTACGCTGGTCGTTGGTCGCGACGCGTTTGCGACAATGGGAACCGAACGTCCGCGCATGGCACCCGTTGAATCATCTGCGCGCCACCCCCAATTGATGGAGCATGGCCAACACAACGCGCATCAATGACGATCCCATCCGCCGCATCGCCGGCATGATTCCCTTGGGCACTGACCCCGTTGCCGTGCGGCAGCGCGTGATGGCGATGGAACATTTGCTGGAGGGGTTATTCACCATTCCCGGCATAAATCGAAAGATCGGGCTGGACGTTATCCTGGACGTGATCCCGGTCGGTGGCGACGTGATTGCGGCGGCCATGGGCGCCTGGATGGTGTGGGAGGCGCGCAACTTGGGGATGTCCAAACTGCAAATGGCGCGAATGTTCGGCAATGTCGGCACCGACTTCCTGCTGGGGATCATCCCGGTGATCGGCATCATACCGGACTTCTTCTTCCGGTCGAACACGCGCAACCTTCGCATCATCAAACAGCATCTCGACCGAAATTTTCCGTCCACGGCGACGGTACAGGGCTAGAATTAGGCAGGGCTAGAATTAGGCAGGGCCAGAATTTGGCCCGGCCGCTCGACCGTCAATCGCGCTGCCCTCGGGTCGAAACCTGCTCAGGGAGCGATCGCACTCAGCGTCGCCCTCTCCAAATCTTCAGGTCCGCGCTCGTCGGCAAGCCGCCGGAATTGGGGCGGCATCGTTCATAGCGATAGGCTTTGTCCAGACAGAGCCAGATCTCGTCGAGCCAACCTTGCTTCGTCGCGGTGACCCGGATGGAGGTTGCGGGGAGCCCGGGATTTGCCTTGGCCAGCGCGCCGGCGAAATCGCCCACGGTCAGGGGGCTGCGCGACAGGCTGTCCATATCGGGATAACGCAGGCCAGCATAGAGTCGCGTCGAACTGCGGAAATAGGCGGCCGGCGTCGTGCTCATACAGGTGCCGTGTTTGGCCCATTCGTGCTGGATCAATTGCGGTGACGGCGTGGAGCACAGAGTATCGCGGATAACCCGTTGCGGGACGATCGGCGTGGCGGCGCAATATTGCGGCCACTCCTTGCCCACGCCGTCCGGCCACAGACCGTGCAAGGTGAAGCCGAAGCGGTTGCCCCCGGAGCGACCGGTGCCGCACTGGAAGCGTGCCGCGCTGTCGGTCTTGCGGGTGCGGCAATATTCCGGCGCCCAGGTTAACGCCAGCGTGTAACTGCCGATCGGCAGGACGCGCTTCGGCTGATCGGCCGACGGCAGATCGGGGTGCGGCGTCGCTACGTTGCGCGGAATCACGCATTGGTTAGCCTGCGCTTGCGCGACGCCGGGCAGCGCGAACGCCAACGCGGCAATGAACTTCAGCTTCATGTCGGGGTCTCCGTGAAATCCAAGCCGATATCGGCGGCGGGGGCGGATTGGGTCAAGCGACCGACGCTGACATAAGTCACACCGGTTTCGGCCAGTGCGCGGATCGTATCCAGCCGCACACCGCCGGACGCCTCGGTCGGCACGCGCTCGCCGACCAACGTCACCGCGCCGCGCAAGGTGGGCGCGTCCATATTGTCGAGCAGCAGGTGCGTCGCCCCGGCAGCGAGCGCCGGTTCGATCTGGTCGACCCGGTCGACCTCGACGATGATGCTGCCGATCCCCGCTGCCTTTGCGCGCGCCACCGCTTCGCCGACGCCGCCGGCGACCGCAACGTGATTGTCCTTGATCATCGCCGCATCCCAGAGGCCCATGCGATGATTGGTCGCGCCGCCCATCTTGGTCGCGTATTTTTCCAGCCGACGCATGCCCGGAATGGTCTTGCGTGTGTCCAGCAACGTCGCGCCCGTGCCGACGATCTTGTCCACATAGCCGCGTGTCATCGTCGCGATACCCGAGAGATGTTGCACGGTGTTGAGTGCGGATCGCTCGGCGGTGAGCATCGCCCGTGCCGAACCCTCCAGCCGCATCAGATCGGTTCCGGCAGGCACCCGTTGCCCATCCTCGACCAGCAGAGCGATCTTCACATCCGGGTCGAGCGCGCGGAAAAACGCTTCGGCGATGCCCAACCCGGCGACGACGATCGCATCGCGACTGTCCATCGTGCCGATAAAGCGCGCATCGGCCGGAATAACGGCGGCGGACGTTATGTCGCCCCCCTCGCCCAGATCTTCCGCCAGCGTGGCGCGGACGAAGGTGTCGAGATCGAAGCCGGGCAGGTCGAAGCGCAAAGAATCCTCCCAAAAGTCACACCCAAAAGTCACACAAGGTCACACAAGGTCACACCATCTGCATGCGCGACAAATCCAACATCGAAAAACCCCGTGGGGCGCCAGCCCGGATCGCGACCGACGATAAAGCAGCAGGCATGAGGCGGCGATACATATCGGCCCTGTGGCACAGATGGGGGTTTGTAGGACAGCGGGTTTCTTGACCGACTCGACTTCCTTCCCGCGGGAAATGGAGTGCGTTAGGGTGCGAAATAACCGACGATCCGAAGGACATTCCATGCGCCCTATTCTCGCCGTCCTCCTTGCCACTGCTGTACTCCCGACCCTGCCCTTGTGGGCGAAAACCACGGGGACATCCGCCCAAAGCGCCACCACCGACGCGAAGTTCGCCGCGATCGGCCAGCGCTATATCGACGGCATCGCGAAATTCGCGCCGATCTACGGCACGTCGCTCGGCGATCACCGCTTCGACGACCAGATCGGCGATGTCTCCGCCGCCGGTCGCGCGGCGGTGGTCGCGCATGACCGAGCGTTGCTTGCCGACCTCGCCAGGATCGATCGCCGCAAACTGGGTCGCGAGGCGCAGGTCGATGCGGCGTTGCTCGACAATGCGCTGCGCTACGACATGTGGCAGATCGAGGTGCTGAAAAGCTGGCAATGGGACATCCAGATGTACAACGATGCCGGCGGCGGGGCGCTCTACAGTTTGGCCGCGCGCGATTTCGCGCCGTGGGAAACGCGGCTGAAATCGGCGACCGCGCGGATGGAACGCATGCCCGCCTTCCTGGCGCAGGCGCGTGCGGAAATCCTCCCCGCCCATGTGCCAGCAATCTATGCCACGACGGTGGCCAAGCAGAATAGCGGCATGGTCGAGATCGCCGAGAATATGCTCGCGCCGCACCGGAGCGCGTTGAACGCCGCCGACGCCAGGCGCTTCGACGCCGCCCTCGTCACGCTGAAGAAGGCCGTGGTCGAACATCAGACGTGGCTCAACACGGTGCTAGTGCCACAGGCCAAGGGCGATTTCCGGCTGGGCGCGAAACTCTACGACCAGAAGATGAAATACGCGCTGGTATCGAACCTGACGCGGCCCGAGATCAAGGCCCGCGCCACCGCTGCCCTGGTCGATACGCGCGCGCAGATGTACGGTCTGGCGCGGAAGGTGCTGATCGGCAAGCCCGGTGCGCCGGCCCTGCCCGATCGTCCGACCGTCGCGCAGCAGCAAGCTGGAATCGAGGCCGCATTGGCGCTGACCTATGCTCAGCGCCCGGCGCGCGACGGGCTGATGGCCAAGGCCAAGGATACCCTCGTTCAGGCGACCGATTTCGTCCGCGCGAAGAACCTCGTCACGATGCCCGACGGCCCGGTGAAAATCATCACCATGCCCAAGTTTCAGCAGGGCGTGGCGGTGGCATATTGCGACAGCCCGGGTCCGCTGGAGACGCAATTGCCGACCTTCTTCGCCATCTCGCCCATTCCCGATGAGTGGAGCGACAAGCAAGCGACCTCGTTCCTATCGGAATATAACGATTACATGATCCACGATCTCAGCATCCACGAAGCGATGCCGGGCCATTACCTGCAGATCGCGCATGGCAACCAATACAAGTCGGTTCTGCGCGCGGTGCTCGGCTCGGGGCCGTTCGTCGAAGGTTGGGCCGTCTATGCCGAGGGCATGATGATGGATCAGGGGTATCTGAACGATGATCCGCTGTTCAAGCTGACGGTGCTGAAGATGCGGCTGCGCTCGATTACCAATTCGCTGCTCGATATCGGCATCCAGACCGAGGGGATGACGCGGGAGCAGGCGATGACGATGATGATGACCGGCGCCTTCCAGCAGGAGCGCGAAGCGTCCGGCAAATGGGTCCGCGCGAGCTTGGGGTCGACGCAATTGCTGAGCTATTTCACCGGCTTCAGCGAACATATGGCGATGCGCGAGGAAGCCAAGAAGCGCTGGGGCACGGGGTTCGACCTGAAGACCTATAACGACGCGGTGCTGGCACACGGATCGCCCCCGGCGCGGTTCGCGCGCGAATTGCTGTTCGATCTGCCGATCGGGTGAGACGATGGGGGAGGTCCTGCGTAAGGTTCGAGCGACCTCCCCACCCCCTCAAACTATCCCCAGCGCCGCGAGCAAATCGTCCTGAATGGCCGGGTTCAGCGGGAGCCCAAGCTTCGCGCGATACGCCAAAATAGCCGCCCGCGTGCGCGAGCCCACAACGCCATCGGGCGCGCCGACATCATAGCCCAGCTTGCCGAGCGCGACCTGCACCTTCCATGCGGTGGACGTCTTCACCTGAGGAGCGCCGATCACGAACGGCCAGATCTTGGCGAACCATGCCTTGCGCGCATCCAGCCCCACGACCCCGCCGTTGATCAGCCGCGTGACCAGTTCGATGTCATTATGGTCGGCGGCGGCGTTGCAATTCTTGTCGCTCCATTCGGCCAGTGCCGGTTTCAGCGCATGCGCGGCGGACACGACAAGATTGGGATCGGCCGCGAAATCCACGCCGCATCTTTTGCCGAACCGGGTGTAGGACTCCCGCCCGGTGGTCTGCAGGATGCCGCGCCCGCGATAGGTCCAGCCATCCCGGCTGGGTGGCGGGCCGTTGCCCATACGACTGCCATAGACGAGACTGAACAAGGCGACGCCATTATCGATCGCGCACTGGTCGGCCATCGCGACGCACGCGGCGCGATTTTCGAAATAGCGGTGCCAATTGCCCCCGTCCCACATACGCCCGAGATTTTTAGCAGTGAAGCGGCCGCTCTCGACCTTGACCGTCAATGCTCCGGTCTCATGCAACGTCTGCGCCATGAAATGAGCCAGTCGCAGCGGCGTATTGATCTGCGCGGCGCCGATCAATCCGCCCTCATCTTTAAACGCTGTTACATAGTCTTTCTTCGCATCGACTGCGAATTTGGCGACGATATCCGTGGCGAAGACGGTCATGCAATGCTCCCCCGAGTTGCGATGTGCGCGCTGGACTGTGCGGGGCGATCTCCAACTTCGCAACATCGGGCCGGACCATTTTGGAGCGACTGTCGGCGCTTGCCGTACGCGCGGTGGTGGTCGGCTGGGCTACCCACGCGAACGGCGCACTGATGACGCGTGACAGTGCGATGGTGGAAGCCGCGAAAGCATTGGGTTTGAACGTAATGAAACCGGGTTGATGACCCGGCAATTCGCTCAGTCCCCCGTCACCCGCAATGGCCCGAGATCGCCCATCCCCACCGTGCCGCTCGCCATCGCCAGCATCGCGTCGAGGCTCTTCTTCGCCTGCAACCGCAGGCCTTCCTCGATCTCGATGCGAGGTTCCAGATCGCGCAGCGCGATGTACAATTTCTCCATCGTGTTGAGCGCCATGTACGGGCAGATATTGCAGTTGCAGTTCCCGTCCGCACCGGGTGCACCGATGAAGTTCTTCAGCGGCGCGGCCTTCTGCATCTGGTGGATGATATGCGGTTCGGTGGCGACGATCAGCGTGTCACCCGCCATCTGGTCGG
The DNA here is from genome assembly GCF_025363195.1 of Sphingomonas sp. Classification (GTDB taxonomy): domain Bacteria; phylum Pseudomonadota; class Alphaproteobacteria; order Sphingomonadales; family Sphingomonadaceae; genus Sphingomonas. The sequence goes on from NZ_JANYEK010000027.1 coordinate 34,427, forward strand.
CATAAGCGAGAATGCCGCTGGTCGATCCGACATAGTCGGCATGATCGAGAATATAGGGCGGGCATTCCGGATGCGCGGCGACCGGCGCACCGGGGTGCTTCAGCTGCAACTTGAGCAATTCCGTCTCGCTGAACGCCTCGTGGACGATGCACACACCGGGCCACAACACCATGTCCCGCCCGGTCTTGCGCGCGAGATAACCGCCCAGATTCTTGTCCGGGCCGAAGATGATCTTCTGGTCGAGCGGGATCTGGCTGAGAATTTTTTCCGCCGAGGAAGAGGTGACGATGACGTCCGACAGCGCCTTAACCTCGGTCGAACAGTTGATGTACGTCAGCGCGATATGATCGGGGCGTTGCGCGCGAAATTCGGCGAACTGGTCCGGCGGGCAGCTGTCTTCCAGCGAGCATCCGGCGTTCAGATCGGGCAGCACGACGATCTTGTCCGGCGACAGGATCTTGGCCGTTTCCGCCATGAACTTCACGCCGCAGAACGCGATGACATCGGCATCGGTCGCCGCCGCTTTCTTCGACAGATCGAGGCTGTCGCCAACGAAATCGGCAATGTCCTGGATTTCGGGCCTCTGGTAATAATGCGCGAGGATCACGGCGTTGCGATCCTTGCGCAACCGATCGATCTCGGCCCGAAGGTCGAGGCCCGTCAGCGTCCCGCCGATACCATTTCTCGCGTCCATCATCTTGCCCTCGCGTTGCTCGGCTCCAGATGGACGCCGCCGCCGCCTTGATCAAGGGTGGAGCTGGGCTTACCTGACACGCCAGGGCGGATACACCAGCGGCTCGACCAGCGCACCGGGCGACCCCGCCGTCACGCCGCGATATAGCATCGTGCCGATCGGGCTGTAGGTCAGCGCCTCGACCAGCACCGTGGATCCTACGATCACGCCAATACCCCAGAACCACGCGCGGTGGATATTCCCGCGCCCGCGCAGATCGGCGATGACACCGATGACCGGAAAGATCATCACGGCGACGAACGTCGCCTCGTACGCAAAGGGGATGATCAGCGGCAGCGGGATCAGCCGCCCGAATGCCGGCCCGAGCAGCAGCGCCATGCCGCAATAATGGAGCCGGGCATGCCACGCCGTCCGCCGCCGAAGCAGGATCGCCGCCGTGCTCAGCCCGGCAAATGCGACCACCGATATCGGATCGAGCAACAGAAACTTCAGCGGCGTGAAGAAGAACGGCGCATGCCCCATCCGTACCAGCCGCACCGTTACGATCGTGCCCAGCACGACCATCGCGATCATCCACCCTGCCCCGATCCACCCCAGCCAACGGTGCAGCGTCCGCGCCCGCCGCGCCACCAGCACGTTCTGCACAAGATACAGAACGACCCAGCCCATGAAGACGATGGCATGGGCATGGACGATCGCCGGTGAGGCGAAGCTGGAACGCCCCGCCGCCAGTTGCAACCCGAAACCGGCGACGATGGTCAGCGCCATCGCGATCGAAGTATAAAGAAAGAAGCGCTCGACACGCGGCGCGATCGGAACGGATTCAACCAAAGTAGCCACGATCGCCCCCCGACAATTACCAGCCGGAGCATCATACCGTATTAGTGCGCGACACTCAACGCCGCCCCTCAATACTGGTTACCGAGCACTTCTTCCAACGACCGAGATCGGTCCACCTGTTCATGCTGGCCGCGCGCATCGAACGGAAACTGGACGATGATGCGAATATCCTGCTCGCCCGTCGCGGCGATCGGCGCACTGGCGAGATCGGCCAGTACGCGACGGGCATTCTCGCGGGCCGCAGCGAGATGTTCCGGTCTCATGCCCTCGATGACGGCGGCGCGACGAGCGTTCAGCGTCGTCTGACGGGCAAGCTGATCGGAGGCGTCGCGCGTTACGATCAGGCCGCGGGTATGACTGGCGGTTTGCGCAGCCCAATCGACATTGGGGGCAGCGGGCACCACCTCCGGCGCCTCGATCGTCAGAATGCGGCGTTCGGCATCCCAGCGATAGGCGTCGGGGGGAAGCTTCGACATATCGACGAAATAGTCGATCGAGAACGGCGCCTTCACGACCTTGTCGGAGGTCAACATGCCGAATCCGCGCGTATCGCTGGCGCTCGCCTGAACCGTCCCGGTCAGGGCACCGACCTTGATCGCACTGGCCCCGGCGAACTTGACACTGACGATGCGGGTGATCGCCCGCCCGTCCGCCTCGCGAGTGATGGCATATTGCTCGGTATATTTCTCCCACGCGATCTTGCCTGCGACCAGCGCGCCGATGACGACGAGAATGGCCACGACGATCTGCGCGACGCCCCTTTGGCCCATCAGCGGGCCTCCACGACATGCCAGATATCACCACGCGCGATGACCATCCCGCGCGTGCGCAGATCGATCAGATGCGCCAGCACGGATCGCTCGGCGGCGGAGAACAGGCGCGGATCGATGCCGACATACATCCGCCCGACCATGTCCGGGATCGTGCGCGGTTCGTCTCGCAGCAGCCGCAGAATCTGGCCCTCGCGCTGCTTGCGATGGCCGATCATCCCGCGCACCAGCCGCTTGGGATTATCGACCGGGTCGCCGTGGCCGGGATAATAGATGCGATCCTCGCGCGCCTGCAATTTCTCCAGGCTGCGGACATAATCGCCCATGTCGCCATCGGGCGGCGACACGATACTGGTCGACCAGCCCATCACATGATCGCCGCTGAACACAGCGCCGCTCTCTTCGAGCGCGAAACACAAATGGTTGGAGGTGTGCCCCGGCGTGGCGATGGCGGTGAGGGTCCAGTCCGTACCTCCGACCGACTCCCCATCGGCCAATACCCGGTCCGGCGCATATTGATGGTCGAACGCGACATCGGCGCGGACGCCGTCGTCATCGATTACGAGTGCAGCGCACCCGACGATCGGCGCGCCCGTCGCAGCCTTCAGCGCGCTTGCGCCGGGGCTATGATCGCGGTGGGTATGGGTGATGACGATGGCGATCAGGGGACGCTCGGCCAGCGCGGCGAGGATCGCCTGTAGGTGCGCCGCATCCTCCGGGCCGGGATCGATTACCGCGAGGTCGGTGGTGCCGACAAGGTACGTCTGCGTGCCGGTATAGGTGTAAGGCGAAGCGTTGGGGGCGAGCACCCTGACGACACGGGGTTCGAGCGTTTCGGGGACGCCGGGGTGCTGGTCGCTCATGCCATGGGAGATGGAGTTTTCGGGCGGGAGGCGCAAGCCTTGGCGGCTGCCTTAACCGCAAACCCTCCCCGCCTTGGCGGGAGAGGGTCGAGAAGATCGGAGGGATTCCCCCCTACTTTTCCTTGGCGATATCCGCGGCCACCTCGGCCATGCCCTCGTCGATCCCCTTCAGCGCCGCCGCGCGCTGAACGTCGGACATATCGCGGTTCGCCTCGATGCTGCTGCGCGCGGCGCGCAGGCCGGACAATGCGGATTGCAGCGCGTTGCGTTCGATCTCCTTGCTGTTCGCCGCGACCCTTGCGCCCTCTGACGCCGCCTGTTCGATGCGGTTGGTGCAGATGATGATGCGTTGTTTCCCGCCCCTCTTCTCGGTGATGACCATTTGCTTGGCATCGCCGCCGGGGCAATTGGCCGACGAGACTTCCGGCATGTTTTTCAGCTCGTCCATGCCGCGCCAATCCTCGGTGCGGACTTTGCCATCCTTGTCGTGCACGACAATCTTGATCCGCTTGACGACCTTGCCGTCCTTCGTGGTCGTCGAACTATCGATGTCGCGATCCTCGCCGGGACCGGCGGGCGGCAGATCGACGGCTTCTGGCGGTGCCGGGGGTGCAGGTAGCTCGGCAACCTGCACCGCGCCGACCGATGCGCCAATCGCCGCCGGAGCCGCGGGCGGCGCAACCTCGAACTTGGCCAGGTCGATACCGGTCGCCTTTTCCATTTTGGCGCGGACGGTTTCCGCCGCCTTGGTGCCCGAGGCGGTGAGGCCAAGACCGGCGACACCGATCATCGTGATCGCCGCTGCGCCGCTGATCAGGCGCGACCGGCTCGTCTTGTTGGTGGTCAGCATTTTCAATCGTCCTTTCAGGTCATGGATGGTGTGGAGGTGGCAGGCGGCGGACACAGCGCCACCATGCGCGGATTTGACGATCGCACAGGCATAAGCGTGCCGCGCCATCGGGCTGAGCCCGGCCAGCACGCGGGCATCGTTGGCGATTTCCTGATCGGCGCGGAACGCCCGGAAGGCACGCCAGGCGACCGGATTGAACCAGTGCAGCGCCAGCACGCCGAGCGCGACCCAGTTGGCGACAAGATCGTGCCGCGCATGGTGGCCAAGCTCATGCGCCAGCGCCAGATCGCGCTCGTCCTGATCGTAGCGCGAGACGAAATCGCGCGGGAAGGCGACATATTTCCGCAGCACCCCGAACGCGAGCGGGCCGCTCGCCGCATCGGTTTCGATCAGATGGATACCGCCATCGATCTCGGTGCCGCGCACCTGTTCCTTGAGCATGCGGCGGCAGAAACGGAGATGCTGCACCGCATGCCAGCCGAGGAACATCACCGCCCCGACGATCCACAACCCCGCGATGACCGGCCCGAGCATCACGAGACTTTCGATCGGGGCAGCTCCCGCACCACCGCCCAAAGGCTCAACGAGATAGATCGTGATCGTGTCGCTTGCCGCGACGATCGGCGCCGATGCCGCCTCATGCCATGATGCCGGAAGCGGCGGCAACACCATGCGCAATGCCGGCAGCGCCCATAAGGCATATGCGACATCCGGCCCGAAGGCACGCCGCACCGGCGCGCGGAGCAGCAGCGCGAGCACCATCAGCACAGTCGATGCGATCAGCGTCTCGATGCCCCAATTGATAAAAACCGGGCCGATGAAGTCCGGGGCGATAAATGCCGAGGCGCTCATGCCTTGAGCGCCTTCAACAACGCCTCGATCTCGGCGATATCGGTCGCGGTCAGTTCATCGCGCTCGGCAAGGTGGGCGACCAACGGCGTCAGCTTGCCGCCGAACAATCGGTCCATCAGCTTGCGGCTTTCCCCGGCGACATAATCGCCGCGCTCGACCAGCGGACGGTAGAGATACCGTCGTCCCTCTTCCTGATGGCCGATGATGTTCTTGGCGAGCAACCGGCCGAGCAATGTCTTGACGGTATTGGCGCTCCAGTCGCGCGTTGCGGGAATGCGTTCGGACACGTCCTGCGCGGTCAGCGGGCTTTCATTCCACAACACTTCCATGACCGCATGTTCGGCATCGCTGATCCGTTCGGCCATTCGAGTCGCTCCTAGTTTGACTACGTGTGTAATCGTACCGATTACGGCTGTAGTCAATATGAGATTTTGTGCGGTAGCGGCTGACGTGTAGCCTAAAAAAAAACAAGGAGAGGCCCATGACTCAATTCACCACCATCGCCACCGGCCTGCGCTTTCCCGAAGGCCCGGTCGCGATGCCCGACGGCAGCGTCATCCTGGTCGAGATCGCCGCCGGTCGCATCACCCGCATCCTGCCCGATGGCACGAAGCAGACGGTGGCCGAACCTGGTGGCGGACCGAATGGCCTCGCGATCGGGCCGGACGGCAAGCTCTATTGCTGCAACAATGGCGGCTTCGAATATCTTGAACACAATGGCCTGCTGATCCCGCATGGCCAGGCCAAGGACTATTCCGGCGGTCGGATCGAGCGGATCGATCTGCAAACGGGCGCGGTGGAAATCCTCTACAGGGACGGCGATTTCGGCTGCGTCCTGCGCGGGCCGAACGATATCGTGTTCGACGCCAGCCCTGAAAACGGGGGCGGCTTCTGGTTTACCGATCACGGCAAGACGCGAGAGCGGGAGCGGGACGTTACCGGAATCTTCTACGCGAAGGCCGATGGGAGCTTCATGGAAGAAGTCGTCTTCCCCAGTGAGAACCCCAACGGGATAGGCCTCTCGCCCGACGGCAAAACACTCTATGCGGCGGAGACCTATACCTGCCGGCTGATGGCATTCCGCGTCACCGCCCCCGGCAAGGTCGACCAGACCGCCGGGCTCGGCGGCGCGGGCATCCCGTTATATCGCCCGGCGGGATACAAGTTCTTCGATTCGCTGGGCGTTGATTCAGACGGCAACATCTGCGTCGCGACGATCGGCGAGAGCGGCATCTCGGTGATCTCGCCCTCGGGCGAACTGGTCGATTTCGTCGCCACGGCGGACCCGTTCACCACCAACATCTGCTGGGGCGGACCGGATTTGCGCACCGCGTACATCACGCTGTCGGGCACCGGGCAATTGGTCAGCATGGAATGGCCGCGGCCGGGCCTGCGGCTGAATCACTGCCCCTCCTAATCGCAACTCTCCGCGAAAGCCGGGGTGGTATGGATCGGCATGGGCGATTGACCATCCCCGCCCCACCCGCTTATTCGCGCTTCAACACCCACCGGAGTGCCCGCGATGAAGAAGCTCTATCCCGATGCCGCCACCGCGCTCGACGGGATTCTGTTCGACGGGATGACGATTTGCGCCGGGGGGTTCGGCCTGTCCGGCATTCCCGAACGCCTGATCGATGCCATCCAGGCAGCGGGCACGAAGGATCTGACGATCGCCAGCAACAATGCCGGGATCGACGGCGAGGGACTCGGCAAGCTGCTGCGCACGCGGCAGGTGAAGAAGATGATCTCCTCCTATGTCGGCGAGAACAAGGAGTTCGAGCGGCAATATCTCGCGGGCGAATTGGAGGTCGAATTCTGCCCGCAGGGCACGCTGGCCGAGCGCTGCCGCGCGGGTGGCGCGGGCATCCCCGGCTTCTATACCAAAACGGGCGTCGGCACGCTGGTTGCCGAGGGCAAGGACGTGAAGACCTTCGACGGAGAGGACTATATCCTCGAACGCGGCATTCGCGCCGATCTCGCCATCATCAAGGGCTGGAAGGCGGATGAGAGCGGCAACCTCATCTTCCGCAAGACCGCGCGAAATTTCAACGCGCCGATGGCCACCGCGGGCAAGATCTGCATCGCGGAGGTCGAGGAGATCGTGCCCGTCGGCAGTCTCGATCCAGACTGCATCCATCTGCCCGGCGTCTATGTGAACCGCCTCGTCATGGGCGGCCCATATGACAAGAAAATCGAATTCCGCATGACGCGCCCTCGGGCCACGGCATGATGCGATTGCCGATCATCGCGGCCTTGGCCGGGGCCAGCATGACGCTGCCTGGATGCGTTGCCGCGCTGGTACCGATCGCGGCAGCAAGTGCGATGGGCGGCAAGCAACTGTTCGGGTCCAAGACGCCGAACGGCGCGCAGGACGCCGCATCCGCCGGTTGGAAGCAGCAGGCCAAGGCCGAACGCAAGCGCCTCAAAGCCGAGGAAAAGCGCGCGCGAGCGGAGGCGAAGGTAAACGACACGCCACCCCGATCGCTGGCCGCACCGTCCATGCCCGCAGCCGCGACCCTGCCCGCTGCCCCGCCCGTCCCCGGCGGCATGCAATATCTCTATGCCTCGGGCGAGGCCGCGGCGGTAAGCCTGCAATCCTATCTCGGGCTGATGAATTATCTGCTCGCCGTGTCGTCGGACCGTTCGGTCGGGCATCCGGTGCAGTCGGTGGTGCTCGCACCGGGATCGACGCTGACCAACATCAAATTCGAACCTTGTGGCAAGAAACCGCTCGCGTTGGTCGTGGATGTGGACGAGACGATGCTCCTCAACCTCGGCTTCGAGGGCGACCAGATCGCGCAGGGCGGCGCGTACGACCAGAGCCGTTGGGACGCGTGGGAAAAGACCGCCACCGGCAGCCAGGTCGCCGCCGTCCCCGGCGCTCTTAGCGCGGTCAGCGTCGCGCGCGGCGCCAACATCACGGTCGTGTTCAACTCCAACCGGCAGGCCGCAACGGCGGATCAGACATCCGCTTTGCTCGCCGCTGTCGGTCTTGGCAGCGCGGTGCACGGCGACACGTTGTGGCTGCAGGGAGACGTCGCCACCGACCCGGGCCCACGCTCGGGCAAGGATGCGCGCCGCGCGGCGATCTCGGCGAAATATTGTGTCGTCGCCATGGCGGGTGATCAGCTTGGCGATTTCAGCGACCAGTTCAACGCGCCGACCCTGCCGCTTGCCGAACGCCGCAAGCTGGTCGCCACGCGCGACGTGCTGGCGCTGTGGGGCCATGGCTGGTTCATGCTGCCCAACCCGGTCTACGGCACCGGCCTGAAGGGCAATATGAACGACGTTTTCCCACCCGCGACCCGTTGGACCCCGCCCGCCACCGACCCAGCGAAGCCGATCGCCCCCAAAAAGGACTTCAACTGATGCTCCCCGAAGTTAAAGGCTGGACCCGCGATGAAATGGCCGCCCGCGCCGCGCAGGAATTGCAGGACGGCTTCTACGTCAATCTCGGCATCGGCATCCCGACCCTGGTCGCGAACCACATCCCCGCGGGCGTGACTGTCACGCTCCAGTCCGAAAACGGCATGCTCGGCATCGGCCCCTTCCCTTTTGAGGGCGAGGAGGATGCCGATTTGATCAATGCGGGCAAACAGACGATCAGCGAATTGCCGCAATCGGCCTATTTCGGCTCCGACCAGAGCTTCGCGATGATCCGCGGCGGGCATATCGACCTCACCGTATTGGGCGCGATGGAAATCAGCGAGAAGGGCGACATCGCAAACTGGATGATTCCCGGCAAGATGATCAAGGGCATGGGTGGCGCGATGGATCTCGTCGCGGGCGTCAAGAAGATCATCGTCGTGATGGAACACAATTCGAAAGCCGGCGACCCGAAGTTCATTCCCGAATGCACCTTGCCGCTCACCGGCCGGAACGTCGTGGATATGATCATCACCGAACTCTGCGTGTTCCAGCGCCCCGATCACGACAGCCCGTTCAAGCTGATTGAGTGTGCCCCCGGCGTGACGCCTGAGGATGTGGCGGCGAAAACGACAGCGCACTACGTCAGCTGAGTTGGGAAAACCTGACACACGGATACATGGCGGCAGGCCGAATCTTAGCGCCGATATCCTGAAATAAGTTCAGGATACCGTCATCTTACGTAAAGGTCCGACAGCGTGAGGTGCGCGCCGCCGCGACGCCTGGCCTTGTCCGCCAGAATTCAGCTCGCCCGCACGAGGCCTTCATCTTCGAACAGTTGCGCCAACTCGCCGGATTCGTACATTTCCATCATGATGTCCGAGCCGCCGACGAATTCGCCCTTTACATAGAGCTGCGGAATGGTCGGCCAGTCGGAAAATTCCTTGATCCCCTGGCGCACGCCCTGATCCTGCAGCACGTCGACGCTCTCGAACTCCGCGTTCAGGTGATTGAGGATCGCAATCGCGCGGCTGCTGAAACCGCATTGCGGAAACAGCGGGCTGCCCTTCATGAACAGCAATACATCGTTCTTCGCGACAATGTCGGCGATACGGGCCTGGGCGTCTTCGGTCATTTCGGAATCCTTACTCGGGAACGGCGGTGGTCAATTGCAGGGCATGCAGCACGCCACCCATGCGGCCACCCAGAGCGGCATAGACCGCCTGATGTTGCTTGATCCGGGGGACGCCCCGGAAACTTTCGGATACGACGCGCGCGGC
>NZ_JANYEK010000060.1 GCF_025363195.1 Sphingomonas sp.
CTTGGCAACTGGACCCCGGCCTTCGCCGGGGAAGTAAATATGATCTCGTTGGACGCGGATAAATATCGAAACGTTGAAGGTGACGAGGTCGTGGAAACCGCCGCGGCAAAGCCGCGTCGTCTGTCGGGACTGCTGGCCCCGCCGGCCGGGCGCGCCTTGAGGCGTGGCGCAGCTTCCGCTGCGCATTTGCCCGGCCCGCCTTACATGTTGGGATAGTTCGGCCCGCCGCCACCCTCCGGCACCACCCAATTGATGTTCTGCGTCGGATCCTTGATGTCGCACGTCTTGCAGTGGACGCAATTCTGCGCGTTGATGACGAACTTCGGGTCGCCCGTTTCCTCGCCGACGATCTCGTATACGCCTGCCGGGCAGTAACGCTGCGCCGGTTCGTCGTACATCGGCAGATCGTATTTCACCGGAATGTCCGGGTCTTTCAGCGTCAGGTGGACCGGCTGGTCCTCCTCGTGATTGGTGTTCGACTGGAACACCGAGGACAGGCGATCGAAGGTCAGCACACCATCGGGCTTGGGATACTCGATCTTCTTGACCAGATCCTTGCGCCACAGGCTCTTGTGATCGGGGTGATGCTTCATCGTGAAGGGCATCCGAATCCCGAAATTTTCCAGCCACATGGTGATGCCGGCCAGCCCTGAACCGATCAGGTCGCCGAACTTCTCGACCAACGGCAGCACGTTGCGGACGATCGACAGCTCCTTCCTGACCCAGCTGGTCTCGAACGCCTCGGGATAGGCGGACAGTTCGTCATGCTGGCGCTGCGACAGGATCGCGTCGCAGGCGGCTTCGGCGGCGATCATGCCGCTCTTCATCGCGGTGTGCGTGCCCTTGATGCGCGGCACGTTGAGAAAACCGGCGCTGTCACCGATCAGCGCACCGCCGGGGAAGACCAGCTTGGGGATGGCCTGCAAGCCGCCATCGCTGATCGCGCGGGCGCCGTAGGACACGCGCTTGGCCCCCTTCAGGATCTCGGCGATCTTCGGGTGAGTCTTCCAGCGCTGCATCTCCTGGAAGGGCGAGAGATAGGGGTTCGAATAACTGAGCCACGTCACGAAGCCCAGCGCGACCTGCCCGTTGGCCTGATGGTACAGGAAGCCACCACCATTCGAGCCGGTTTCCGTCAGCGGCCAGCCCTGCGTGTGGATCACCCGGCCCTGCGCATGCAGTGCGGGATCGATGTCCCAAAGTTCCTTGATGCCGAGGCCGTAAACCTGTGGCTCGCTGTCTTTCGCCAGATCGAACGTGCGGATCAACGCCTTCGACAGATGTCCACGCACGCCTTCGCTGAAGAAGGTGTATTTGGCGTGGAGTTCGAGGCCCGGCGTGTAATCCGGCTTGTGCGTGCCATCCTTGGCGACGCCCATGTCGCCGGTCGCCACGCCCTTGACCGAACCGTCGGCGTTGAACAGCACTTCCGCCGCCGCGAAACCGGGGAAGATTTCGACGCCCAATTCTTCGGCCTGCCCCGCCAGCCAGCGGCACAGATTGCCCAGGCTACCGGTATAGGTGCCCTTGTTGTGCATGAAGCCGGGAGTGACGAAATGCGGAATGCTGAACTGCTTGCCCTTGGTCAGGATCCAGTGCTGGTTGTCGTTGACCGGCACTTCGGCCATCGGGCAGCCTTTCTCCCTCCAGTCAGGGATCAGCTCGTCGAGCGATTTGGGATCGACCACCGCGCCGGACAGGATGTGGGCGCCGACCTCCGAGCCCTTTTCGAGCACGCAGACCGAGAGTTCCGCGTCCTTTGTCGCCGCCATTTGTTTCAGCCGGATCGCCGCCGAAAGACCCGCCGGGCCTGCGCCGACGATCACGACGTCATAGGGCATGGATTCGCGTTCGCTCACTTCTCGTCTCCACCGTGGACGCATCTGGCCACGCTCGTCGCGCGACAGCACCGCCCTGTCCAAGATGCGGTGCCAGCGAATTGACCTGCGCGTCAACATGCTAGTCTATAGCCGATATGGGGGCCGACCAAAATTTCGACTGGAATCAAGCGGCTGCGAGTACGCTTGAATGGTGGCGGGACGCGGGCGTCGATGTCGCGATCGGCGAGGCTCCGCGCAACTGGTTACTCCGTGCTGCTCCGACTGCGACCGCTGGCCCGGCCGTTACGACCGCCGATGCCGTAGCGGCGCCGGATATGGTGCCCGATACGCTGGCAGCCTTCGCGGTATGGCGGGTCGGCTCGGATGCCCCGGAAGCCGCCTGGCACGGCAAGGCGATCGCAGCGCAGGGCGATGCCGCATCCGACATCATGATCGTAATCGACATGCCCGAACGCGAGGATGGTGAAACCGGCATATTGCTGAGCGGTGCCCCCGGACGCCTGTTCGATCGCATGCTTGCGGCGATCGGGCACAGCCGGGATTCGGTCTATCTCGTGCCCTTGTGCGCCGCGCGCCCGGCCGCCGCGCGGATCGCGCCGGAGATCGAGGTGCGGCTGGGCGAGATTCTGATGCATCACGTTGCCTTGGCGCAGCCGAAGCGGGTGTTGTTGATGGGTAATGCGCCGAGTCGTGCGCTGCTCGGGATGGATTTCCTGCGGGCACGGGGTGGTTTACGTTCTCTAAACCATTCGGCCCCTAACCATTTGGCGGACGCGGCTAATTCGGACTATGAGGCGGTGGCGACGTTCCATCCGCGCTTTCTGATCGAACAACCGGCCAAGAAGGCTGACGCTTGGAAAGATCTGCAGATGCTGATCGGGGGATTGCAATCGTGAAGGCAGTTCTGGCTTTGGCCTGCATCGTGGCGGTAGCACCCGTTTCTGCCCACGCCGCAGAACCGGCGGATGCCGCCACCGTATACCCAACCTCGACGGCCCAGATGGCGACCGTAGCGCGTGGCAAGAGCGGTATTCCCAATCAACTCGACGCCAGCCAGCGCGATGAATATCGTAACGTCTTTGCGCTGATCCGCGACCAAAAGTGGCAGGACGCGCAATTGCTGCTCGCGTCGATGAAGCCCGGCCCGCTCCACGCCATCGCCCGCGCCGAGATGCTCACCGCCAAAGGCTCGCCCAAGGCCGAACTCGATCCGTTGCTGAAGCTGCTCGCCGAGGCGCCGGAACTGCCGCAGGCACAGCAAATCTACGCGATGGCGAAATCGCGTGGCGGGATCGACCTGCCCGCTCTGCCGGAGGGCAATCGCCTGACATGGCTGGGCAGTGCGCCGGTGCGCGCCCGCGCCAAGGGTATCAAGAACGACATGAGTGCCGCCGAACTGGCGATCCGCATGCAGCCATTCGTCAAGGCCGATGATGGCGTATCTGCGCAGGCGCTGCTGGATTCGACGGAGGGGCTGACCCCAGAGGCGCTGACCGAATGGCAGCACAAGGTGGCGTGGATCTATTATCTGCAAGGAGACGACACCAATGCCCGCGCGATGGCCGCCAAGGCCGCGTACGGCGTCGGCGACTGGGCGATCCAGGCCGAATGGGTCGGCGCACTGGCGGCATGGCGCCAAAAGGACTGCACGACCGCCGGAAACGCCTTTGAACGGGTTGCCGGACGGGCCAGCGACATCGAATTGCGCGCCGCCGGGCTGTATTGGGCTGCGCGCGCCGACATGGCCTGCGCCCGCCCCGACCGGATCGAGGGCCGCCTGAAAAGCGCGGCGCAATATCGCGAGACCTTCTACGGCCTGCTCGCCCGTCAGGCGCTCGGCATTCGCGATGTGGCGCCAAAACCCGACGCCTATGTCGCTGCCGACTGGCAGTTGCTTGGACGGCGCCCCAATATCCGGGTCGCTGCCGCCCTGGTCGAGATCGGCGAAAACGGCCTGGCCGACCAGGTGATCCGGCAGGAAGCGCGGTTGGGCGACCCTGCGGAATTCGGCTCACTGGTCCGGCTCACCGCGAATTTCAACCTGCCGGGCACGCAGGTTTGGCTGTCGCAGAACGGGCCGGTCGGCGCGCAACCCTCACTTGCCGCACGCTACCCGGCGCCGAACTGGACGCCGGATGGCGGCTGGCGCGTCGACAAGGCGCTGGTCTATGCCCACACGCTGCAGGAATCGCGCTTCCGCACCGATGTCATCAGCAAGGCCGGGGCGTATGGCCTGATGCAGGTGATGCCAGCCGCTGCGTCCGATATCGCGCGCAAGCATGGCCGGACCTATGATCGCTCGGCACTGTCCAAGCCTTCCGTCAACATGGAGGTCGGCCAATCCTATCTCGAACAGTTGCGCGATCTGCCGTTGACCGGTGGGCTGCTACCCAAGGTGATTGCAGCCTACAATGCCGGGCCTGCACCGGTGCAGTTGTGGAACGCCTTGTCGCACGATGGCGGCGATCCTTTGCTCTACATCGAATCGATCCCCTATTGGGAAACGCGCGGCTACGTCGCCACGGTGCTGCGCAATTACTGGATGTATGAATCGCAGGGCGGCAAGTCCGTCTCGCCGAGCCGCTTGGCGTTGACGCAAGGTTTGTGGCCGCGCTTTCCCGGTATGGCGGGGGCAGCCTCGGTGCGGCTGACCACGGCCGTTGCCCACGCCATCGCCAGCATCAACCGCTGATGGCCGTTGACGAGAATGCGGCGTTCCTGCCGGTCAGGATCGCGGTGCTGACGATTTCCGACAGTCGCCGTCTGGCCGACGACAAGTCCGGCCAGGTCCTCGTGGATCGCCTGAACGCGGCGGGTCATGTATTGGCTGATCGGTCCATCGTCACCGATGATGTCCCCGCGATCGTCGCCAAGCTCGAACGCTGGATCGCCGACGATCAGGTCGATTGCGTCATCACCACCGGCGGCACCGGCGTCACCGGGCGCGACGTGACGCCCGAGGCGATCGAACAGGTCGCCGAGAAGATGATCCCCGGCTTCGGCGAACTTTTCCGCTGGCTCAGCTTCCAGACGATCGGCACGTCCACGATCCAGTCCCGCGCCTGCGCCTGTGTGACGGGCGGCACCTATATCTTCGCGCTGCCGGGATCGACTGGCGCGGTGAAGGACGGGTGGGATGGAATTCTGGTCCATCAACTCGACAGCCGGTTCAAGCCCTGCAACTTCGTCGAACTGATGCCGCGCCTGATGGAACGCTGAGGGCCGGGCTTAAACCTAAGCCGTTTGTCCTCCACTCGTCGCAGCACAGTCCTTGTTTCCCCCGCGTCAATCGCGTTCTTGCTATGTTCTCGTGATGCGCATATTATTTAGCAATGGCGAACCCCCGGCCCGTACGCGGCGCAACGCTCAATCGCGAAAGTGGCCGCTTCAACCTGCCAATGCGTGAGGCCGATGGCGATTGGCTAGACGCGCGCGAGGATCTGGATGGTGCCCTGCCCCGCCTGCGCACGACGGTGACGATCGAGACGCCGCGCACGATCATCTCCCGCAACCAGTCTCCCGACATCCCGTTCGATCGCTCGATCAACCCCTATCGTGGCTGCGAGCATGGCTGCATCTATTGTTTCGCGCGGCCGACGCATGCGTTTCACGATCTGTCGCCAGGGCTGGATTTCGAGAGCAAGCTATTCGCCAAGCCCAATGCGGCGGTGCTGCTGCGCGCGGAACTGTCGAAACCCGGTTACATTGCACGCCCGATCGCGTTCGGCACAAACACCGATCCGTATCAGCCGATCGAGCGTGACTGGCGCATCACGCGCGACTGCATCGCAGTGCTGGCCGAGACCAACCATCCGCTGACCATCACCACCAAGTCCGATCGGGTGACGCGCGATATCGATCTGCTCGCGCCGATGGCGGCCAAGGGGCTGGCGGCGGTGGCCGTGTCGATCACCACGCTGGACCCGAAGATCGCGATGACGGTGGAGCCCCGCGCGCCGGCGCCAACCCGGCGGCTGGCGGCGGTGAAACAATTGAGCGATGCGGGCATCCCGACCTATGTCTCGATCGCGCCGGTGATCCCGGCGATCACCGATCACGAGATGGAGCATATTCTCGAACGCGCGGCCGAGGCGGGCGCGCGGGCGGCGTTCTTCTTGCCCGTGCGCCTGCCGTTCGAGGTCGCGCCATTGTTCCGCGCGTGGCTCGACGAACATTTTCCGGATCGCGCGGCCAAGGTGATGGCCACGATCCAGTCGCTGCGCGGCGGGCGCGACAACGATCCGAATTTTCACAGCCGGTTTCGTGGCCAAGGCGCGTTCGGGGATCTTCTGCGCACGCGCTTTCACATCGCATGCCGGAAATATGGGCTGAACTGAGAGCGTATAGCGGTGCGCAGTGATTTGTTCAGGCCGCCGCAAGGTCCGCAGGGCGACTTGTTCGGCTAAGGTAGCGATCTGGCCGCCCGGTAATTTTCTTCGGGAACGGGACTCGAAAGGACGAACGTGCTTTCCACCGTGGTTTCCATCCATGCGCTTACCCTGCATGTCGGCTTTGCCTTGCTGCTGGCGGCGATGATCGTCGGCAACGCGCGGGCGCGTTGGCTCATCGCGCTGGCGGCGGGCGTTTTGGGGGTGCACGCGTTTTACTGGCCGCTGGCCGGGCATAACAGCTGGGTGGTCATCGGATGGGCCGGATTGATCCTGCTTGGCGGAACCGTGCTGGGCCTGGCGACGCTCACGCGAAATGGCACGGCGCGCTTTTCGGCGGAGGACAACGCGATGCGGGCCAGTCTGCTCTCCGGCGTGTCGGCAGCGGCCGCGCGACACTTCATCGATCGCGGGTATTGGATTTCCGGCGAACCGGGCGAGGCGTTGACCCGCGAGGGGCACGAAACCGCGCATCTCGTCTATCTGTTCAGCGGCGACGCGACCGTCACGGTATCCGGCCGCAACGTCGCCACCTGCCATGCCGGCGATCTGATCGGCGAGGCGAGCGCGCTGACTGGCGAACTGGCGACCGCGACCGTGGTGCTGGCCACGCCGGCACGCTTCTGGTGCGCGGAAGCCGGGCCGTTACGCGCCTACATCACGGCCAACGAGGAAGTGCGCAGCGCGATCGGACGCAATTTCTCGCATGCGTTGCACCTGAAGCTGCTGAAGACGACCCGAGCATTGGCGGTCGCAACCGCAACCGCAACGGAAACGGCGCAGGCGTGATGGTGGCCTCCTCTTAGCCTGACCTTCCACTGCGAGGATGATCGGGTGGTTCGATTTTTATGATCTACGCTGCCCTGGCGGAGGCCGGGGTCCAGGCTCCAGGAAATCCGTAATTGCGGAATTACCTGGGTGACGGACGTCACAACAGCTCAAGCCGCCAGCTTGTGGTCCTTGAACCGGGCGCGCAATTCCGTCTTCAGCAACTTGCCGGTCGCGGTATGCGGCAGATCGTCGACGAACAGGATCTCGTCCGGCAGCCACCATTTCGCGACATGCTGGCCGAGATGGGCGTTGATCTCCGCCGCCGTCACCGCGCTGTCGGCCTTGCGGACGATCAGCAGCAAAGGCCGCTCGTCCCATTTCGGATGGTAGATGCCGATCGCGGCGGCCTCCGCCACGCCAGCGCATCCGACCGCGGCATTTTCGAGATCGACCGAGCTGATCCATTCGCCGCCGGACTTGATCACGTCCTTCGCCCGGTCGGTGATCTGCATCGTGCCATCGGCGTGCAACACGGCCACGTCGCCGGTGTCGAACCAGTTTTCGGCATCGACGGCATCCTCGGCCGCACCGAAATAACGCTGCACGACCCACGGCCCGCGCACCTGCAAACGGCCCGACGACACGCCGTCGCGTGGCTGTTCGACATCCTCGTCGTCCAGCACGCGCAATTCGATACCGAACGGGATGCTGCCCTGCTTCTGCAACATGTCGAGATGTTCGTCGCGCGACATCGCCTCCCAGCCGGGTGGCGGGCTGGCGGCGGTGGCGACCGGCGAGGTCTCGGTCATGCCCCACAAATGGATGACCTTGATGTTCATATCGAGGAACCGGGCGATGATCGCGCGCGGTGCGGCGGACCCGCCGACGGTGATCTGCTCGACGGTCCCGGGCATTTCCCCGGTGGCATCGATATGCTGGAACAGCGCGAGCCAGACGGTCGGCACGCCACTCGCCAGCGTCACTTTCTCGCGGTTCATCAGGTCGCACAACACGGCGGCGTCGTTGACTTGGCTGAACACCATCTTCGATCCTGCCAGCGGCGCGGCGAAGCACAGGCCCCAGGCGGCGGCATGGAACAACGGCACGATCGGCAGGATCGCGGTGCGCGAACTGAGCGTCATGACCGCCGGCGATCCGGAATGCATCGCGTGCAACAGCGTGGAGCGGTGCGTGTACAATACGCCCTTGGGATTTCCGGTCGTTCCGCTGGTGTAGCAGAGCATGCACGGCTCACGCTCGTCGCCCTCGAACCAGCTATAGTCCCCGTCTTCGGCCTCTAGCAGCGCGTCGAAACTGCCCTCGCCTTCACCGTCGAAACACACATAATGTTCGATGCTGGTCCATTGGCTTTTCAGGCGATCGACGATCGGCTGAAACAGCTGGTCGTAGATCAGCACGCGGTCCTCGGCGTGGTTGGCGATATAGACGAGTTGTTCGTCGAACAGGCGCGGGTTGATCGTGTGGACCACTCCGCCCATGCCGATCGTGCCGTACCAGGCGATCAGGTGGCTGTTGTGGTTCATCCCCAGCGTGGCGACGCGGTCGCCGGGCTTCAGGCCGAGCCGTTCGAGCGCCTGGGCCAGGCGTTTCGAATCCCGCGCGATCCCGGCCCAGTCGGAGCGCGTCTCGCGGCCATCGGCCCAGCGGGTAACGACGTCTCGTTTGGCATGTTCGCGCGCGGCGTGATCCAGCAGACGCGGCACCCGCAATTCGAAATCCTGCATTCCACCGAGCATCATCGTCTCTCCTGCCGCCTGCGGCGCGCGGGGGCGCGGATGCGGGTGATTATGGGTACAGCATAATGGGCGTCGTGCCGGGGGCAATCCCGTGCGTGTAACGAAATGGTTCTGGATGACCGAATTGCGGTATCGTGCCCGATTGGCAGGGGAAATCCCGCCTCGAGCGCGGTTGGGCGCATTCGCACAAAAAGGCTATGCCCTTCGCCTTGGCGCGCATCGCTAAAGGGAGTTCCATGTCCGATCCGCAAGATATCTTCGCGTGGCACCGTCTGGACGATCGTCTGACGACATCCGGCCAGCCGACGGAGGAGCAACTCGCCAGCCTTCAGGCATTGGGCGTGCGGCACGTCATCAATCTGGCGTTGCACACGCACGAACGCGCGCTGCCCGACGAAGCCGCGAGCATCGCCCGGCTGGGCATGGCCTATGTGCACATTCCGGTGGAATTCGATGCGCCGACGGAGGCGGATTTCGCGCGATTCTGCGATGTCATGGCGGAAATCGGAGACGAGACGGTGCATGTCCATTGCATCGTCAACGCCCG
>NZ_JANYEK010000072.1 GCF_025363195.1 Sphingomonas sp.
TCGCGCTGCTGCTCGGGCTGGCTTATCCGCTTGCGCTCACCGGCATCGGGCAGGCGATCTTCCCGGCGCAGGCCAATGGCAGCCTGATCGTGCAGGGCGGCAAGCCGATCGGCTCGTCGCTGATCGGGCAGGGCTTCGCGACCGCGCGCTATTTCCACGGTCGGCCTTCCGCCGCCGGCGCGGGCTATGATGCCAGCGCCTCGTCCGGCTCCAATCTCGCCCCGACCGCGAAGGCGCTCGCCGACCGCGTCTCCGCCGATGTCGCCACCTCCCATAAGACTTCACCGGGTGTATCGGTCCCCGCCGATCTGGTGACGACCTCCGCCTCGGGGCTCGACCCCCATATCAGCCCCGAGGCGGCTTTTTATCAGGTGGCGCGCGTCGCCAAGGCGCGCGGGGTGGACGCAGCGGCGGTCAAGGCGCTGGTCGAGGCGCAGACCGAACATCCGTTGCTCGGCTTCATCGGCGAGCCGCGCGTCAATGTCCTCGCGCTCAATCTCGCG
This sequence comes from Sphingomonas sp., assembly GCF_025363195.1. Lineage (GTDB taxonomy): Bacteria > Pseudomonadota > Alphaproteobacteria > Sphingomonadales > Sphingomonadaceae > Sphingomonas. The sequence continues at coordinate 504 of NZ_JANYEK010000072.1, forward strand.
CTCGACCGGACGGTTGCGCGGCCCTAGACCTGTCCGCATGCCGGCCAATGCGAAGATTCTGATCGTCGAGGACGACACGCATATCCGTCGCCTGCTGCGCGTGTCGGCGGAGCGGGCGGGATACCGGGTGGGTGAGGCGGCGACGGCGCGCGAGGGGCTGTCGTTGCTGGATATCGACAAGCCCGATCTGGTGCTGCTCGATCTCGGCCTGCCCGACCGCGACGGGATCGAACTGATCCAGTTGTTCAAGGCCAAAGGCGTGGGCGTGATCATCGTGTCGGCGCGCGAGGATATCGCCGAGAAGGTCGCCGCGCTCGATCTGGGGGCTGACGATTATCTGACCAAGCCGTTCGATAGCGAGGAATTGCTCGCCCGCATCCGCACCGCGCTGCGACACCGGTTGACCGATCATGGCGGCGCGACGGCGCTGACGGTCGGGGCGATTACGATCGATCTCGAAGGGCGTCGTGTGTTGCGGGACGGGGCCGAGGTGCATCTATCGCCCAAGGAATATAACGTGTTGGCCGAACTGGCGCGGCATCCGGGGCGGATCGTCGGCCATGCGCAATTATTGCGCGATGTGTGGGGTCCGGCGCACGAACAGCGGCTGGAATATCTCCGCATCGTGATCCGCAACCTGCGCCAGAAGCTGGAGGCCGATCCGGCGCGGCCGGTGATGCTGCGCAACGAGGCGGGTGTCGGCTACCGGCTGGTGACCGAAGGCTGAAATACTCAGCCCGCGATTTTCCAGGCGAGCTGGCCGACCGATCCACCGGTGACGCTGGCGACGAGGATTTCGGCCTGCTTCATGGTGAAACCGGCGCGCAGGAAGTCAGACACTTCCGACGCGGGCAGAGCATAACCGCGCCGCCAGGCATAGACCGCGACGCGGCGGAGCATTTCCAGTTTCGGTTCGGCAAGCCGCGAATTGACGCCGCGACCGAACACCGTGCCAAGCGCGCGCGACATGCGGCCGGGCGCATTCAAGCTGCCGATCGTATCCTTTTTGGCCAGCGCGATCACGCTCCATTCGAGCGCGGTGAAGCCGGTCTTCGCAGGTGCGATCCGCACCTCCGCCGACGGACCCGAAAACATCTCTTCGATCCCGAGATACGCCATGTGTCATCCCCTTTTGCTATGGGCAAAGCGGGCGACGGCAGGGCCAACCCGATTTCAATACCATGCGGTATATAAAGGGTCGGGGGTTCCGTCAACGACTTTCTGTACCGGAAGGTATATTTAATTAGCGGGTCGGCCAGACCAGCAACGTCGTCTCGACCAGCTGCCGCAACTCGGCGCAGGTCGCGCCTGAACTCGACTGGACCGACATGCCCTGCATCAAGGCGTACAGGAACCGCGTGAGCGCGGCCGGGGTCAGCCCATCGGGCAACTCGCCTTCCGCCTGCGCCCGTTCGAACCGCGCGATCAATGCGGCTTCGGACGAGGCGCGACGCGCGGTGAGATCGGCCTTGATCGACTGGGCTTCTGCCCCGCACGTCACCGTGGAGATGACACCCATGCAGCCCTTCGGCTCGCCGGTGTTTAGGTGGATCTGCAGCGCGCCTTGCAGGAACCGCTCCGCCACACCGCGCGCGGTGGGGGCTTCGAGTGCGGCGACGGTGTAAGCAAGCTTTTCGCGTTCGTAGAGATCCAACGCCTTGTGGAACAGCGCTTCCTTGTTGCCGAAGGCGGCATACAAGCTTGGCTTGGTGATGCCCATCTCGGCGGTCAGATCCGCCATCGACGCGCTCTCATACCCGTTGCGCCAGAACACGCGCAGCGCCGCCGTCAACGCATCATCGAGATCGAATTCGCGGGGGCGGCCCTTGATGGGCGGCGGGGCGGTGCATTGTTCCATACCGATCGGTATATAGGGGCTGGGCCGGTAAAGGTCCAGTATTCCCGCCCGCTACGGCTTCTCGGTGAACAGCTTGACCTTGACGGGCAGGTCCTTGCCCTTGGTGCGGCGCGACGGAACCTGCACCGGATGTTTTTTCTTCCACTGCGCCCATGTCATCGGGCCATCGGGCGTGTCGATCATCTGGTCGTCGAGAGACATAATGGCTTTCCGGCTGGCGTGATGCGGGCGTGCCGGGATTCAACGCATCCGGCAAGCGCGCGTTGCATCGGGTCGGGGTCTGGGTGGCATGCGGGCGATCGAGCACTGGGACGAGGTCGGCGATTGCGGGGTCGAGCAGGATGCGCGCGAATGGAGCCGTTCACCGGACGGATCCTCGATCTCCCTGGGACGGGCGCTGGTCGATCTGGGTCGCGATCACGAAGAAGCAGGCTGATCGCAACTAAACTCAGGAGGCCGGGCGATGTCGCTCGGCCTCTTTTGCGTCTAGCCCAGGCGACGTTTGGCCGCGCGCGCGGTGCCGATCAGGCGGGAAAGGACGAGTTCCTCCATCCCCTGATAGCCCATACCGAGGTGATCGGGCCGGGCGGAGACGATATCCGCCAGCGTCAGCGTGCCGTTGCGCAGGGCGATGCGGCCGACGCGTCCCCAGCGGCGGGCGGTTTCCCAGCGGATCATCGTCAGGCTTTCCTTGTCCACATCATGCGTGGCGAGGAAATCGGTTTGCAGGCTGGTGAGTACCCGGCCCAACGCGATCATGGTCGCGCGGTCGGGCACGGGGCTGTGCGCCATCATGTGGCGGATGATCAGCCAGGCGGCATCCTCCGACCCTTCACCGAACACCGACGCGTAGGAATCGGCGAGCACGCGGGCGGCGTTGGCGGTCATCGTTTCGGTAAAACGCTGCGATGCCCCGCCCGAATGGCGGCGATAGATTACCAGTTCCTCGTCAAGCCGGGCAATACGTCCGACCCGGCTCATGCGCTGATAGAGATCGAAATCCTCGGCATAGAGTCGCACGGGATCGGTAAACGGATCGCTCGCGGCGCTGGCGCGGACCATCACCGAGGACCAGACCAGCGGGTTCTCGATCCTGAGCAGCCATTCGATCAAGGCAGGGGTGGAGACGGCGGTGCGTGGTGCGGAACTGACCACAGTGTCATCGAGCCATGCCGCACCGGTGCCGACCAGCACGGTATCGGGATGCGCGTCGAGATAGGCGACCTGTTTGGCGAAGCGTTCCGGCAGGCACAGATCGTCCTGGTCCAGGCCCGCGAGATAGCGGCCCGTTGCGTGCTTCACGGCGGTGTTGCGGGTGCGCACCGGGCCTTGGTTGACCTCCGCCTCGATGATGCGGAAGCGTGGATCGACGATCGCGCGCAGGACGTCGCGGGTAGTGTCGGTCGAGCAATCGTCGACGATCACCACCTCGAAATCCGTCAAGGTCTGCGCCTGCAGGCTGGCGACGGTCTCGGGGATCAGCGCCGCGCCGTTATAGGCGGCCATGATGACGCTGACGATCGGAGCGGCGGTCATGCGACGGCGCGGCTTTCGGCGGCGTCTCCCAGGACCTGATCGACGATCATCTGCCCGACATCGTTCTGCCATTGCCACAGGCCGTTGGCTTGCCCCGAGAAGCTCGCTTCACCGCCGAGCCGGCCCCATGGCACGAATCCGGCGGCGAGGCCGATGCCGTACAGGCCGGGGATCGGCGCGCCGCTCGCGTCGGTGACGCGGCAATGCTTGTCGACCATCGCGCGATTATGGGCGGCGGAGAGCTCGATCGGCGCGCCGTTGGTGTCGGAGACGGGCAGAGCGTGCGGACGATAGCCGAGCGCGGCGATGACGATATCCGCCTCGGAGAGCGCGGTGCGAGCAACCATGTCATCCGGACCGACAATCTGGTGATTCCGGATCCGGGGATCGGCCACGCGGCCATCGACACCGAGCATGCGCAGGACGAGAACGCGCGCTTCGAGGCGGAAGCCGGCGAGGCGATAGACGAAGCCGCTGACCGGGCAGATGTCGTCCGCCGTGAAATCGATGAAGCCTTCCGCCGCCGCCGCGGCGATCGTGGGATAGAAGGGGCGCAGAGGACGGCGGTGGAGCAGGGTGATGCCGTTTTCGCCGAACGGAAATGCGGGCGTGGTCTTCAGGATCAGCAAGATCGTGGCGAGCGCGCTGGTCGATCCGCCGATGACGACGATCTTCGGCGCGCGTTTGCCGCTGAGCAGATCGGCGACCTTGGCCATACCGCCGAGTGCCAGCACCTCGTCCGACTGAAGCAGGCGGTCCCCCGCCTGCGTGACCAGCGATTGCCCGGCGACCTGCTGCGCGGCGAGGCGATAGAGCGGCTGGTGGCCGCCGGTGGCGATCACGACATTGTGCGACACTTGGTCGAATTCCACGCCATCGGCCCGACGGCGCAGGCGGGTGGACCACAAGCCGCCGTCCACGCGGCGCGTGCCGAGGGCTTCGTGGCCGGTGAGCATTTCGCCGCCGTTTGCGGTGACGATCTCGGCGAGCCGATCCCCGGTCGCGCGGAGCAGTGGCCCGGCCTCGACCAGCGGTACTCCGATCGCATCGGTGTAGCGTGCGACGGCCTTGCCCGCCGGATGATCCATGATCGCCGCCAGTTCGGGATAGGGATTGTCCTTCACCGCCGTCAGGAAGGTGGTCGCCGTGCTGTCCGAGGTGATCGCATAGCGCCCGAGGCGTCCGCCGCCGGTTGCGGCATCGCGCTCGACCATGACCAGCCCTTGCGCGAAATCGCCGAGCTGACCGCGCTTGGTGGCGGCGGTGAGCAGAGCGGTGGCGGCCGGGCCACCGCCGACCACCAGGGTGCGCGCGACCGGACGGGGGCGGGCCGTCGCGGGGAGGCGGGTGGCGACGTTGGCGCAAACGCTCCTGAAAATGGCGGCGACCGCGCTGGCATCTGCGGCGGTCATCGCATCGGTGATCGGCAGCGAGATCATGCGCCCGGCCACATCGTCCGAGACGGGACTAGGGTCGATCAGCGCATGCGTCCTGAACAGCGGCTGTTCGCCAAGGTGCGGACTGAAATAGCGCCCGGTGCCGACCCCGGCGAGGTCCATCGCGGCGGTGATTTCGTCCCTTTTCGGAGCGAGGTCTCGCGGTAGCAGCACGGGCATGAACTGCATCGCGCGGCGACGGCCCTGCACCGTCTGGAGCTGTAAACCCGACAGGCCTGCGCGGTAGGCGACCTCCAGTTCGGCGCGCGCGTCGCACACTCCCTCGATCTCTTCCAATTTGGCCTGTGCCAGCACGGCGACGACTTCCGGCAGCTTGGCGTTGATGCCGAATGCCGTGGCGCTGCGGCTGCCTTCGAAACCGAAATTGGTCATTGCGCGCAATTGGTCGATCAACCCGGCGTCGCCACTATGGATCAGACCGCCCTCGGCCACTGCGAAGGTCTTGGTCGCGTGCATCGAATAGACCACGGCGAACGGGGCATCATGGCCGAAGCCGTTCCCCGCATCATCGATCGTGCCAAGCGACGACGCGGCGTCGATCACCACGCCGACATTATATTTTCGCTGCAACCAGGCATAGCGATCCAGGTCGATCGCGTTGCCGAACGTCGCATAGGGGACGATCACGGAAATCCTGTCGCCATGCGTATCGAGCAGGCGTTCCTCGGCGTGCGGACAGGCGCTCCAATCGTCGGGATCGACATCGCAGATCAGCGGCGTGAGGCCGGACCATAAGGCGGCCTGGCCGGTCGCGGCGAAGGTCAGGCTGGGCATCAACGCGAGGCCATCCGGGCGGCCATTCTGCATCGCGGCCTGTTTGATCGCGATCATCAGGCCCAAAGTCGCATTGGCGACCGCGAGGCTGGCACCGTGTCCGCCGAACAACCGGGTCGTCACGTCGCGTTCGAACCCGCGCACCTCGGCTCCGTTGTTGCTGAACACGCCGGAGGCCTCGACCCGACGCAGCGCTTCGGTCTGTTCGCTGAGGGGCGGCGGATTGGGCGCGATGAGCGGGTAGCGGATCATGAGCGCGCTTATGCCGCCGGAGTTTCTAAAAACCCGTTACAAGGCTGTTCGGCATGTCTTGGCCAAGCGATCCGCCACGCCTAGCGTGACGCGAACAGGAGAGACGACATGGCGGCGACACCCAAGTTCGATACGATCACGCTGACGGTGGACGACTCGGTTGCGACGATCACGCTCAACCGACCGGACAAGTTGAATGCCTTCAACGGCACGATGATGCGCGATCTGGTTGCCGCATTCGATATCACCGACGGCAATGACGATGTCCGCGCGGTGATCGTCACGGGCGCGGGGCGTGGGTTCTGCGCGGGGGCGGACCTGTCGGGTGGCGCAGCGACGTTCGATTACGACGAGAGTGGCGGGTGGAACGGCGCGGAATCGCCGGTGCGCGACGATGGCAGCGTGGATTATACCCATCCGGCCGTGCGCGACGGCGGCGGCATCGTCGCGCTCCGTATCTTCAATTCGAAAAAGCCGGTGATCGGCGCGATCAACGGCCCTGCGGTGGGGATCGGCGCGACGATGACGCTGCCGATGGACTTCCGCCTGGCGAGCGAGTCGGCGCGGATCGGTTTCGTCTTCTCACGCCGGGGCATCGCGCCCGAGGCGACGTCGAGCTGGTTCCTGCCGCGCCTCGTCGGCATCGGGCAGGCGCTGGAATGGTGCTATTCGGGCCGCGTGTTCGATGCCGCCGAAGCGCTGCGGGGAGGGCTGGTCCGGAGCGTCCATGCACCCGACGATCTGTTGCCGGCGGCGCGGGCGCTGGCCCGGGAACTGACCGGCGACACGTCGGCGGTGTCGGTCTCGCTGCTGCGGCGGATGCTGTATACTGGCATGGGTGCTGCCCATCCGATGGAGGCGCACCGGCTGGAAAGCCGCGCGATCTGGTCGCGCGGGGCCAGCGCGGATGCGCGCGAAGGTGTTGCGAGCTTTCTGGAGAAACGCCCGGCGGCGTTTCCGGACAGCGTAACGGGGGCGTGGGAGACGTTTGCGCCGTGGTTCGACACACCGGACTATAATTGATGTCCTGTTCCCCGACTTTCGCCGGGGAACAGGACGATCTTATTCCCTCAGAACTTCGCCCCCGCCCGGATCCCGATCGTGCGCGGGGTCGCTACCACGGTGTAGTTGCGCTGGTTGCACACGCTGCACGCCTGATAGCGTGAGATTTCGGCGCGCTTGTCGGTGATGTTCTGCACGAACAGTTCGAACGTGTAGCGCTGCGTCTCGGCGCCGATCGCCAGATTGGCGGTGGTATAGGCTGCGAGCCGCCCAAGCACGGCCGCAGGCACGACACGGATGTCGGTCGAGGCCGAGCTCTGATAGGCGACCAGCCCCTGCACATACGCCTTGAAGTCCGCGCCGACCGGCACCGAATAGCGCGCCGTGGCATTCGCCTTGAACTTCGGCGTGATCGGTAGGCGCGTGCCGCTGGGCGCGAGCGTCGAGTTGGCGCCGCCCGTCGGCGTCGTGACGCAGGTAAAGGTGGGATCGGCTGCACTGCAGATGTTCTGGCGCGTCCTGGCGTCGGTATACGCACCGCTCGCCGTGAAAGTGAAGGCGGGGGTGGGCGTCCAGTTGAGATCCGCCTCGACGCCCTTGATCCGCGCATTCGAGCCGTTCTGGATCTGCGTCAGGCTGTTGAGGCCGAGGAACGAGAATTGGAACGACTTCCAATCCTGCAGATAAAACGCGCCGTTGAAACGCAGATGGTCGATCGGCGTGGTCTTGAAGCCGATTTCGTAATTGGTCAGATAATCCGGGTCATAAGGTGGCAGCGTGCCCTGACGGTTGATCCCGCCGGGACGGAAGCCGCGCGACCAGGTGCCGTAGAACAAGGCCCTGTCGCTGGGCTTCCAGGTCAGGTTCAACTTGTGGGTGAAGCCCTGCCCGCCGGCTTTTTTGGGATCGACCGTGCCACCGCTGAAGACGCCGAGATTGGTGCATGGGCCACCCGCGACGACCGGCGGCAGCAAGGTGCCCCCGGGATTGTCACGGACGGTCGCGCCAGTCGTGGTGAAGCAGGCGGCGACGCCTGTGCCCGAACTGCCGACCGCATTGTAAGGCGGACCCGCCGGATTACGCCCGAAGCCGTAAAAACCGACCAAAGTATTGTCATAGATGAACGCGCGACCGCCTGCCGTGAAGGTCAAGTTCGGCAGGATGTCGTAGCTCGCCTCGCCGAACACGGCATAATCCTTGTCGACGCGGTGCTGCTGGGTCAGCCATACGGTGCCCGGAAACCCATTGACCGACAGCGAGGGGGCAAGGTTGGAGACCTGATAATGCTGATGGATCAGATTGCTCTGGCGCTGGTAGAACACGCCCGCAACGATGCGGAAGCGCTCGCTCTGCGGCGATGCGACACGGAACTCCTGGCTTAGCTTCTTGAAGTGATCCGATGCGACGACATACTGGCGCGGATCGATCGTCTGGCCGATTGCGTTCTGAAAATATTGATAATTGGCCACGCCGCCAGCCGAGGAATATATTTGATCATAAGCCTCGGCGTAATCGGTATAATCGGTACCCGAATGTGTTGTGCGGTCGAGATAGGCCCCGGCATAGGTCGCATCCCAATTGCCGATCTTACCCTCGATCGTCAGCGCAGCCTGGATGAAGCGTTCGCGGCGATAATCGGCGGCGAAGCGCTGCACCTGCAGGTCACCCACGCGCTTGTCGTAACCAAAGATGCCCTTTGTCTTCTGCGCCTGATAAATTACGCCGGGTGTAACCGTCCAATTACTATCCAGGTCGATTTTCAACGCGGCGCGGCCACCATAGGTTTCCGTAGTGTTGAAATTCTTCTTGATTAGCGCGGCGTTGTTGACGGAGATGCCGTCGCGAATACAGCCGTTGATGTTGCCATTGGCATCACGCGTCGCCGTACCACAGAAAGTGCGTGTCCCCGCGACATTGTCGATATAACCGGCATCGCGCTGATAGAAGCCGACGACGCGCAACGCGGCCGTGTCGGCGATCGGCACGTTGACATAACCCTCGACCTTGCCGCCCTGTCCGCCGTGCGCGACGGTGTTGGCCTCGGCATCGATCCGCCCGGAGAAAGTGTGCAGTTCCGGCTTGTTGGTGATGATGCGGATCGTGCCCGCCTGCGACGATGCGCCGTACAGCGTGCCCTGCGGCCCGGCGAGGCTCTCGATCCGGGCGATGTCATAGACGTGGATATCGAGCGTGCCGCCGATCGTCGTCACCGGCTGCTCATCCAGATACACGCCGACCGAAGGGAGCGATCCGGAATGGTTGCCGTCGCCCCCGCTCGCGACGCCGCGCATGTACACGGTGGTGACGCCGGGCTGCTGGCTCTGGAACGATACGGAGGGGAGCAGTTGCGAGAATTCGGCGAAATTGCTGATGTTCAGCTGATCGAGCTTGCGCGTGCCGATGGCCTGGATGCTGATCGGCACGTCCTGCAGGTTTTCCTCGCGCTTCTGCGCAGTGACGACGATGTCGCCGCCATCCTCCACCACCGGCGTGGCGGGCACCTCTTGCGCGAGTGCCGGAGTGGCGAAGGCGGCGGAGGCGAGCAGCGCGGTAAGCGCGGCGCGGCGTGCGTTTCGAAGCATGGTATCCCTTTTGGCGATTTATCGTTGCGCAAAGGGTGTTCGCGAGTGCAACATTCGTCAACGATGCCGTGGCTGCGAAACGAATTCGATACGGCGCCGTGACAGATTTGCAACGCTTGTGTGACGGGAGTTCAGCCGAAAGCGGGGACGCCGGGATACCTGGCCAGCACATCGCCCAGCGCGACCTTGAGCGGGTCGAGATAAGGCTCGAACGGTTTCCACGCTTCCGTTCCGTCGCGGAAAATCGGCTGGCGAACTTGTTCCGAACTTGCGGTGCGTACCGCGCGATCCGTCTTGTGGAAATCGAGCGTGGCGGGTTCGAACTCCAACTCGCAGGCAGCGAGCAGGGCGCGAACCTCGCTTTCCGTATCATCGACCATCCGTTCGTAGGTCACGCGATGGACACGGCCCGGCAGGACCGTGTCGACATGAGTGAGCAGGCGGACGTAATCCCGGTAATATCGTCCCAGATCATCCAAGCTGTAGCTGAATGCCTGACCGCGGGCGAAATGCTGTTTGAAGTTGGAGAAGCAGCACCCCAGCGGATGGCGGCGCGCGTCGATGATCTTCGCGTTGGGCAAAATCAGGTGGATGAAAGGCAGATGTGCCCAGTTGTTCGGCAATTTGTCGATGAAGAACGGGCGATCCGTGCGGCGCTGGATGCGCGTGCGCTCGATATATTCGTCGCCGAGCGCGCGGAGCTGTTTCGGTGGCAGCGTGGCGAGATTGGCCGGATAATCGGTTCCGCGACGGGCAAGAAAGGGGATGTCGGGCAATTCCGATGTTCCCTCGACCAGCGAATGGCTGGAGAGGATCTGTTCGATCAACGTCGATCCGGCGCGCGGCATGCCGAGGATGAAGATTGGGTCGGGCGCGGTGCTGCCGGCACCGGTGCGGGCCGCCAGGAATTCGGGCGTGTAGAGCGCGATGCTTCGGTCCACGAAGGCGGTGGTTTCGTCCGCCGCGTAAACGATCTTGGTGCGGCGCAAGCGGTTGCCGGTATCGTAATGGGCGAAGGCTAGCGATGGCTGTTTGTTGTCCTCGAAAGCCTTGCCGAGTGCGAAATCGAGGTGGAAGCGATCCTCGCCGGAAATGTCGGTCCGCGCGAGCTGCGCCTGCATCGCGGCGATGTCGCCCTCGTCGAACTTTACGGTCTTGAGATTGGCGAGGCTCCACCAGACCTCGCCGAGTTCGGGGGCGATGTCGATGGCGCGACGATAGGCGGCGATTCCGTCCGCCTGACGCCCGACGGTTTTTAGCATGTGGCCGAAACTCATCCACACCTTGGGCTGGCGCGGAACGTCCTTCAGGACCTGTTCGTACAGTTCAATCGCCTCGTCGAAGCCACCGATCCGGCCCAAGGCCGCCGCCTTCAAATTGGCATGGCCGGGATTTTCGGGGTCTTCCTCCAGCACCCGATCGAGTTCGGCGATCGCCTCGGGCGCGCGGTTCTGGCGATAGAGCGTTATCGCCAAATTGGCGCGCGCGGCGGTGAACTCGGGCGACAATTCGATCGCGCGGCGCAGCAGATTCTCGGCATCCTTGTAGCGCCCGATCCGTCCGGCCAGCTCGGCGAGCATGCGTATCGCGCGGACGTCGAACGGATCGGCCTTGAGATGACCTTTCAGCAGCGGTTCCGCGTCCGACAGGCGATTGTCGTGCAGCGCCAGCGCGGCGTCGATCAGCGTTTGCGGGTAAGTGCGGGGCGGAAGGGTCAGGGCGGCCATGAACGAATAGTCTTAGCGTCGAAACACGATCCGTGACTAGATGTGCACTGTACGATCAGGGGCGGGAGCCTTTTGCATGACCGACGCGACCCTGCTTTCCGGGCGACCTTTCGGGTTCTGGACCGCGACCGCGATGGTGGTCGGCGGAATGATCGGGGCGGGCATATTCATGCTGCCCGCGTTGATCGCCCCTTATGGCTGGATCGGGGTTATCGGGTGGATCATCGCCATCTCCGGGGCGCTACCGATCGGCTATGCGCTGGCGGCGTTGACCCGCAGCATGCCCGAACAGAGCGGCGGGGTGGCGGTCACCGGCGCGGTGTTGGGGCCGGTGATCGGCGTGCTGGTCGGCTGGAGCTACTGGATATCGGTGTGGACGGCGATCGCGGCGATTGCCGGGACTGCCGTCGCCTATCTCGGCGTGTTTGTGCCGTGGCTGGGCGCGACGCCGTTGAACGGTGCGCTGGCAACAATTGCGCTCATCTGGCTGCTGACGTTGACGAATCTTGCGGGTGCGAAGCTGGCCGGGCGCATTCAAGTGGTAACGACTGTGTTGAAGCTGCTCCCGCTGTTGGCGGTGATCGCGATTCTGAGCGGGTTGTGGGCGCGCGGGACGGCGACCGCACCGCTCTGGCCCGGCACCGGCCCAGGCTATGGCGGTCTGACCGCTGCGGTCACGCTGGCACTGTTTCCATTGGTCGGCTTCGAGGCGGCGGGGCTGGTCGCCGCGCGCGTGTCCGATCCGGCACGCAACGTCATGCGCGCGACGATGCTCGGCATCGTGCTGACGGGAATGCTGTACATCCTGATTTCCTCGGGCATCGCCTTCGCCCTTCCGGCACAGAAGGTGATGGCCTCGACGGCACCGTTCGCGCTGTTCGTCGAGACGTTCTGGGGGCGCGGCGCGGGTCTGGTGGTGGCGGCGTTCGCGGCGATATCGGCCATCGGCGCGCTGAATTGCTGGGTGCTGGTTCAGGGCGAGGTGCCGCTGGGCATGGCGCGCGCCGGACTGTTGCCGGCCTGGTTCGGGCGGGTGAGCAAGCGGGACGTTCCGGTCGGTGTGTTGTTGCTGTCGAGCACGCTGGCGAGCCTGCTGGTGCTCTCTACCGCGAGCCGCAGCCTGGGCAAGGCGTTCGAATTCGCCGCATTGCTGACGACGAGTTCGGCGCTGTGGCTCTATCTGGCGATCTGCGTTGCGGCGTTGGTTCGGCGGGTGGCGGTACCGGCGGCGGCGCTGGGGGTGCCGTTCACGCTCTGGGCTTTGTGGGGTGCGGGCGTCGAGGCGAGTGGGTGGAGCCTGGCGCTGATGCTGACGGCGTTGCCGGTATATTGGTGGGACAGGCGGGCTGGTGATCTGGGCGCTGTCACGTCTTGATCCCCCTCCCGTTTTCACGGGAGAGGGTCTTTAGGGGCGGTTCACCCGAACAACCGGCCAAATAAACTCCGGTCGCGCAAAATCTCGTGCGCGGCGTTGTGGCCGGGGGCACCAGTCACGCCGCCGCCGGGATGGGTGCCCGCGCCGCACATATACAGGCCCTTGATCGGGGAGCGATAATCGCCGTGGCCGAGCATCGGGCGTGCGGCCCAGAGTTGGTCGAGGCTCATGTGGCCATGCATGATGTCCCCGCCGATCAGGCCGAACTTGCGTTCGAGATCGAGCGGCGAATGAATCTGGGTGGCGATGATCGACTTGCGGAAATTGGGCGCGTGTTTCGTCACGGTGTCGATGATCGTTTCCGCCGCCGCCTCGCGTTCTTCGTCCCAGCTTCGACCATCGGGCAGTTCAGGCGCGAATTGCTGGTGAACAGGCTGGCAATGTGTTGGCCGGGCGGGGCGAGGCTGTCGTCCACCGAGGTCGGCAACTTCATTTCTACGATCGGGTCCTTCGACCAGCCGAACGCCTTCGCGTCGGTGAACGCCTGGTCCATGTAATCGAGCGTGGGGGAGATGATGATGCCCGCCGTGTGATGTTCGGCCTTTGCCGTGCCGGGCAGCACGCTGAAATCGGGTAATTCACTCAGCGCGACGTTCATGCGGAACGTGCCCGATCCTGCCTTGAAATTGTCCATGCGGCGGGCGAATTCGGGCGTCATATCGGCGCGATCGACCAGTTGGCGGAACAGCAGGGCCGGGCCGATATTGGCGGCGACGATCTTCGCGGCGATCTCCTCGCCCGATTCCAGCACCACGCCGGCGACCATGTTGCCATCCACCAGCACCTTGGCGACCGGGGCCTCGAGGCTGATTTCGACACCCGCCTCGATGCATGCCTCGGCCATATATTGCGTGATCGCGCCCATCCCGCCGACGCTGTGACCCCAGGCACCGAGCTTGCCGTTGACCTCGCCGAAGACGTGGTGGAGCAGGACATAGGCGCTGCCCGGCGTGTCGGGGCTGGCATAATTGCCGACCACCGCGTCGAACCCGAACGCGGCCTTGATGAACGGGTTTTCGTAC
>NZ_JANYEK010000210.1 GCF_025363195.1 Sphingomonas sp.
GGCTTTGGTGCCGCAACGGTTCGCGGGGTGGAGCTTCCTTGCGGCAAGCGGGCTGGTGTTACCGCCCGAGGACCAGCTGGAAAAGCAACTCTACAGCGAGCTTCTCACCCGCACCTATACAAATTCGCGTGGCATGCAGATGATGCTACTGATCGCATATAACGGATCGCAGGACGGCGTGGTTCAAATCCACCGGCCGGAAATCTGCTATCCTGCGGGCGGCTTCAAGCTGACGCAGATCGACGAGCACAGCATCCCGCTAACGTCTGGGCTCGACATTCCCTCGCGCTTCATCGTCGCGGAAACGGGCCTGCGTCGGGAACAGATCATCTATTGGACGCGGCTGGGGCAATTCTTTCCTCGGAGATGGTCGGAGCAGCGCTGGGCAGTGTTCGAGCAGAATCTGGAGGGTAAGATCCCGGACGGGTTACTGGTGCGTATATCCAGTATCTCGCCGGATGTTACCGCCGCCGATCTCGACGGTTTCGCGCGTGAACTTTACGCATCGGTGGGTCCCACCATGCAACGGGTACTCGTCGGAATCCGCTGAGGATTCCGCCGATAGGTTACACGTCGGCAAGGCTGTCGGCGTCAGAGGGCAAGGAGATACAGGGTGAATACGAAATTGAAGCTGGTTGCCGGAACCGCCGCCATGATGGTGCTGCTCTCGGGTTGCGAGAAGAAAGCCGGCGGACAGGTCGTTGCGGTCGTCAACGGCGAGGAAATCACGCAGCAGGAGTTGAATGCCGAATTGAACGGTGCGCAGTTGCAACAAGGCGCCGACAAAAAGGCGATCATGGCGCAGTTGCTGCAGCGCGTTGTCGATCGCACCTTGCTTGTGCAGCAGGCCAAGGAAGAGAAGCTCGATCAGTCGCCCGCTTATCTTGAACAATCGCGCCGTCAGCAAGACTCGCTGCTGGTCAATATGTACGCCGGAAAATTGTCGAAGAACGTCCCGTTGCCGGACAGCGCGGCGGTGTCCAGCTTCATCGCCGGCAACCCGACGATGTTCGCCGGGCGCAAGCGGTACACGCTCGACCAGCTCGTCTTTCCGCAGCCAACCGACATGACGCTGGTCAAGGAATTGCAGCCGGCACATTCACTCGAAGCGATCGCGGCGATCCTGACGGCCAAGGGAGTCGCGTTCCAGCGTGGCAATGGTCAGCTGGATTCCGGCATGCTCCCACCCGAAGTGGCATCGAAGATCGGAGCGCTCCCGCCCGGCGAGCCGTTCCTTATTCCGGATAACGGCCGGTTGGTGGCCAGCGTGATCAAGTCGTCCGAACCGGTGGCGACGCCGGGTGATCAGGCGACCCCCGCCGCGCTCAACATCCTGCGTCAGCAGGCACTGGCCGAGGCGATGCGGAAACAGGTCGCCAAGGCGCGCGCCAGCGCCAAGATCGATTATCAGCCCGGCTTCGCGCCGCCTCCAGGCTCCACTTCAGGCGCGGCACCTGGCCTGCCTGGCGCTCCTGCGGGCGGTGCAGCTCCGAAACTCTAAAGCGGCCGTTTTCGAACGGTTTTGGAGTAATCCGGCCCGGCGATGCGACATGCATCGCCGGGCTTTTTATGATGATGTCCAGCTCGAGCGATCGCTAAATCCCCAACCCGCTCTCGTTTTCGAAATAGGGGGTGGCAGGCGACCGTTTTTCCAAAGCAGCGAACCCAGCATTATTTTGCGGCGGTGACCGTCTTCGTCGGCGCGACGGGATCCGTCGGCTCCGGTTTGTCCGGCACCGCAGTCGGGTCCAGCGATGCGCGGAGTCGTTCCGCCCGAAGGCTGGTCGGCGCGGCGCGGGTAAGATCGCGCAGCGCTTCCTTGGCCGCATCGGCTCGACCGCTCGCCATCAGTGTTTTGGCCAACCGCGCGGTCAGCCGCACGTCATCCGGCATGGCGCGGACGCCTTCGCGTAAGGCGACCGCAGCAAGATCGGCATCGCCGTGCGCCAGCAGCATATTGACGAGAGCAAGCCTGGCGGTGGCATTGTGGGGATCACCTGCGACGACTTTACGAGCGTCGGTGATTGCACCGGTCAGCTGGCCATTTGCCATCGAAAGCCTTGCGCGGGCAAGCAGGGCGCGCGGCTGGGCTGGGTCGAATGCGATAATATCATCCAACCGCCCGATCGCGTCGGAGCGGTGACCCTGCAGTCCCATCGCATAAGCCAGCGCTGCTTTGGCATCAGAATTCTCGGAACTGAGCGGTGCGTCCGTTTCGCGACCGAGGATCGCGATGGCAATCTCGGGATGGCCGATCTCGTTGGCATATTGAGCATAAACCGATTTCATCTCCAGCGACATCGATGCCGCCTGCGCCGCGAGACGATTGATCGGGACCGCATCGGGGCCTTCGGTTAGCCAGAGTTCCAGAATATTCTCGGCTAAAGCGATGTCGCTGGGGCGTCCGAGCATCACTTGGCTGACGACCTTGCTCGCTTCCGCCTGCTGTCCGGTCTGGTACAGCATATCGGCATATTCGAGCTGGAGGTTGGGATCCTTGGTGTTCGTCAAGGCCAGGCGCTTGATCGTAAAATTGTAATGCGGTCGATCGAACGATTGTCGGTACAAATCCTTTAGGAAGTTCAGGCGGGGCGTGTTGTCCCCCTGGGTCGTCAGCGATCCCTCGATCAGCGCGGCGGCATCATTGAATTGTCTACGCGCCGCGAGCACGCGCGCCTTCAAAATCTGAGCGCCCGCGTCAGCCGGGTTCTTCGCCAGCACCTTGTCGGCATAATCAAGCGCGGCGGTTTTGTCGCCGCGCTGCAATGCCGCCCCCCCTTTCATCACAAGCGGCAGATTGTCGCCGGGTGTCAACAACATGAGCATGTCGGCATATTTGTCGACCTTATCAGGCTGCCGCACGGTCAGGCCCAGCTGGCAGAGCAGCCGCACCGCCTCGACGTTGCTCCGATCCAGTTGGATGACGTTTTCATAGGCCGTGAACGCGCCACCATAATCGCCGGTGGCCATGTTGATCCGCCCGAGCAACAACCAGTAATCGCTGACGTCGTCCCGCGCTGCGATTGCCTCCTGCGCGGAGCGCAGAGCCGCGGCGGTGCGGCCCTGCTGCAACTCGATATCTGCATCCGCCGCGGCCCTGGCCGCCGTCTTGTCGGGCGAAGAACAGCTTGCCAGCGCTAAGGCCAGAACAAGCGAGGGGAGGAGGATCGGCGTGAAGGTGCGGTTGATCTGCATGGTCCTGTGCGTACTCGAAACGATCGGGAATAGCAGCCTCGCGAGTTTCTGCACGACAGGCAATCCGAATTACGGGCAATCCCAATTTGCCGCCGGGGGCTTTAACCCTCTGTCACTTTGCAATCACGCTGTGCGTATAATCGCCCATCTGTCGATGTTTACTCTCTTTTCGCCTAGCACAGGGCCCGCCTGTTGGGTTAAGGCGCTGGCGACGAATAATTAGGGGGCTATAAATGCGCTTTTCCGCTTTGTTGGCGGCGTGTGGTATCGTGGTTGGAGGGGTGACGGCCAGCGCTTCGGCTCTCGCTCAGTCCAGCTCGGTCACCGTAACCGCCCAGTCCACACCGTTGCGCGCTTACCGCATCAATCCCGGCGACGAGATCGAGGTATATGTCTGGGGCGAGGAACGCCTGCAGCGCACCGTAAAAGTGCTGCCGGACGGTACCTTCTCGTTTCCCTTGGTCGGGCAGATCGATGCGCTGAACAAGCTGCCCCAGGATATTGAGGCGGAAGTGGCGCTTGGCCTGAAGTCGCAATATCGTGAAACCGTGCCGAAGGTGACGGTTTCGGTCCGCTCGGCGACGGGTCTGCAATTCAGCGTCGCGGGCAAGGTAAGGACGCCCGGCGCGTTCACGCCCGGCCGTTATGTCAACGTGCTCGAAGCGCTGGCTCTTGCCGGCGGGCCGGCCGAATTCGCCAATTTGTCCGAGGTGACGATCCTGCGCAAGGTCGGCGGTCGGTTGACCGCGATCAAGGTGCGGCTGACCGACGTCCTAAAGGGTAATCCGAACGCGCGCGATCTGGCCGGCATCCCGGAACTGGAGAGCGGCGATACGGTGATTGTACCATGATCTCCGGGTCTCGGGTGCGGCAGTATCTGGTATTCGCCAGTGCACTGTCGGCGCTGCCCGGTATCGCTCATGCCCAGAACGAAATCCGCCTGAGCGCGGACGGGGCAGCCAATATCGGCTATTCGAACAACCCGTTCACCGAATTCGGTAGCGATACGAGCAGCGGGGTTGCCGATATCAGTATCAGCCCGCGGGCGACCTGGTCCAGCTCGCGCAGCGTCATCACCCTGTCGGGTTACGCCCAGCTGCAGCAGTATTTTCGTCGCTATGACAACGCCCAGAATTTCTCGACCGCGCTCAATTATAACGGCAAGCCGAGTGAGCATGTCACGACGCATTTCGGCGTCGGTTACGACAATTCCATCATCGGCTCGAACAACACGCTCAACGGGGCATTCGATCCGACCAAGCCGAACCTTCCGCCGATCACCGGCAGCGATTTGTCGCTGTTCGGAACGCGCGATCGTCGGGAAACCTTGCGGGCTGACGGCG
>NZ_JANYEK010000103.1 GCF_025363195.1 Sphingomonas sp.
TACCAGACCTTGACCAGGCTCCAGTCGCCCTTGGCCGAAACATCCACCGCGCGCACACCGTGCTCGATACCACCGCGGCGCGACCAATTCGCGTGGGTCAACAGAACCTCACGGTCGCTGATCACGCTGGATACCATCGCGACATGGCCGAGGCGCATGTGGCCGCTCGATTGGAAGCTGAGCACGGCGCCGACCTTCGGGGCATTGCCGCGCTGGTAGCGACCGGCGGCCTGGCTCCACCAGGTGTTGGCATTGCCATGAATGTCGATGCCGGACACCGTGCGGGCATAAGGTGCGCACTGCCAGAACTGCGCCGACGCCGGCATTGCCAGCATGGGCGCGCTCATCATGACGCACGAAAACACCAGCGCAAATCGCGCTGCCAAAGCCCGAAAATTCATTGAAACCCCCTCAGGTCCCGCTCAACTCGTGACTGTCTGAAAGCAGGTCTACAGGACGGTGGAAACCCCATCCACGCGGCGCAGGGAACCTTTCAGGACGAAGTGAGTTTGCCGCACGATGAACGCCCGATGACGTGGGCCCTCGACGTCAGATGACGTATTCGACCGTCAGCATCTGCGTCTGATCGGCGCGTTTTGCGGCGCGCTTGGCCAGCATTTCCCGGTGTAGATTCGCCACCGTATCACTGCCCGCCGTCTTCCAGGCGAACGGCAGCCAGGCGTGCGCGGCACACCGCAGGCCGCCCCACATCATGCGCAAGCCGAAGCTGCTGGCGACCACGAAATGCTCGCCGAAGCTCTCGCCGACCGATTCGGGATGATCGAGAAACAGGCGACGGAACATAGCGAACCCCTCATTGGCAGCGACGAAGAGACCATATCACACGAGCGCGCGTGTGTCAGCCAGTAGCGACCTGCGCGAGCAGATCGACCGCAAGCTGGCTCAGCGTGTCGTCGCGCGCGCCCATCACGATGATGCGGTCGCCCGGCTTCGCGATGGCGGCCAGATGCGCCGCAGCATCCGCGCGATCGGGGATATACAACGCGCGGGCACCGGCCAGGGCAATTCCCGCAATGATGTCGCCACTGGTCACGGTACGCGTCACAGTACCGCCCTGATAGACCGGGTCGGGCAGGACCAGCACGTCGTCGACCCCGAGTTCGGCGCCAAACATCGTGATCAGTTCGCGATGCATTACCTCGAGCGGGCGGTAGCCATGCGGCTGGAACAGGATCAACAGGCGGCCGGGAAAGGCGTGCAGCGTCTCGAGCGTAGCGGCGATCTTATCCGGGTTGTGGCCGAAATCGTCGATCACCGACACGCCGTTCGCCGTGCCGACCAGTTCGAACCGGCGTTTCAGACCGGCAAAGCCCTCGATCGCACCGATCGCCTCAGCCAATGGCACGCCCGCCGCGCGCACCGCGCCGAGCGCGGCAAGCGCGTTGGACACGTTGTGGCGCCCCGGCACCGACAGGCGGACCGCGTGGCGCGCACCCTCCACCACCAGATCGAAGCCGATGGCAAACGGTTCAGGCACGAGGTTCTGGGCGGTGAGATCGGCCGGGGCCTCGACCGCGAAGGTGACGATGCGCTCGCGCGGCAACGTCATCGCCAGCGCGGCGGATTCGGCATCGCCGATATTGACGACGGTCGTCGCCGCTTTGGCCGCGAAGATGCCGAACAGGCTGCGCAATTCCTCCAGCGACTTGTGGTCGAGACTGACATTGTTGAGCACGGCAATCTTTGGCCAATAGAGCGCGATCGATCCGTCGCTCTCGTCCACCTCGCTGACGAACGCGTCACCCTGCCCGACCAGCGCGCTGGCAAAGGGCGCGTCGACGCGCGCGAAATTCTTCATCACCGCGCCGTTCATCACCGTCGGGTCGCGGCCCAGTGCGTGGAGGATCCAGCCGATCATCCCGGTGACGGTCGATTTGCCGCTGGTCCCCGCCACGCCGATCGGCAGCGCGCTGGCGTTGAAAAGAGTGCTGAGCAGTTCCGCGCGACTCATCCGCGCCGCGCCGATCGCTTCCGCCGCGACGATATCGGCGACGGTCGGTTCTACCGCGGCAGAGGCCACGACGATTTGGTCCGCCGAAACGATGCCACTGCCATCCTGCGGGAACAAGGCAACGCCCTTCGCCTTCAGATCGGCGAACTTTGCGGAAAGGCGCGCGGCATCCAGCGTGCGGTCCGACCCGGCGACGCGCGCGCCGCGCGCGGCGAGAATCATCGCCAGCGGCATCATGCCGCTGCCGCCGACCCCGACGAAGAAGTAAGATTTGCCGTCCGCCATAAGTGCGCGCTATCGCGGGATTCAGGAAGCGGAGCAAGAGCTGCGCGCCACACCAGACCCCGTCGTCCTGAGCCTGTCGAAGGGCATGGTCCTGGCCTATGCTTCGACAGGCTCAGCACGAACGGATCTGCTGGGCGGGCAAAGCGGAAGCGGGGAAAAAATCGTGAAGATCGGAATTGTCGCGCCCGCCCGGCCCATCACGCAGGATATCGCCGCGCGCGCCACCGCCTTTGCCGCGATCGCCTATCCGTCGGTCGATCTCGTCTTCCATCCGCAATGCTTCACCAGTGACGGCGGGCATTTCGCCGGGTCGGACGCGGTGCGCGCCGCCGCCTTTCTCGACGTCGCCAACGATCCCGCATTCGGCGCGATCTGGTTCGCGCGCGGTGGCTATGGATCGAACCGCATCCTCGACGCCGTAATCCCGAAACTCGGGCCAGCGGCAGCGGCGAAGAGTTGGCTGGGCTATTCCGACATGGGTTTCCTGCTCGGCGCATTGTACGCCCGGCGGATCGGGCGGCCCGTCCACGCCCCCCTCGTCGCCGACATCATGCGCCCTAACGGCGATGCCTCGATCACCCGTGCGCTCGGCTGGATGGTGAACAAGGATAAGCGCGGCCTGGAGCCGAGCATCGGCAAGCAGCCGGTCGCCGCGTTCAATCTCTCGATCCTCACGGCGATGATCGGCTCGCAATGGCTGCCCGATCTGGCCGACCATGTGCTGATGGTCGAGGAAATATCCGAACCCCTCTACCGCGTCGACCGCATGCTGTTCACGATGGCGCAGGCCACGCAGTTGCAGGGCATAGCCGGTGTGCGGCTCGGGCGGATCGGGGATATCCAGCCGAACGATCCGCCGTGGGGGGAAGAGCCGGAAGCGATGATCGTGCGCTGGTGCGCGGAGATGAAGGTGCCGTATTTAGGCCGCGCCGATATCGGCCATGACGGTGATAACAAGGTTGTGCCGTTCGGCCACATCTGAAGCTTTTCGTAAGGCTTTGCCCCTAGACGAATCGGCGAAGGGGAATTCCGCTTTGCGTCAGCTTCAGGATTATTTCGAGCGAATCGAAGCCTCGATGGCGGCAGGCGACACCCTGCTTGCGCGGCGCGACCCGTCCCAGACCGAAACGATCAAGGCCAAATGCACCGAAGCGGCCTTGCTGATCGGATCGTACCACATGTTCGTCCACCGCGAGGTGTTCGAACCGCTCATGTCCACGCCGGACGAACGCATCCGCAACCACGTGGTCACGCTGAAGACGGAATGCATCGCGCTGACCGAGGATCTTCGCGTCGGCGTGAAGGCGATGGCGGTTCCGGACGCGCCTTTCGATTACGATGCGGTTTGCGCGCGGGTGGAATGGTACAACGGCCGCGTTCGCAAGCACATCGTCGCGATCCGGCAGTTGCTCGATGCGCCGTGCGGCATCGTGCTGCGCGCCGCCTGATCGCGCGCCTGATCTCGCGGGCGCTGGCGGAAGCGCTGCCGATGCGCTATGTCACCTGCATGTCAGTCCGCTGCCTCGTGCCGACCACTACCACCACCCCGGTCTTCCGGGGGGAGTTCGGCACGCGCGTCCACTGACGACCCGGCCGAACGCTCCACCCGGAAACGGGTGAGAGACACGGCCGCTCCCTACCCGTTTC
>NZ_JANYEK010000185.1 GCF_025363195.1 Sphingomonas sp.
GGTCTTGCGGCGATCATCGTCAGTCGCCTGATCGGCCCGCGCCGGATTGGCGAGTGCGGCGGCGATCGCCTTCTGGCTTTCCGCTGCCGGATGCGTCTTCGCGCTCGCTACCGCCGCGACGGCCGCGACGGCCGCGAGAGAAACGATCGTTACCTTGGCCCAAGCTTGCATCGTCTCTCTCCTGTGTGTTTTTCTTCGGTATCAGACGTCCAGATTGGCGACGCTCAGCGCGTTCTCCTGGATGAATTCACGGCGTGGTTCGACCACGTCGCCCATCAGGCGAGTAAAGATTTCGTCCGCCACATCCGCCTGATCGACCTCGACGCGGAGTAGCGAGCGGTTTTGCGGATCAAGCGTGGTTTCCCACAATTGCTCGGCATTCATCTCACCCAGGCCCTTGTAGCGCGAGATGGCAAGGCCCTTGCGCCCGGCGAGCAGGATCGCGTCGAGCAGCTGGCTTGGGCGCGCAACCATCGTCTGCCCCTTGGCGACTGGCGCAGGGGGCGCATCGTCGTCGGCATCGGCCACTGCCTCTTCCGCCTCGGCCTGCGCGGCGGCGGCCTTGGTAGAGACGAGCTTGGCGGTCTGGACGAAGCTTTCCGCCTGTTCCGTCGCCAGCGTGTGTAATTTACGCGCTTCCGCCGAGACCAGGAACGCTGCCTCGATGATGTGATGATCGGTCACGCCGCGCCAGGCACGTTCGAAGTGGATGCTGCCATCCTCGGTCAGGCTGGCCGACCAGCGCGCTTCGGGATCGGCGGCCATCAGGCCCTGCGTAACCTCCGTTACATGCGCCAGGCGATCGGCCCGCGCGGCGTTGGGATCGAGCGCGCCACCCATTGCCAGCGCCTCGACCATCGTCGGATCGTAACGGCGCGGCACGTAGCGCATCAGCGTGCGCATGCGTCGTGCATGATCGACCAGACTGCGCAGATCGGCACCCGAGCGCGGGCCGCCCGCGCCTTCCAGCACGGTTGCGGCAACACCGTGCTCGATCAGATAATCGTCGAGCGCGCTGTCATCCTTGAGGTACACTTCGCTGCGCCCCCGCGCCGCTTTGTACAGCGGCGGCTGGGCGATGTAGAGATAGCCGCCCGTGATGATCTCCGGCATCTGGCGGTAGAAGAAGGTCAGCAGCAGCGTGCGGATATGCGCGCCGTCGACGTCTGCGTCGGTCATGATGACGATCTTGTGGTAGCGGAGCTTTTCGATCTTGAAGTCGTCGCGGCCGATGCCGGTGCCCATCGCCTGAATCAGCGTACCGATTTCGCGAGACGACAGCATCCGGTCGAAACGCGCACGCTCGACGTTGAGGATTTTGCCGCGCAACGGGAGGATCGCCTGGAAATGGCGGTCACGGCCCTGTTTGGCGGAACCGCCGGCCGAATCACCTTCGACCAGGAACAGTTCGGACTTGGCGGGATCGCGCTCCTGGCAGTCGGCGAGCTTGCCGGGCAGACTGGCGATATCCATCACGCCCTTGCGCCGCGTCAGTTCGCGCGCCTTCTTGGCGGCCTCGCGCGCGGCGGCCGCGTCGATGATCTTGGCGACGATCGCCTTGCCGTGCGCCGGATTTTCTTCCAGCCATTCGGCCAGCTTGTCCGCCATCAGGCTTTCCAGCGGCTGGCGCACTTCGGATGAAACGAGCTTGTCCTTGGTCTGCGAACTGAACTTGGGATCAGGCAGCTTGACCGACACGATCGCGGTCAGGCCCTCGCGCATGTCATCGCCGGTCAGCGTGACCTTTTCTTTCTTCAGCATGCCGGATTTTTCGGCATAATTGTTCAGCGTACGTGTCATCGCCGCACGGAACGCGGCCATGTGCGTGCCGCCGTCGCGCTGCGGGATGTTGTTGGTGAAGGCGAGGACGTTCTCGTAATAGCTGTCGTTCCACTCCAGCGCGACGTCGATCGTCACATCGTCGCGGGTACCCGAAATCGCCACCGGTTCCGGCATAAGCGGCACCTTGTTGCGATCGAGATACTTTACGAACGCAGCGATGCCGCCTTCGTAATACAGCTCGGTCGTCTTCGGTTCTTCATGTCGCGCGTCGTTCAGGAACAGGCGCACGCCGGAATTGAGGAAAGCGAGTTCGCGGTAGCGATGTTCGAGCTTGTCGAAATCGAACTCGGTGATCTTGAAGGTGGCGGGCGACGGGAAGAACGTCACGCGCGTACCCTTCTTGCCCGGCGCGGGGCCGACGACCTTCAACGGCGCAACCGCATCGCCGAACGCGAAGCGCATGTAATGCTCGGTCTCGTCGCGCCAGATCGTCAGGTCGAGCCACTCGCTCAGCGCGTTGACCACCGAAACGCCGACGCCGTGCAGGCCGCCGGACACCTTATAGGCATTGTCGTCGGAGGTGTTCTCGAATTTACCGCCCGCGTGCAACTGGGTCATGATGACCTCGGCTGCCGACACGCCTTCCTCGGTGTGGATCCCGGTCGGGATGCCGCGCCCGTTATCGGTAACGGAAACCGATCCATCAGCGTTCAGCGTGATATCGATCCGGTCGCAATGCCCGGCCAAAGCCTCGTCAATCGCATTGTCGGACACCTCGAACACCATGTGGTGCAGGCCGGAGCCATCATCGGTATCGCCGATGTACATGCCGGGGCGTTTGCGCACCGCATCCAGTCCCTTCAGGACCTTGATCGAATCTGCGCCATAATCGTTGGTGTTGGGGTCTTCAGCCATGCCCAGCATATAGGGTCGCAAGGCTGGAAACGGAAGCAAAATGGGCCGCACGTCCCGGGTACGCCCCAGTGACGTGCGGCCCGTTTCGGTATCGTAAGGTCAGTTCGGCTTGGTGGTGACCGTCGTCGTGGTCTTCTCGGTCGTCGCAGCGCGCAGCGGTACCGAGCGACGCACCGTCTTCTTCACGACGCGCGGCTTGGCTTTTACGACCGTGTGGGTCGCAGCCAGCGCCGCCGTCTTAGTCGTTTCCGTCGTCACGACGGTGGTCGGCACGACGGCCGGCGCGGTCCGCGCGGCGGCGGCATCGGCCTGCGCCGCCCGGGCAGCCTGTTCGGCGGCGGCGGCGCGTGCGTTGGCGTCATCCGCCTGCGCGGTCGCAGCTTGCGCCTGGACGTTGGCAGCGGCGGCCTGCTGTCGCGCATCGACCGCAACTGCTGCATTCACATTGGCATTCGCATTCCGATTGCGCTCGGACACGCCGATCGCGGTGTCGGCGAGTTGCGAGGCGCGATTGGCCTGGGCGATCGCCTCGTCCTTGCGGCTGCTGGCGACATCCTCCTCGGCGGTGCGCAAGGCAGCGGCGGCTTCGGCCTGCAGACGCGGCACTTCCCCGCTCGACCCCAGCTTAGCGGCGACTTCCACCTTGGCCCGCGCCGCGGCAACGGCCTCGCGCGCGCGGTCCATCTTACCGCGAGCCAGCACGGGGCTGGCGGAGGTGACGAGCAATGCCGACAGGCACAGCGCCCGCATGGTGTTTGAAAACTTCATTTAATCTCTCCTGATAATCTTCGATACGGCGGCACAACGAAGCCTGCACGACGCTTGTTCCGTGCAAAGGGTTCGGTGCGATCGGGTCAGAAGCGGTCGGCACGCTGGCCAAGCAACGTCAGGTCGACGCGGCGGTTCAGCCGCATGCCATCGGCGGTGGCATCGGTCGCGCGCTGCGCAACTTGTCGACAGCCCCGGGACGAAGCACGCGGCCATTGCCGGGCGGCAATCATAGCAGTCACCAGCATGGCGAGAATGGTCTGGTGACCTTGACCATAATATATCTTTTGGACCCCCGCCGAGCGCCGATAACGGGGGGAGGCACTTGAACGGCGCGTGGGTTGCACCGCCAGAGAGGGTTCAGCGGGACACAGCCCCGAGTGTCAGGCGAACGGCGTTGGTGCCGAGCCCGTCGAACAGCGCATCCTCGGTGCCCGTCATCCAAACCTGGCCCTTGCCCGACAGGCGTTCGAACAAAGCGGCGCGGCGAACCGGATCGAGATGCGCGGCGACTTCATCGAGCAGCAGGACCGGCGGATGCCCGGTGCGCGCGGCGACCAGATCGGCATGAGCCACGACGATACCGAGCAACAACGCCTTCTGCTCACCAGTCGAGCAGAGTGCAGCCGGCTGGTTCTTCGTGAGGTGGGCGACTGCCAGATCGGTGCGATGAGGGCCGACCAATGTGCGCCCGGCGACGGCATCGCGGCGGCGACCCTGGGCGAGATCGCCAGCCAGATCGGCGGCGGACGCCTCGCCAGTCCAGCCATCGAGCGCGATCCCGGCGCGGGCGAACGGACCTTCGGGTCGATCTGCCAATGCGTCGGCAAGGGTTAGGACCGTATCACGGCGTGCGCGATCGATCGCCGCGCCATGCTCGGCCATCTGCGCCTCCAGTGCGCTCAGCCATTCGGGGTCGGGCGGCACAGCCTCGGCGAGCAGGCGGTTGCGCGCGCGCATTGCCGCGTCGTAGCGGTTGCTGTGAACGGCATGGGCGGGGCTGAACGCCAGCGTGAGCCGATCGAGGAAGCGACGCCGCTCGCTCGCTGGCTCGGTAAACAAGCGGTCCATCGCTGGGGTCAGCCACAACACCGTCAGCCATTCGGCCAAAGCGGTGGCGGCCACCGGTGCGCTTTGAATACGGACGATGCGGCGCTCGGGAGCGCTCGGCTGCGTGCCGGTCGCGATTTCCGTCGTATCGGCCAACGTTGCAGCAACCCCGAATCCGCCCGGACCCCCTTGACGCGCCATGTCGCTCAGGCTGGCACGCCGCAGTCCTCGGCCGGGAGCGAGCAGCGACACCGCCTCCAACACATTGGTCTTGCCCGCGCCATTCTCACCCGTCAGCACGACAAAACCCGGCCCCGGTGCCATCACGGCATCGGCATGGTTCCGGAAATCGGTGAGGACGAGGCGCGCGAGCATTTGCCCGCCTCTCTAACGCGGCAAGTGCCCTACGTCGCGCAAGGTTTATGCCGCCAGCTTCTCCGTCGCGGCATTCACCTCGCGACGGTTGCTGAGATAGGAGGCCATTTCCTCACCCAATTCGCGCTGCGCATGCAGATAGGCGGTCGGGGTGACGATGTTCAGGCGGGCGCGTGCCGCGTCGATCGGCTCGCGCAGCAATTGTTCGTAATCCTCACCGGAAATCCACTTCGCCTTGCGACCGTTGCGATAGCCCTCCCACACCGCCTTTGCGAACAGGCGGCTACCGGTGACGCGAATACTCTTGAGTGCAGCGGCAGTCCCGATCAACGCCCAGCCGAGCCCGCCGACCTGCGCATAGGAAAATGCGACCAACGCGGCCTCGCCCATACTCTCGTCCGCCTTGTAACCGGTCAGCACATGCCAGATGTCATGCGTGTCACGCACCCGGCGGCCGAACCAGGCATAAGGATGATGCAGTTCTTCTTCGGCGTTGATCCGGCTGACTTCAGCCAGTCCGTCGGCGGAATATCCGGTCGATTCGAGGAAGTGGTTATAGGTCGCACCGACCGTGCCCGGCGCGAACTGCTTGGCGTAGCCCGGCTGCGCAAAGACCTGTGCCAGTTCGGCGCGTTGATAGGCGAGGCGCCCGCCCTGTTCAGTGGCGATGAAGCGCGCATAGTTCATCGGTGCGTTGCCGACGTTCAGCGCACGCATGATGCGGAATACCTGCGTCGTATCGTCGCCATTCGCCATCAATTTCCGGATCGCGTCGAACGCCGTACGCCAATCGCGCCGACCGGTCGTTCCGGGAAAGGGTGGAAGCTTGGCCATTCGAGTCGCTCCTTACTGACAATAGTGTCAATAGAACGATGCCGAGCGAGCGTCAAGCCTAGTCAAATGTGCTGAAGCCTGTACGGATGGTCGATCCTCTGTTGCCAATGCTGGAACCCGTGCTTCCGACCTCCTCGTTCCGTGTAAACCGTTGGCCCCATACCCTGATGGTGATGCTGGTGGCTTTGGTGCTCGCGGATCTGTCGTTCCGCGTGCGCCCTACCGGATATCTAGGCGGCTCGACCGACGATCAGCGCTATGTGGAAGCCGCGTTGCAATGGATCGTGCACGGGCCCCATGCCGGAAGTACGCACTGGTCGCTGCGTCATCCACTGGTGCTGTCGATCGTCGCCTCGTTCAAGGCGTTCGGCATTTCCCTTGCATCGCTGGAGCTAGTGCCGCGACTCTATGCCGATGCACTGGTCGCGTTGACCGCCGGAATGCTCGCGCGGAATGCAGGCGGCCGGGTCATGGTCTTGTGGGTGACGATCGCACTCACCTCGCCGATCCTGCATGACATGGCGACGAGCTGCTTTCCGGAAATGGTCGAACTGACCTTCGGCGCAGCGTCGATGTGGCTGTTCTGGGAGGCGCGCAGGGGTGGGGGCTGGAGCGGCGCGCTGCTGCTCGGATCGGGGGTGGCGCTGGCATTGGCTACGCTGACGCGCGAGACGGCGGTCGGGATACTGGTGATCTACGGTGTCGTCTGGCTGCGCGGCCGGATGCCATTGTCCGGTGCGATCTGGTTCGCGGCAGGTTTTGTGCCGCCGGTCGCGATCGACCTGTTGTGGTTGTGGTCGATCACCGGCGATCCGCTGTACCGGCTGCATGTCGATCAATCGCATATCGGCATCTACAGCGATCATCTGCGGGGCGGCATCTATCATGGCCGCGCCTTCCTCAATCCCGATCTTGCCGCGCGTTGGCTGCCCAGCGGCCCGGTGCAGGTGCATTGGGCGATCGACCCGTTGATCAACTTTTTCGCCGACCCGAAATTCGGGCTGGTGTTCGCCGCTTGGGCGGTGCTCGCTCTGGCATATCCGACCCGCGCAACCGCTGGCAGCCTGACGGCACGCCTGATGCCATTGTTGGCGGCGGTGGCGGCAAGCAGCTATTTCATGGTCAATTGGGTGCTGACGCTCCGGCCTCAACCGCGATACTATCTCGTCGCCGTCTATGCCGCGACGATCGCCGTCGCCTTGCTCGGCACGGGCACGACGCGCACGCCGGCGGCGCAACGGCTGCGCGGCGGGATGATCGGGCTCATGCTGCTGGCCGGAGTGATCGCCATCTCGCTTTCGCCCGACCGGGAGCGGGATTCGCGGATCGTCATTCCGTGGCTGAAGGCGCATCCCGGAACGATCGCCTATTTTGCACCCAAAGAGGCCGCACGGCTGGCCTTTCCCGCCATACTCGGCGACGTGCGGAGCCAGATCCGCAGCGGTATGCCGCCGGTCGGCGAAATCAGGCTGCGCTTTCCGCCAGCGCCGGGGGAATCCGAGGCAAATGAGGGTTTCGCCCAGATCGGCTCGCTGATCGCGCCGAAAACCTTTCCCTACATCAACCCACCACGCCGCCTGACGATCGAGCGACGCCTGCGTTAACCGCAGTCGCGGATCAAACCCGCATCGGCATCAACACGTATAGTGCCGGGCTCTTGTCGTTTTCGCGGATCAGGGTCGGCGCGGCGGCGTCGGCGAGGTGTACTTCGATCGTGTCGCCGTCGAGCTGGCCGAGGATGTCGAGCAGATAGCGGCTGTTGAAACCGATCTCGAAGCCGAGCGAGGTGTATTCGCCGGGTACCTCTTCCGCCGCGGTGCCGTTTTCGGGCGATGTTACCGACAATGTGATCTTGTCGCGATCCAGTGCCATCTTCACCGCGCGGGTTTTTTCGGTGGCGATGGTCGACACCCGGTCTACGCCTTCCTCGAAACTGCGCGGATCGATCCTAAGGATCTTGTCATTGCCGGTCGGGATGACGCGGGTGTAATCCGGGAAGGTGCCATCGATCAGTTTAGACGTCAGCAAAGCCTGCCCCAGATCGAAGCGGATCTTGGTCGGCGACAGGGATACGCCGACCGAACCATCGATTTCCTCAAGCAATTTGCGCAGTTCGGCGATGCATTTGCGGGGGATAATCACGTCCGGCATCGATTCCGCGCCATCCGGGCGCGGCAGGGTGATGCGCG
Source organism: Sphingomonas sp. (assembly GCF_025363195.1). Taxonomy (GTDB): domain Bacteria; phylum Pseudomonadota; class Alphaproteobacteria; order Sphingomonadales; family Sphingomonadaceae; genus Sphingomonas. The sequence continues at coordinate 7,914 of NZ_JANYEK010000185.1, forward strand.
CCAGGCGATGGCCATCGGTTGCCGCCGCCTTCAGCACCGGCTGGGGATCGTCCGACACATGCCAGAAGATACCGTTAAGATAATAACGCGTCTCTTCGGTCGAGATGGCGAAACGCGTCTTGTCGATGATCTGTTTGAGCGTTTCGGCCGGGAGTTCGAAAGAAACAGGAAGTTCACCCTCCGCGATCACCGGAAAATCGTCGCGTGGCAGCGTACCGAGCTGGAACTTGGCGCGCCCGGCCATGATCGTCATCTTGCCCTCGGCCGCGGCGAGGCTGACCTGCGCGCCCTCGGGCAGCTTGCGGGCGATGTCGAACAGCGTGTGGGCGGACACGGTGGTCGCGCCCGGCTGGTCCACCGCCGCCGCGATCGTCTCGTTGATCTGCAAATCGAGATCGGTCGCCATCAGCTTCAGCCCACCCTCGGCCGTCGCTTCGATCAGCACGTTGCTGAGAATCGGAATCGTGTTGCGGCGCTCGACCACCGACTGGACGTGGCTCAGCCCCTTCAGCAGGGTTGCGCGTTCGATCGTCGCCTTCATCGTTATTCCCCCGGGCCGCCGCCCAAATTTCTGTCCCGCCGAGCGTATGGAGTCGGGGGTATTGACCGTCTCCTAACCTTAACGAAAAAAAGGGCCGGAGCAAGCGCTCCAGCCCTTCTTCCGCTGTCCGAAAAATTCGGAATGTCTGGTGTGCCTAGAAGCGCACGCCGACGCCGGCGAGCACTTGGTGGCGATCCAGATCGATATCGTAGCCCTCGAGCTTGCCGTAATGTGAGTAACGATATTCGGCCTTCACATAAGCGTTGCCGCTCAGCTTGCGCTCAACGCCCGCACCGACGCGGAAACCGCCAAGATTGTCACCCTGCTGAATTCGCGCCGTGCCGACGCTGTAATCGGTGTTGAAGCGGGCGTTGGTATAGCCACCCTTGGCGTAGATCATCGTGTTCGGCGAAATCACGTACCCCAGGCGTGCGCCGGCATACAGGTCACGACCGGCCTTGACCCTGATGTTGTCGCCTGCGGTCAGCAGGTTGCTGTTGCGCGCCTTGATCGTCGAGCCGGTGATTTCACCCTCGACGCCGACCACGACACCGCCGACCTGCGCGTCGTATCCGATCGCGCCGCCATACAGCAGGCCGTTCTTGCCGTTCGAATTGTCCTTGCCGTCGGCAACACGGTCATAGCCGAGAATAGCTTCGGCGCGCGCACCGGTGAACGGCGCCTGCTCGACCGGTACGTCCTGCGCGAAGGCGGGAGCAACGATGCCGAGAGCCAGGGCAACGCTCGCGGCGGTGATAATGATCTTCATTGTGGTAACTCCATTGCGACAATCCCGCCGTTTTTCGGCTGGGACTGGCTAAATAGACGTCGCCTTGCGGGGTTGCATGAACCTCAGATAAACGCGGAAATCCGTTGCTTTTGCGCCACATGGGGTTGAAGGACGCCCCATGAGTACCAATGCCACAAAGCGGCCCCACCAAGGCCAAAGACATGGCCAAAGACGAGGCCGGGACTTCATCGCGCGACACGGGGAAACGGTTTTCAATGCGGCCAAAAGATTGCAAGGCGATGCTCCGCACACCCCACTGACGCATGCCGGGTTCGCGCAAGCCGACGAGATGGGCCGGGCGTTGCGCCAGGAATTAGGCGCGAAACCGGCGCTGACCTTGTGGTCTTCCCCCACCGGACGCGCATTGCAGACGCTGGCGGTGATCGCCGAACATCTCGAACTCGACTGGCACGACGCGAGAACCGATTCGCGATTGGTGGAGATTGGCATGGGCAGCTGGGGCGGACGTTATTATGCCGACGTAATCGCCGAAGTCGGCCCCGTCTTCGATTCTACCAGCGGCCTGCTGCGGAGCGCCCCGGATGGCGAAGTATATCCTGAGATCGCCGCGCGGGTCGGCGGCTGGGCAGAGGATACGGCCGGCGATCCCGGCGACCGATTGGTCATCATGCACGGCATTTCCAGCCGAGTGCTGCGCGGCGTGCTGACTTTCGCGCCCGATATCGCCGGGTTCGATGCACCCGCCTTGCGCGGGTTGCCGCAGGGATCGGTGGTGGAGATTCACGGCGATGCGGAGCGGATCGTGCATCTCGGCTCTGGCGGCGGAGGAGCATGAGGCGAGCATTGCTCCTGCTGACCATGTTCGCGGCGCCCGCTGCGGCGGCGGAATCTCCCAAGGTCTCGTTGGGGGTATTCGATCGCTGGGGGGCATTCACCGATCCCACTCCATTACGCTGCTATGCCATCGCCCAACCGGTGCAGGCGGGCGGTGCGTCCCGCTGGCGCCCTTTCGCCAGCATCGCCACATGGCCCGGACGAGGCGCGCGCAACCAGGTGCACATCCGCTTGAGCCGCGAACGCGATCCCCGGGCCCGCGTTACCCTTTCGGTTGGTGAACGCCGCTTTGCGCTGATCGCCGGGACTGCCGACGCGTGGTCCCCCGACAAGCGCACCGATGCGGCGGTGGTCGCGGCGATCCGGTCGGGCCGCAGTATGAGCGTGGAATCGCTGAGCAAAACCGGCCAGCCGTTCGCCGATGTCTATGCGCTGCGCGGCGCCGCGACGGCGATTGACGCGGCGTCGCTGGGGTGTGCGGGTCGGTAGCTGGAAATTCCCGGCGTTTTCGACTATGTGCCGCCGATGCCCAACTCCGCGACGACCCTGATGGCCATTCCCGGCCACATCGACCCTGTGCCCGTGCCGCGCGAGTTGAAGGCCCGTGCCGATGGCCGCATCGACCTGCTCGGCCTGACCAAGATGGACCTGCGCATGGCGCTGGAGACCTCGCAGCTCGAGCCCAAGCAGGCCAAGCTTCGCGCCAAGCAATTGTGGCATTGGATCTATAATCGCGGCGTGACCGAATTCTCGCTGATGACCGATATCAGCAAGACGATGCAGCCGTGGCTCGAACAGCGGTTCGTCATCAGCCGGCCCGAAGTGGTGGAGGCGCAGGTCTCGACCGATGGTACGCGCAAGTGGCTGCTGCGAAGCGATGACGCGCAGGATTACGAAATGGTGTTCATCCCCGATGCGGATCGCGGCACGTTGTGCGTGTCGAGCCAGGTCGGTTGCACGCTCAATTGCCGCTTTTGCCACACCGGCACGATGCGGCTGGTGCGCAATTTGACGCCGGGCGAGATCGTCGGCCAGGTGATGCTGGCGCGCGATGCTTTGGGCGAATGGCCGAGCCAGCCAGAGGGACGCATGCTAACCAACATCGTGATGATGGGCATGGGCGAGCCGCTGTATAATTTCGAGAATGTCCGCGATGCATTGAAGATCGTGATGGATGGAGACGGGTTGGGCCTGTCGCGCCGTCGCATCACGCTCAGCACCTCGGGCGTGGTGCCGATGATTCAGCGCGCGGGCGAGGAGATCGCGGTCAACCTCGCCATATCACTCCACGCCGTCACCAAGGAGGTGCGTGACGAGATCGTGCCGATCAACAAGAAATACGGCATCGAAGAGCTGTTGCAGGCTTGCGCGGACTATCCCGGCGCGAATAATGCCCGGCGCATCACGTTCGAATATGTGATGCTGCGCGACAAGAATGACAGCGATGCCGAGGCACACGAGCTGGTCCGCCTGCTAAAAGCCTACGACCTGCCCGCGAAGGTGAATCTGATCCCGTTCAACCCATGGCCCGGCGCGCCCTACGAATGTTCGACGCCCGAGCGGATCAAATCCTTCTCGAACATCATCTTCGACGCCGGCATCTCGGCCCCGATCCGCACGCCGCGCGGGCGCGATATCGATGCGGCATGCGGACAGTTGAAGACGGCAAGCGAGAAGATGAGCCGCGCGGACCTGGACCGACAGGCAGAAGCGAAGCTCGCCGCGCTCGGCTAGGCGCTCGGTTCGGCCTTCGTCGGCGCAACGAAGCCCTGTGCCAGCACATGATATAGCCGCTCCTTCGACACTGCCTGGGCGACGAAGTCCGCGATCAGCGCCGAGGCGACCAACGGCATCATCAGACCCCGACTGGCGGTGGTTTCGGAGATGATGATCACCGCCGTCAGCGGCGCGCGCACAACCCCGGTGAAATAGGCCACCATTCCCAGAAGGACGATCGCGCCCGGCGGATACCCCGGAAATACGCTGCGGAGCATGTCGCCGATCCCCGCACCAACCGACAGCGACGGCGCGAAGATGCCACCGGGCATACCCGATACGGCCGTGGCCAACGTCGTAGTGAACTTGGCAGCGCCGTACCATTCCGGCACCTCGCCGCCGGTGATGATACCGCGCGCCGCACCATATCCAGTACCCCAGGTGAGGCCGCTGGCGACACCGATCACCGCCACGACGATACCGAGACCCCCGGCGAATATGGCGGGATGCGCGCGCAGCCACGGCAGCGGAGCGATCTTCGCCCGTCCGGTGGCGATCATCGCGCGTGAAAACAATGCGCCCGCCAGTCCCCCGAAGATCCCAGCAAATGGCGCCGCGATCAGCGTTTCGCGCACGTTCAGCGTCTGCCGCATAACGCCGAAATAGACATAATCGCCCGACAGGCCGAGGCTGACCATGCCCGCGATCAGCACCGCGGTCATCACCAGCAGGGTCATGCGCTGTTCATATGCTGCGGCCAGTTCCTCGATCGCAAAGGCAACCCCGGCGAGCGGCGTGTTGAAGGCCGCGGCCACGCCCGCCGCCCCGCCCGCGATAAACACCGAGGCGCGCAGCGGAATCGCCATCAGACGGTGGGCATACCCCATGATCGATGCGGCGACCTGCACCGTCGGTCCTTCCCGCCCGGTCGATGCGCCGACGAACAGGGTCGCCACGGTCAGCGCCAGTTTCACGATCACCGTCTTTGCCGAGACCAGCCCGCCCATCGCATGATCGGGATCTTGGGTCGCGGCCATCACTTGCGGAATGCCCGATCCGCGGGCCTCCGGGGCGAAGCGCGCGGTGATCCAGGCGATGGCCGCATAGCCGGCCGGGGTGAGCAGCAAGGGAGCCCACCACCAGCGCGCGGCAATTACGGCAAAGGCTTCCCCAGCATGATCGGCAGCAGTGGCGAAAGCCAAGGCGACGATGCCGATCGCGATGGCACCACCAAGGATCGCGACACGCCGCCGCCAGATCGGTGCGGTCGGCCCGTGACGCCGCAGCAGGGCACGCGCACGCGCAATATCCATTCGTACCTTCATCCTTCTGCGCGGTGGCAATGCCATCACTTAATAGCCGTTGGATCCGGCCTTGTCCCGCCTGCGTCGGATGTGGTGACACGTTTCCCAACCCGACAGTCAGCCCGGGACACAAGGCTATCAGCCCGAGGCCGGGGGTTCTATCGTTTCGGAGGCACCGACTTCCTGTCGCTGCTCACCGCGTAAGCCGCCTCGACCACCGCGAAAGCGAACCTCGCCGCATTCGACGCGCCGCTGATCGATCGGTCGGTGAATATGTTCACGGCACTCAACCGGGGCTGCAGGCCCACGACGTGGCCGATTTGGCATCCGGTCGCCCGTCTACATTAACCGAACATTGCAGGATTTTGCGGTCCAAAAATAAACCCGTTGCCGAAATGCAACGCTGTTTGAAATTTACAAAAAACGCGATGGCCCGGGCTTTACGACTGGCTCGAAACGATCGCATTGAGGCGCCGGACGTTTGGCGCGGCTTCTATTGGGGGGAGCAGGAGCGTCAGCGCTGACAGTCGTGTTCGTCCGCTTTCCGTAGCGGACGGGATCGTCAAGCCAAGGAAGTTCGTAATGACCCATAATCTCAGAATTCGTCGCCAGATCCTCCTGCGCGGTGTCGCGTTCCCGATGCTGATCGCTGCCGGAACCGGCCTCGCCCTGCCTGCCTTCGCGCAGGATGTACCCGCCGCAGCGCCGCAGACCACCGAGGCCGCAGCCGCTCCGACAAACGACGGCGATATCGTCGTCACCGGCAGCCTGTTCCGTCGCACCGATACCGAGACGCCGTCGCCGCTGACCGTCCTCACCTCCGAAAATCTTGCGCGGGCCGGCATCACCACCGTATCCGATGCCGTACGCTCGATCTCAGCCGATAGCTCCGGTTCGATTCCGACCGCATTTTCGGGCGGCTTCGGCGCGGGATCATCGGCGGTGTCGTTACGCGGCCTGACGGTCAATTCCACTCTTACGCTCGTCGATGGCGTGCGCACCGCTTACTATCCGCTTGCCGATGACGGGCAGCGCAGTTTCGTTGATCTGAACACCATTCCCAATGCCACGATCGACCGGGTCGAAGTGCTGAAGGACGGTGCGTCGTCCAGTTATGGCGCGGATGCGATCGCCGGTGTGGTCAACATTATCACGAAGAAGGAAATCACCGGCATCCAGGGCACGGTCGAAGGCGGCGTCACGCAACGCGGCGATGGCGGCACGCAGCGCGGGACGCTGACGGCGGGCTATGGCAAGCTGAGGGAGGACGGTTACAATGTCTATATCAGCGGCGAGTATCAGCACGATAACCCTATTTTCGCGCGGAAACGCGGCTTCCCGTTCAACACCAACGATTTGTCCCGGATCGGTGGTGACGACAACAATGCCGGGTCGGTCGTGCCCGGCTCGACCACCAGCGCAATCGTCGCGCCGAGCCAGCAAACGATCGCCGGCAACCCCTTGTCCGGTTCGGGCCTGACCGCGGGACCGTTTCAGATTCTCAACCCGAATGGTTGCGCCGCCGGGCAGACCGTAGTGACGGGAGACCAAGGCGTCGGGTGCCAGCAGAATCTCGTGGCCGATTATGGCCAGATCCAGCCGGAACAGACGCGCTTCGGCGGCACCATCCACGCTACGGCCAATGTGGGCGCCAATTCGCAGGCATATGCCTCGGTCTCGTATTTTCAGAATACGGTGATATCGTCCGGTAACCCCAACAATATCCGATCGGCCAACCCGGTCAACACGCTCAGCATCGTGCTTCCGGCGGTGCTGACCAACGGCCAGCTCAACCCGAACAACCCGTTCGCGGCAAGCGGCCAGGCTGCGGCGATCCGGTATCTGTTCGGCGACTTGCCCTCGCGTTCCGAATATAAGAACCGCGTGCTGCGCGGCCAGGCGGGAATTTCCGGCAAGTTCGGCGATGGCTGGACCTATTCGGTCGATGCTACCGCCGCCAAATCGTGGCTGGACATCAAACAGGACGGATACGTAAACCTCCCGGCGCTGATCACCGCGATCAACACGGGCAGCTACAATTTCGTCGATCCGAGCCAGAATTCGGCGGCGACGCGGGCGGCTTTGTCGCCGCGCGTCTCGACCCGTGCGACCAGCGACCTCGATATGATACAGGGCGTGGTGACGAAGAACCTGTTCCGCCTGCCCGGCGGCGATCTGCAGTTGGGCGTGGGCGGATCGTTCCGCTACGAAGCGGTCAACGATCCCAACCAGAATGCCAATGCGCAGACGATCGGGCTCAATCAATACACCGCCGTGGGACACCGTTACGTCACCTCGGGCTATTTCGAAGTCAACGCGCCGGTGCTGACTTCGCTCGAGATCAACGCTTCGGGCCGGTACGACCATTATTCGGACGGCTTCAATAATTTCTCGCCGAAAATCGGCGCGAAATTCCAGCCGATCCGTGAGATCGCACTGCGCGGCACGTTCTCCAAGGGCTTCCGCGCGCCGAGCTTCGCCGAGCTCGGTGGTTCGGTGGTGGGCTTCACCAGCGGGCGCCCGCCCTGCTCGTTGCAGGTTCAACATGGAGCGACCAGCAACGCCGACGGCACTTGCACAGGGGGCAGCTCTTACAACCAGACTTATGGTTTCGGTTTCCAGACAATTGGCGATTCCAACCTGAAGCCGGAAAAGTCGACCAGCTTCACCGGCGGGTTCGTTGCGCAGCCGACGCGCTGGCTGAGCCTCACGGCGGATTATTATAACATCCGCAAGACCAACGTGATCTCGGCGGCACCATTGTCGGGTGATGCGCTGTCCGCTTATTATGCGGGCACGGCCCTCCCGGCAGGCTATTCGGTCACGCTCGACGCGATCGATCCGGCCTTCCCGAATGCGCCGCGTCGCGTGCTGTTTGTCAACGGGCCGTTCGCCAATGCGGCGGCGTTGCGCACGCAGGGCATCGACGTTTCGGCCCAGGTCCAGCTGAAACTGACCGACCAGTTGAAACTGACGAGCCGTGCGGAAGCCACCTACATCATCAGCTACAAGTTCAAGCCGAGTGCCAATAGCGCGTATCAAGAGTTCGCCGGCACGCAGGCGCCTTATGTCACCTCGTCAGGCGCAGGCACGCCGCGGTGGCGCGGCAATTGGCAGAACACGGCGCAATACGGGCCATATTCGCTGACCGCCACGGCCTATTATACGAACGGCTTCAAGGCGGTTGGCCAGGACCAGTTCGGCGGCACCGACTGCCTGACCAGCAGCACGTATCAGGGCTCCGATCCGAACTTCAACTGCAAGGTGAAATCGTTCATCGACGTCGACCTGGTCGGCAGCGTGGACGTGAACGACAAGTTCCAGTTCTACTTCAACATCATCAACCTGACGGACGCGAAGGCACCATTGAACGCGGGCAACTATGCAGCGGCCAATTACAACCCGACCTATAGCCAGATCGGTGCGGTTGGCCGCACCATCAAGGTTGGCGCCAACTTCAAATTCTGAACCGACTTCAAGGTCTAAACGCCTTTAAAGCTTGAAGCTCGGGGGCGGGCGATCGGTTTACCGGTCGCCCGTTTTCTTTGCGGTGAATGCACGTTCCGCTAGGCGGGTGCGGAACCCCGGCAACCGCTGGTCGTAATGGCTGGACAAGTCTAATATCGATTGCGTGGCCAGATGCGGCCACAGATCGGTGCCCGCCTTCAGGAGACCCGCGATGCCTATAATCGTCAATGGATCGCCGGTGTCGCTGCCGGGCGATCCGCGCGTGTCGCTGCTCGATCTGTTGCGCGAGGGGCTGCATCTGTCCGGTACCAAGAAGGGCTGCAACCAGGGCGCGTGCGGCGCGTGCACCATGCTGGACGATGGCGAGCGCATCCTCTCCTGCCTCGCGCTTGCGGTGCAGTTCGAGGGGCGGCAGATCACCACGATCGAGGGGCTGAGCGACGGCGATGGGCTGCACCCGCTGCAACAGGCGTTCATCGAGCATGACGGGTTCCAGTGTGGCTATTGCACGCCGGGCCAGATTTGCTCGGCGATCGGCATGGCGGCGGAGGCGAAGCGCGGCGTGCCAAGCCATGTCAGCGCCGATCTTGCGCCCGGCCCCGTCGCGCTGACGCGCGAGGAATTGCAGGAGCGCATGAGCGGCAACCTGTGCCGCTGCGGAGCGCATAACGGCATCATCAATGCCATCGCGGAGACGCTGTCGATCGATTTGGCGACAGCGGAGATGGCCGCATGACTCCGTTCGATTATACCCGCGCAAGCGATGCGGCAGAGGCGCTGCGGCTCGGTGCATCCGGCACGGCGGCCTATCTTGGCGGCGGAACCAATCTGGTCGATCTGATGCGCGAAACGATCGCCCGGCCCGATACGCTTATCGATGTGACCGGGCTCTCCCGTACGATCGCGGAAACGGACGGCGGCGGGTTGATGATCGGCGCGGCGGTGCGCAACACCGCATTGGCCGAACATGCCGCCGTTCGCACCCGATATCCCGTGCTTACGCGCGCAATTCTGGCGGGCGCATCGGCGCAGATCCGCAACATGGCGACGGTCGGCGGCAATGTGCTGCAGCGGACGCGCTGCACCTATTTTTACGATACCGACGGATCGCGCTGCAACAAACGCGTGCCCGGCAGCGGATGCGATGCGATCGGCGGGTTCAGTCGCGGCCATGCGATCCTCGGCGCTTCAGAGGCGTGTATCGCCACGCATCCGTCGGACATGTGTGTCGCGCTCGCCGCGCTGGACGCAATTGTACATTTACGCGGCGCGCAGGGCACCCGGACTTTGGATTTGGTCGATCTGCACCGCCTGCCGGGCGACCACCCCGAGATCGATACGATGCTGGAACCTGGTGAACTGATCACCGCGATCGAACTGCCCGCGTTGCCCTTCGCCGCCAATTCCAGCTATCGCAAGGTGCGGGACAGGGCGAGCTATGCCTTCGCGCTCATTTCGGTCGCCGCCGCGCTGGAGCTGGATGGCGACCGCATAACGGATGTGCGCATCGCGCTGGGAGGTGTCGCGCACAAGCCGTGGCGCGCTTTCAAGGCGGAGGCAGCGCTGAGCGGTGGCCCTGCGACAGCGAACGCTTTCCGCGCCGCCGCCGAGGCCGAACTGGCCGATGCGAAGCCTTTGAACGACAATGGCTTCAAGATCGGGCTGACGACCCGGACGCTTACCGCCGTACTCGGCGAGCTTGCAGGAGCAGCAGCATGAGCATCGTCGAGGACGCCAAGGCGACAGGCCAGGCGGTGATGCAAGCCGCGATGACCAAATTGGTACCGCTCGCCCCGGATAGCTGGATTCCGGGCGGCGTCCCCGACCCGCTGATCCGCCACCAGCACGGCCTGATCGGCGCTGCGGTGTCTCGGCTTGACGGGCCGCTGAAGGTGCAGGGCGCGGCGCGTTTTGCCGCCGAAATGCGCTTCGACGATATGGTCTATGCGGCGCTGGCTTTTGCGACGATCCCGCGCGGGCGGATCGCGACGATCGATACCGCAGCCGCGGAAGCGTCGCCCGGCGTCGTCGTCGTAATGACCCATGTCAACGCCCCGCGGATGAACAAGCCCGCCGTATTCGGCAGCTCGCCGACCGCCGCCGGACCGGCCGACCTGGCGATCATGCAGGATGACAGTATCCACTGGAACGGCCAGCCGATCGCCGTGGTGCTCGCGGAAACGCAGGAACAGGCGGATCATGCCCGGTCGCTGATCCGCACGACCTATGCGCGGGAACCGGCGATCACCTCCTTCGCCGGGGCCAAGGCGGCGGGCATCGAACAAGGCGCGTTCATGGGCCAGCCGCTGCGGAACGATATCGGCGATGCGGAGGCCGCGCTGGCCGAAGCAACTCACCGGGTCGATAACATTTACCGGACGCCGCGCCACAACCACAATGCGATCGAGCCGCACGCCACCACCATTGCGTGGGAAGACGGCGGTCTGGTCATCCACGATGCCACCCAATTGGTTTCCGCCGAAGCGGCGACCATCGCCGGAGTGTTCGGCCTTAAGACCGCGCAGGTGCGCGTGATGTCGCCTTACGTTGGTGGCGGGTTCGGCGGTAAATGTTTGTGGGACCACCAGATCCTGGGCGCGGCGGCGGCAAAACTGGCTGGTCGCCCGGTGCGCATCACGCTGTCGCGCGAAGGCGTGTACCGCATCGCTGGTGGGCGCACTCTTACCGAACAGCGCGTCGCGATCGGGGCGCAGGACGATGGCGGGTTCGACGCGCTGATCCACACCGGAATCGTGGCATCGACACCGCACAACGATATCCCCGAGCCGTTCATCTTCGGCAGTCGCACCGGCTATGCCTCCAGCAACATCAAGCTGCAGGTCGAGGTGGTCCGGATGAATATGCTCGCCAACACCTTCATGCGCGCGCCGGGGGAATCGGTCGGCACGTTCGCGCTGGAATCGGCGATCGACGAGCTTGCGGTCGAACTCGGCATGGACCCGATCGACCTGCGCATTCGCAACGAGCCGGACAAGGACCCGACATCGGGCCTGCCTTTCTCTTCGCGCAATATCTTCGCGGCGTGGCGCGCGGGGGCGGAGCGGTTCGGCTGGTCGGCGCGCAACGCGATGCCGGGCACCCGGCGCGAGGATGAATGGCTGATCGGCATGGGTTGCGCGGCGGCAACCTACCCGTATCACCGCATGCCCGGCGGTGCCGCGCGCATCACGCTGACCCGCGATGGGCCGGACGCCATCCGAGCGAAGGTCGAAGTGGCCGCGCATGAAATGGGCATGGGCACGTCCACCACCACCGCGATGGTGGCGGCAGAACGCCTCGGCTTGCCGCTGGGCAGCATCGAAATAGGGTATGGCGATTCGATCATCCCCGGTGCCATCCTGGCCGGAGGATCGCAGCAGACGGCTTCGATCGGCGCCGCGGTCATCGCCGCGCACCGTGCGCTCGTCGCCGAATTGCTCAAGCTTGCCGGTAACGATTCCCCACTCGCCGGCCTGTCGCCGGACGAGGTCGGCAGCGAGGCTGAAGGGCTCGCCAGCCTCAAGGATCCAGCCCAGCGCGAAAGCTATGCCTCGATCCTCAGCCGGGCACAGCGCGACAGCCTAACGGTGACGGAACAGGCGACGCCGCCGCTGGAACTGATGCACTGGTCGATGCACTCTTATGGCGCGATGTTCTGCGAAGTGCGGGTCAACACCGTCACCGGCGAACCGCGCGTTAGCCGCTTTCTTGGTTCTTTCGACACCGGACGCATCCTCAACGCCAAGACGGCACGCAGCCAGTTTCGCGGCGGCATCATCATGGGCCTCGGCCTGGCACTGATGGAAGAAACGCAGTTCGATGAACGCAACGGGCGGATCATGAACCCCAGCCTGGCCGAATATCACATGCCGGTGCATCTCGACGTGCCGGAAATCGACGTGATCTGGACCGACATTCCTGATCCGCACACCCCAATGGGTGCCCGCGGCATCGGCGAGATCGGCATCACCGGCGTCGGAGCGGCGGTGGCGAACGCAGTATATAACGCCACTGGTGTACGGGTCCGCGATCTGCCGATCACACTGGACAAATTGGTCTGATCCGCACGAGCGGTTATCCGGTGGGCACCATATCTTTGCGAGAGGCCATCGCCGCCTGCCCGGCATCCATCATTTCTCCTGTCGCGCCGATCGGGCTCGCGGTCGGCATCGCGCCCATCGCCCTGGCGAGAGCGGCGGGATCGACCTTGTCCGGGTTCCCCGCGAGCATTTCGAACGCGGCCGCCGCCGGGAGCCCAGCGAACGCATCGCTGTAGCGCTGGTGCAACCGCGCGAGTGCCTGGCCGTGGCCCAGCATCGCCGACGTTATCGTCTGCCGCAAGACGATCGCTTGTCCCACCTCGTTCAGCCGGCCGGGTGACGGCAACAGCATCGCCCCGATCCCCTCCAGACGCGCCCAATCGCGTGCACGCCAATAGATTTCCGCGCTAATCGCGACGCCGTCCGGCACCTCGTCCAGCACCGCCAGCGCCTCGTTGCTCTTGCCCAATAGGGTCAGCCCGACCGCTTCCAACCGCCGTCGCGATGCGATCATGTCCGCCGGATAGGCGACGTCGTCGGTGCCGCGGAGCGTGCGGATCGCGGCGGCGGGATCACCGGCCAGGATGCGCAGGCCGGCGATCCGGATCGATAGTGGGCCCTGTTCGACATCCTGCGTCGCCGCCACGGTCAGGCGATGGTCGAGCAAATCCGCCGCGCGGTCGTACAGGCCGGCGGCCTGCAAGCGCGCCACCAGCAACTCGGCAATGCGCAGTCCGTCGATGCCGCCAGGTGCAAAATCGCGATAATCCCAGAATAATCCGACCGCGCGCGCCAGCGGCAAGCCCGAATCCGCCGCCAGCAAGACATTGAGCCGCGCCTGCAACGTCGCGACCAGCGGACCCGCCGCCGCGCCGAGATCGAAATAGCGCGAGAGCGTCGCGCCTGATCTCAGTTCGCGCGTCGCATCGTGATTCTCGCTACCCAGCCGCATCGACAACGCCAAGGCGCGCCGCTCGATCGCATCGCCGCGCCAGCCCAGGAGCAGGACGTCGAGCCGCGTCAGCGCCGTGGCGATCGGCATCGTGCCACTCGACAGCCCGTGTTCGATCGTCGTCAACGCAGCATCCGCGCGTTCTTCCGGACTACCGGCAAGATCGACACGGGCGAGCCGCAGCCGCGCATCCTGGGCGTAACCCAGCGCCAGATTTGCCTTGCCGCGTAGCAGATTGGCGGCACTATCCGCATCCGGCAACGGCGCGAGCCAAGCGAGCGCGACATTATGCCGCCCTGTTTCGGTCGCGGCCCGTGCCGCCGCCAGGATGAACGGGCGGCGCGCAACGGCACCGCGCGCATTCAATGCCGGCAGCGCACAGTTGAATTCGGCAAACGCGGCCGTCGCCTCACCGTGATCAGCGAGCGCCCGCATCCGCCAAAGGCAGGATTCGGGGTCGCCAGCCAAACCAGGCTGACGCAACGCGGCGAGGCCATCGACCAGATGCCGGGCCTGGACCTGCGCCACGCCACGCGCCCGCTGCCACGCCGCGACCAAAGCAAGATCCGGATCGTCCTCGATCATCACTTCTAGCACGCCGATCGCATCCGGGCCGCGTGCCGTCGCCATAAGGCTTTTGGCATAAGCCCAGCGCGCTGCCTGGCGCTGATCGGAAGAAGCGCCCGCGATGGCGCGCCATGCAGCGGCATCGGGGATCGCTCCCCAGGCGCTGGACCCCGCCATGATCGGCTGATCGGCCAGCCATGCCGCAAAGCCGGGCAAGCGCACCGA
>NZ_JANYEK010000198.1 GCF_025363195.1 Sphingomonas sp.
CGCCTTCTCGGCGCGGACCCTTGTCTGCGACGTGCAACGGCTATTGATTCGGCCATAAAAATTCGGAGCGTCTTTACAACATGCAAATCATCGTTCGCGACAACAACGTCGATCAGGCGCTGCGCGCCCTCAAGAAGAAGCTGCAGCGCGAAGGTGTTTATCGCGAAATGAAGCTGCGTCGGCATTACGAGAAGCCTTCTGAAAAGCGCGCGCGTGAACGCGCTGCTGCGGTCCGTCGTGCCCGTAAGCTGGAGCGCAAGCGCTTGGAGCGCGACGGCGCCCGGTAATATTTCCGGATACGCGGGTGCCTTTCGGGCGACTAGCGCGTCTACTCTTGTCTAAATCTCCTACATCCCGACCGGCGGTGCGCCGTCGATGCGAAGGCAGCCCCCGATGTCGACCGTCACCGCCGTTCCTTTGAGGCCGACCAAGCGCGGCGTTATCGTCGCGATCTGGATCGCGGTACTTGCCGCGATCGCTGCGGCCTTCCTGCTCGCAGCGGCGGCTCCCGGGGACCCGGTCTCGGATTTTCTGGCGAGGAACAAGCGGCAGAAGGGCGTCGTGGAAACGCCATCCGGCCTGCAATATCAGGTCATCGCGCCTGGCAGCGGCCCGCACCCGACCGACACCGACGTGACGCTGGTGAATTACGAGGGCAAGCTGCCTGACGGCACCACGTTCGACAAATCGCAGCAGCCAACTCCGTTGCCGGTGACCGGTGTCGTGCCGGGCTTCTCCGAGGCGCTGAAGCTGATGAGCAAGGGCGCGAAATACCGCTTCTGGGTCAAGCCTTCGCTGGGTTATGGCGGTCCGCGCCCCGAAGGCGCTCCGCCGATGGACCCGCAGATGGAAAAGCTGTCGAAGAACGTTCTGACCTTCGACGTCGAACTGCTGGAATTCCTGCCCATGGAAACCGTTCGCCGCATGCAGATGCAACAGCAGATGATGCAGCAGAAGCAGGGTGGTGCTCCGGGTGCGGGCGGTATGCCAGGAGCCGTTCCCGGGGCGGGAAATCCTCCCGGGGAGCCCGCGCCGGGGCAGTGAACCGATTGGGCCTACGATGATGGCCCGAAGGTCATTCAGGACCTGCTGAACGTGTCGCACGATCTAGCCTGTCGCGAGTCCCTGCCAAATTATAGTCGTCGCACTTGAGGCGTGCCTCGCCATGCACCCGACCGAGGAGGTCTGGAAAAACCACGAAAGGTTTGTGCCCGTAGGGGTGCGTTACAGAAAATCCTTCACTGGGTGGGGCGTGGCCCGGTCGCTATTCAAACGCGGCGGCTCCGTGGGTGACGTCCGCTCCTACTGAAGCTTTGTTTGCGGATAAGTTTGGTGCAATCCGATCGCGCAGTGCAAGCGTGCCGCGTTCGACCACCATGAAGAAAACGTATCCGGCCAGCGCAATTGCCGCGGGCCAAATCAAGAGCAGCATCGCATCCGTCACACCTGGCACGTGCGCTTTTAGAACATCCCCGGCATGGATCATCAGCGCGTGAATGAGATAGACGCTGTACGAGGTGATTGCGATTGCGCGTACCGGCCGCTGCAACCCGCCGGGCACGACCGGACGGCGACCTGCAATCGCCACCAACAGGGTACCGAACAGTGCGGCAGCAGCGCTTGGACCCAGAATATATTGCGTCATGGCGGATACGAAATACAGCAGCAGGCAGGCACCGACCATCGGGGCGAGCGACCAGCGTGCGATTCGAGCAGCTTGGTCCCACAGCTTTGGGCGGTAGATGTTGACCCAGGCCAGCGCTGTGCCGAATGCCAGTGATTCGAAACGGACATGCATCGCGGTGCGATAATAGCCGAACGCCCATTTCCCGGCCTCCGCAGAATCCGCATAATGAGCGCGGAACAACACCGGGGCCAACAGACCGACCGCCAGAAAGAACGGCCTTACCGTGCGAAATCGACGAGAGAACGACAGCCCAAGCGGAACGACCAGGTAGAAATGCTCTTCCACGCAGAGTGTCCAACTGATCGAGAAGAAGCTGATCGCGGTCTGATAGTTTTGCAGGAAGACCAGGTATCGCAAATCAAATGAGGTGCCGCGGGCGACCCAGACTGCCGTCCAGGACAAGGACAGGGCGGCGAAATATGGCGGGAGGGTCCGCAGCCAGCGCCGTTTTAGGAACGACAATAGCCGCACATGGCCATCATTGCGTTCTTCGCGCCAGTATAAGGATCCGATCAGGAAGCCGCTGAGAACGAAGAACAGGTCGATGCTATAAGCACCTGGTTCGGACGCCAATTTCAGCCAGTCCGGAGATAGCGGGGTCCACCACAAGAGATGATAGCTCACCATTCCGAGCAGAGCCGCCGCGCGCATCAAATCGATATTAGGATCGCGCCCGGCGCGGAAAGTGCTCAACCTGAATCTCCCTCAAGCGCGACGATCTTATGTCCCGCTCGACATCGCCTAGGTGCACGGCTTGCAATTGGGAGGCAAGCCCGGCGAAGCCCAGGCAAATTCACGAAAACAAAGCCATTATCGGTGGTTTTGACACACCGCCTAAAGCAATGCTTCGGCCGTACAGGACCGGTCGGAAGTCGGATTCCGGGCTGACGGGAAGCTGATTCGAAGGAATCTCAGAGATTGAGCTCAGACGTCTGGAGCGGGTGAAACGAATCTTACCATGATCGCTTCGGCTACGTGTCCCCAGCGCATACGGACATTTCGCACAGAGACGAAAAAAGGGACCAAGATTGCTCTCGGTCCCTTTTCAAAACGCCTCAGTCTTCAGCTCACGGGCTGGCAGGCTTCGTATTGTTCTTGTCTACCGCGACATAAATGCCAGCGCCGACTGCTGCTGCTGCTGCCACTGCAATCAGGATGGTCGAAGCGCTATGGCCGGAGGCTGCGCCTTCGGAAGCAGTTGAGCTGCTGTCCTGAACGGCGAGCGTCTGCGGGGCTGCAGTGCAAGCACCCTTGCCGACCGCCAGTATCGACGTCGCGCCAAGCGCGTAGTTACACCCAGACATTGCGACCTTGGCGTTTGCCGTGCCGCGCGTCACGACCCGGTCACCCGCGTAGAGCGATTGACCCGGGTAAGCAGCAATGAGCTTGCCGTCACGTGCAACGAACGTACCCTGCGAAGCCGCAGTCAACTTGCCTACAGTCTGTTCCGAAGCCGCAAAGAGCGGCGTCGAAAGGCTCGCCATAACGATGGCGGCGGTCACCCGCGAAAATTTCATTTCAGTCTCCCTTTGAACCGCTTGGTAACAGGTTCTGTTGATGCCGTACCTGCGGGGTTGGTAAATGTCTACCCGAAAAAGCCTACAAATTGCGATCTCGTTCCCCCACAACCATTGAAATCGGCGGAATTTCCCTGCCCCTTCCAAAATAATCGCGCCTTACGCAACCGCGCGCAAATATCTGCGCTCAGCCCCCTCTAAACACAGCGCGGTTAATATTCCGGAAACATAGGCGCCGGTGTCGATACCAATGCGATTCGGCCGCTCGTCAGGTTCGCCGCTGATCGTATGACCGTGCACGATGACGAACTGATGATCCACGTTGCTGTCGAGAAACTCTTCCCGAATCCAGCGGAGATCCCGGATATTCTGGTCCTCCACCGCAACGCCGGGACGAATTCCGGCATGGACGAACAGATAATCGCCGAACTGGAAGCTGTCGACGAAGCTTTCCAGGAACGCGATGTGCGCATCGGGAATCTCCGAACGGACCAGTGCGGCGGCGTCGGATGCATCGAGCAGCGCCAGGCGCCCGACTTCGACACCGTAGCTCTGTGCACATTCATATCCGCCGAACCGCAGCCAGTCGCGAAACTGCGCGGTGTCCTCGTCGAGCACACGCAACAGCATTTCTTCGTGATTGCCCATCAGCAAGATCATGTTGGGGAGCAACGTCCGCGCGCGCAGGACGAAATCGATTACCCCCGCCGAATCGGGCCCACGATCGATAAGGTCTCCAAGCAGGACCAGAAACACCCGATCGCACGGCCGCTCACGGCGATCGGCGGCGATCAGATCGAACATCTGCTCCAATAGGTCGAGGCGACCGTGCACATCGCCAATCGCATAGGCGCGCGTGTTTGGCGGCCCGCTCGGCGCTCTGGCCGGCAGCTCGTCCTGTTTCCGGCTGCTTTTCTTTTTGAACAGTCCCACCGTCACTCTTTATCTGTTTTGCCACGATAACACCGCGCGTCGATCATCGAGGTCGCGTTGCGCCATCGGCAGCAGCGTCGTCAAGCACAGCGGTCCAGCGCGCGAACGCGGCCGCCCGCGAATAGTGCCGCTCAAGCATAGTGCGGCCAGCAGCGCCGATCCTATCGCCCTGCGCCCGATCGTCGGCGAGCGTGGTGATGGCCTTGGCCAACCCCGCCGCATCGCCGGGCGCAACGGTCAGGCACGATTCGCCCGGAGCGAGAATATGGTTCAATTCGCCCTCGGCGGCGCACACCGCGATCACGGGCCGCGCAGCTGCGCAAATGCCGAACACCTTGCTTGGAACGACCAGCCCCTCGAATTGCGGGCGCAGGGAAATCCAGTGCGCATCGCCCGCCCCGAGCGATTCGCTCAGCCGGCTGCGCCGTTGATACGGGACGAAACGAAAGTTGGTGAAGGCAAGGTCGGCAACCCGTGCTGCCAATTGATCCAGCATGTGGCCTCCGCCGACAAACAGGAACACGATATCGTCTCGCCCGGCGAGAAGCCGCGCTGCGCCGAGCAACGTGTCATATTCATGGGCCCTGCCAAGATTGCCGGAATATTCGAGAATGAAAGCATCGGCGGCGATGCCCCATTCTCGGCGCAATGCCGGCGAACGAATAGCGGAGGGGAGAACATCGCGATCGTCCGACCAATTGGGGATGACGACGATTCGATCTCGCGGAACGCCCATCGCCGCAACCCGCCCGGCCATCAAGTTGCCGATCGCCACCACGCGCGCGGCGCGGCGAAATGACCAGTCGCGCAACGATCGGAGCAATTCGCCAACCGGACCGACGGCCGTATTCATCCCAAAAGCGGCGGCGATCTCGGGATACAGATCCTGCACCCAATGCACCACCCGGCCGCCACGCATCGCAGCGGCGAGCGTGATCGGAAGCGATAGCAAGGGGGGGTCGGTCTTGACGACCAAAACGATGCTCCGATCGGTCAGCCGCAATGCCGCTATGAAGGCGGCGACGTAATAAGCGAGATAAGCCGCTGTCCGCCCGACCATGCCGCCGCGTCGTTTTGGTGTCCATATGCGCAGAATATCGACGCCGGCGCGCATTTCGTGCGGCGGCAACAGGCCCTGATCCTGGCCATAGATCGCGCGGCTTGTCACCACCGTCACCGGCCGTCCTTGCCCAGCCAGGTGTTCGGCCAGATCGGTCAGAATCTGCGCCGTCGCCGAATGATCGGGGGCGTAGAAGCGGTTGAAGAAGACTATTCGAGACATGGGTTAGGCGCGCGGTCCTCAAAATGCTCCAGCGCCCAAGCATGACTTCCGGTTCCCGGCAATGGCTCGGCGGCCCGCGGCATAGACATATGTATGTTTACGCTCGCGAACCGGCGGGAATTTCAGCACGTCATGCCAAGCCCCGTCCTCCGTGCCGATTGGCTTCGGGTCATGTTTCTCGCACGTTTCCTTCGCTTTGCGGCAGCGTTATATTATTTGTATTCAGATGCTTGGGGTGGCTGGCGCTAAGCAGTGGACCCACGCCCTCCAGCATTGTATTGGCGGCGCGCCGACGCAGGTTTGTGATAAACAGGGGATTTTTGCGAATGCTGCAGTCGCGATTGCAAGCACATCATGGCACTACCCGATCGACCGCCGAGCGTCTGCGCGCGCAGATTTTGATTGGTCTCTTGGTCGCGGTCGCGTTGCCGTGGCTAGCGGGTGGCCGCTTTAATCCCGAGTTCCTGCAATACGACAACAGCCGCAATTCGCTCATGGCCTCGGCGGTGGCGATGATCGTGGGGTTGATGCTGTTCCGGCGTTTTCGCAACTTCCCAGGCGTACGCGCCTACGAATATGTGCTGCCGTCGTTCTTCACATCCTATGGTGCGGTGGCTGCGGTGATGCTCGTGCTGCGCCTGGATTATGTGGTGTCGGTCCTGCTGGGCAGTCTGGCGCTGTCGCTCCTGACCTTCTTCATCATGTGCTATATCGGCGTTCGGTCGAGCACCTATGTCTTCCACGTCGTGCCGAGTGGCGATGTCGCGCAGCTCGAACGGGTCGGCAATGTGGAATGGGTAATGCTGTCGGAGCCGACGCTGCCGGTGTCGGCGGGCTCGGGCATCGTGGTCGATCTGCGGGCCGATCTCGGCGATCAATGGGAAAGGATGCTGGCGGATTCTGCGCTTGCGGGGGTGCCGGTCTACCATCTCAAACAGCTGCTGGAGTCCATCACCGGCCAGCTTGAGATCGAACATATCAGCGAAAACAGTCTCGGATCGCTCGCGCCCAACGAAGGCTATGGTAAGCTCAAACAACTTGGCGATTATATCGCAGCGATCGTTCTGCTACCGGTGCTGACACCGCTGTTACTGTTAGTAGCGCTGTCGATCTGGCTCGATTCCCGTGGATCGATTCTGTTCCGGCAACAACGGATGGGCTTCCGGGGCAAGCCGTTCACGGTCTTCAAATTCCGTACGATGTTGCCGGCGTCCGGATCCTATACCGGCGAGCAGGCGCGCGAGCGCGCGATGACCCAGAGCGACGATCACCGCATCACTCGCGTCGGGCGTTTTCTGCGCCGTACGAGGATCGACGAATTGCCGCAGGTGCTGAACATCCTGCGCGGCGAAATGAGCTGGATCGGCCCCCGGCCCGAGGCGGTGACGTTGTCGTCATGGTATGAACGCGAGCTGCCTTTCTACAGCTATCGTCACGTCGTGAAGCCGGGGATCACGGGCTGGGCGCAAGTCAACCAGGGCCATGTCGCCGAGATTGGCGAAGTGCATTACAAACTCTGCTACGATTTCTATTACATAAAATATCTGTCGGCTTGGCTCGATGCGCTGATCCTGTTTCGCACCGTCCGCACCGTGATCACCGGATCCGGCTCCAAATGAGCATCCCCGCGCTGTTGCCGTGCCCCCGCCGCCGATGAAAGCGGAAGGTTCAGAAGGCCTTATCGCTGCCGGACGAGCGCTCTCGCGGGTTGATTAGTGGTCGGTGGATGGTAAACCGCGCGACATTATGCGAGGGGGCCCTTCGCTAATCGAATATGGAGCAGGCATTGATCGCTCAAGCTGAACCCGGTCGCGGAGCTTTCTCCGGCGGCTCATGGCATTTACGTCGCATGGCGCGCGGGGCGATACTGGCTGCGCTGGCCATGCCGGTCGTGCTGGCGGGCTGCGCCGACAAGCGTGGCGGCAGTGTGCCTTACGACGTCAAGAATTTTTCCAATCCGGATGCCCCGGTCGCGCTGAAGACCAACGACAGCTATCATATTGGGCCCGGCGACGTTTTGTCGGTGGTGGTGTTCCGCGTGCCGGACATGACCGGCGACGTCTCGGTCGACATGACCGGCAATTTCACGATGCCGCTGATCGGCCAGGTCGCTGCGATCGGCAAGACGTCCGACGATCTGGCGAAAGAACTCGCGCAGCGGCTCGGCGCGAAGTATCTGCAAAATCCCGAAGTGCGCGTTGCCGTGAAGAGTGCGACCAACCAGCGCGTGACGATCGACGGATCGGTCAAGCAGGCCGGTATCTACCCGATCGCCGGGTCCACCACGTTGATCCAGGCGATCGCGCTGGCCAAGGGCACCGATACCGACGCCAATCCACGCCGCGTCGTCGTGTTTCGTACGATCGGCGGGCAGCGTCAGGCGGCATCGTTCGACTTGACCGACATCCGACGTGGCGCGGCGACCGATCCGGAGATTTTCGGCAACGATATTATCGTCGTCGATGGTAACAAGGCGCGGCAGAATTTCCGCGATGCACTGAGCGCCGTGCCGCTGCTTTCGCTCTTCCGGCCTTTCTGATCGTGCGCTGCACGGTTTCGGGATACGGCTGTCTACATTCGAGGGTTTCATGAACGATTACCAACCCCGGCCCGACGATCGCGCGTTGCGCGGCCCCGGGCAAGCCGCATTGGTCGATCCGCGATCCGGCGGCCTTTCGCCCTATCGCCCAATTGCGCCTGAAAGCTCGATCGCGGAAATCGATCCGCATGAAATCTGGCGCGTCCTGAGCAAATGGCGGTGGTTGATCCTCGGCTGCACCTTGCTGGCATTGCTGATCGGGTTGGCCGTATCGTTGCTGTCGACCCCGATGTACCGGTCTGCTGCGCAGGTTGAAATTGCCCTTCAACAGGACGACATCACAAGCCGGGACGATCGCGGCGGCCGTCAGACAGCGGTGCGCGATCCGCAATATCTCGCTACACAGATCGGGCTGTTGAAGAGCCGATCGCTGGCCGAGCGTGTGGTCAACGATCTTGGACTGGCCGGAAAGGGTGATCCTAGTCGCGCGATCAAACCGGCGGCGATCATGGACCAGTTGCAGGTGGTTCCGGTGCCCTCCAGCCGCCTGATCAACATCATCTTCGTCAGTTCCTCGCCGCAATTGGCCGCGGACGTGCCGAACGCGATTGCCGACGGCTTCATCGCCTCCAATCTCGAACGCCAATACGGCTCCACGGCCTATGCGCGCAATTTCCTCGAAAATCGTATCGCCAAGGTCAAGTCGCAGCTGGAAGTTTCTGAGCGGCAGCTGGTCGAATACGCCCAGAAGGCAGGAATAATCGTCGTTAACCAAGGCAAGTCCGGAGACGGCAGCGATACGACGAGCGGGTCGCTCGACAGCGCATCACTGGTTAGCCTGAACAGCGCGCTTGCTGCAGCGCAGAGCGATCGCATTTCCGCCGAACAGAAATATCGCAACGCCTTGTCGAGTGGACCCCAATCGCAGGTGGTACAGAGTTCGGCCGTGCAGGCGCTGATCGCGCAAAAGGCTGCGCTGGACGCAGAATATTCTGACAAGCTCAACCTTTACAAGCCGGACTTCCCGGAAATGATGCAGCTGCGGTCGCGCATCCAGTCGCTGCAAAAGCAGATTTCGGCGACTTCCGGCAGCATTTCCGGTGCCGCTGCTGGGGAACTTCGGTCCGAGTATCTGGCATCAGTCGGTCGCGAAAACGATCTGCACGGCAAGGTCAATTCGCTGAAAAACGCAGTGATGAACTTGCGCGGGCGGAGCATCGAATATACGATCCTGCAGCGCGAGGTGGATACTAACCGCCAATTGTATGACGGCTTGCTGCAGCGCTATAAGGAAGTCGGCGTCGCCGGTGGCGTCAGCGAGAGCTTGGTGTCGATCATCGATCGGGCCAAAGTGCCGGACGTACCTTATGCCCCGTCGATCCCCAGCAATATGGCGTTTGCGCTGTTCCTCGGCCTCATGCTGGGTGTCGGTATCGCCTTCGCGATCGAGTTCATCGACGATACGGTCAAGAATCCCGACGATATCAAGGACAAGCTGAAGTTGTCGTTGCTGGGCGTGGTGCCGACCGCGCCAAAGGGCGAGTCCGTGGCAGATCGGCTCGCCGACCCAACGACCGAGCAGTCCGAGGCCTATTCGTCGGCACGAAACTCGATTGAGTTCGCAACCTCCGGCGGCCTGGCGCGGTCGATCCTGATAACCAGTTGTGCTCCGGGTGAAGGCAAGTCCGTAAGTTCGCTGGCATTGGCACAGAAGTTCGCCAAATCCGGCCGCCGCGTGCTATTGATCGATGCCGATATGCGCAAGCCGACGTTCAAGGTGAAGCTGGACGCAAAGGCCGGCCTGTCAGCGCTGCTCGCCGGCACCGACAGTATTCAGAACCACCTGGCGCGCACCAGCATCGAGAATTTGGCGGTGGTACCTTCCGGTCCGATTCCGCCCAACCCGGCCGAGCTGCTCGCCGGGCGGCGGATGCGGGAGCTGTTGGTCGAGGCAGAGAGCATTGCCGATGTCGTGATCATCGATTCTCCACCAATCCTGGGCCTGGCCGATGCACCTTTGCTGTCTTCGATGTGCGAAGCGACGATATTGATCGTCCAGGCGGGGCGCATCCGACGCCCGGTGCTGAAGCGATCGGTCGGTCGTATTCAGCAGGCCGGTTCGCGGCTGATCGGCGTAGTGCTGACCAAGTTCGACTCGCGCACTACCGGTTACGGCTATGGCTATGGCTATGGCTATGGCTATGGCTACGGCCGCGAGGCGGAAACGAAGAAGAGTTCCGATCCGCAGCGCCAGCTCTCGGTCAACGTCGACTGATCGATGGCGACATCCGACATTTTTCAACGCGGAGGCTTGCGTTGGGCGCTGGCCGTAGCCTTTGTTGTTGCTGCGGGATCAGCGGTTGCAGCGCAAGTCTGGAACCAGCGGCACGCGGCCGATGCGGTAAGCGCCATCCTCGGCGACGATCCGGGCGCGCTGGGCCGAGGGCTATTCGAGGCGCCAACTGGGTTGGGCGTTCGCCTGAACTCCACGCAACGCAGTGCGCTCAATGGTCGCATCGCTAGCCGACCGCTGGATGCCACCGCCTTCGCCCTCGCCGCACTGGATGCGACTGCTCAGGGAAACCGAACGCAAGCGGCCAAGTTGGTCGCGCACGCGCTGGCACTCGATCCAAGAACGCGGCTGGCGTGGCTTTGGACACTCGATGATCAGGCACGCCGAAATAACAATGTAGCGGCGGCGAATGCTGTCCTGCGGCTCCTCGCGGTCGACCCGGGGCAATATCCCGTCTACATTACGATCCTTGCGACCCTGTCGAAGGACCCTCGCAATATCCCACAGATCGCGGCTGCATTGCGTGGCAATCCGGGCTGGCGCGGACCGTTTCTTGGCGTTCTGGAAGCCGGCGGGTTTGATCCTGCGATCCGGTATGCGCTGATGGATAAAGGGAGCGCGAAGGTGCTCACCCAAGATAGTGAGCAAGTTTCTTTCGTCTCCGATCTGATCGCGAAAGGCGATTACGAGCGTGCCTATCTCGCTTGGGTATCGTATCTGCCGGACAGCGCGCTGACCGGGGTCGATACGCCCTATGACGTTAAATTTGTCGGGTTACCGGGTCCGGCGCCATTCAATTGGCAATTCTCGACGGAGGCCGGCGACCGTGCCGATCCAGGCGCGAACGGGCTCGATTTGTCTTACTCAGGTCGCAAGCCCACCAATTTGGCGAGTCAGGTCATCGTCCTGCAGCCTGGCACCTATCGACTACGCAGCGTCCTGACGAATGCCGCATCGGAAGGCGGCCCGGGTGGCGGAACCACACTGACATGGCAGGCGATGTGCCTACCGGGCAATCGCCCGATCGGTGCCCTGGCGCTCGACATCGCGACGACGGGCAAGCAGCAATTGTCGCCCGCCTTCCACGTGCCCGATACCGGATGCCCGGCGATCATGCTAGTGCTCGCCGGTGCCGCGTCGGAATTCCCGGTGCGCCTGAACGCGAAGATTGCGACGGTCCATCTGGATCGGGTTGCCGATGGCACTATGATCTCCGCACCCGTGCCGGCACCTAGCTCCTCGATCCCGTCCTCCATACCTTCGGTATTGCCATGAACCGGATTCTGCCGATCGTTTTCGCCTGCGTGTTCTTGGGGGCCGCTATCGTGTTCGGCGGTTCGTCGACTGCCGGCTTGTACGGCGGTGCCGCGATCCAGTTTGCGGCAGCGATCGGGATCGCACTGGCGATCGGGTCGCGACACGATTATCTTGGCGGAACGCAGCGGGTTTTGCTCGCGCTTTTGGTCGGCGCGCTTGGGTTGGCGATCGTTCATTTGATCCCCTTGCCGCCGAGCTTGTGGGGCGTGTTGCCCGGGCACCATATGGTTGGCGACGGACTTGGGCTGACCGGCGTGCCCGTTGGCTGGCGTCCTATATCGCTGGCTCCTGCCGAAACCCTCGGTTCTGCACTATTAATTCTACCGGTCGTAGCCGCTGCATTGATCGGCATGCGCGCGCGGCGCGCGGGGTTGATCGCCTTGTTCACCGTGTTGATCGTGCTGACTCTGGTGTCGATCGGCGTCGGTCTTGCCCAACGCGTGGGCGGACTGGAGTCGCCGTTCTATTTCTACGAGATCACCAATCGCGGCGAGGCGGTCGGCCTGTTCGCAAACAGCAACCACCTGGCAACCTTATGTGTAATCGCGATTCCCGCCGCGACGGCGCTGTTCGTCGCGCAGCGTGGATCGACCAAACCGAATGCCAGCTGGATTGTGCTGATCGCGATCGTCTTGATCGCGCTGGGCGGCGTCGTACTGGCGAATTCGCTGGCCGGTGTCGGGCTGACCTTGCCGGCGCTGATCTCGATCTTCCTCATCGCCCGGCTGCGGCGGGGCGGCGGCACGGCACGCACCGGTGCCAGCCTTGCGATCGGCGGCGTCGCTGCCGCGGTTGCCATTTCCGGGTTGTGGGTGGTGTGGGGTCACGTCTCTAGCGACAAATTTGCGCTGGGATCGGAAATGGGCCGCGCGCAATTGTGGACGCGTACCTTGCACGGCATCGCCACTTTCCTGCCGCTCGGCTCTGGTCTGGGCAGTTTTCCGCTCGTCTACCCGCAGTTCGAAAATGCTCAGCGCGTGACGCAGGTCTTCGCGAATCATGCCCATAACGATGTACTGGAAGTGCTAATGACCGGCGGCGTTCCGGCACTGCTCTTGATGGTCGGCTTTGGTGCATGGTGGCTGCACGCGACGGTGAAGATCTGGCGTAACGGCATGCGCAATTCGTTTGCCGAGGCATCCACGATCGTCACCGGATTGATCATGCTGCATGAGACGGTGGATTACCCGATCCGCACTGCGGCGGTTGCCGTTGTGTTCGGTCTGTGCTGCGGCATCATGGCGCGGCCGCAACGGATCGTCGAACCGGCCGAAAAGCCAGAGCGTGTCGTGCGCCACATGGTCGCCTGATCCGCCGGCCCACAACCGGCGGGCGGATCGAAATTAGGGGATCAAAACTGGAAGTAGATGAAGGCGGACTTCACCTCCAGCATCACGAACACGATCGAGATCGCTACGACCAGATACGCGGATTTCGCCATGATGAACCCCGCACCGGTAGCCTTGAGGCGCGGCGCGATCCGATCCCGCACAAACCACACCACGAACATCGCCAGCGTGAGCGCAGCGGCCATGATATAGCTGTTCGGGGCGAGGCCGAAGGAATGATAGGCGCGCGGGTTCAGCATCTTGCCCCACAAAATGAAGGTATCGCGCAGCGACCCGGCACGAAATGGAATCCACGCCGCCATCATCAGCGGCAGCGTGACGCCGACCCCTAGGATCGCGCCGATGATCCCGCCGGGAAAGCGGATGCGCGGCGACAGGACGCGTTGCGCCCATACCATCGCCGCATGGTAGAGGCCCCATAGAACGAAGGTCCAGTTGGCGCCGTGCCACAGCCCCATGATCGCCCAAGTCGAGAAGAGGGCACGGTTGCGCCGCGCCTCGGTAATACGTGGCTGGCCGGGTAGGTTCTCGCCGCTTTCCGCTAGCGTGTCCCAAGCGCCATGCCCAGGCTCCCGGTAGCGGCCCATGATCGGAATGTAGACATAATCGCGGATCCAGCTGGACAGCGAAATGTGCCAGCGTTTCCAAAATTCGCGCGGCGAGGTGGAGACATAGGGGAAGTTGAAATTCTCCGGCACGGAGATGTTCATGATCTGGGCAGACCCGATCGCGATGGACGAATAGCCGGCGAAATCGAAATAGATTTGGAAGCCGAACAGGAAGGCCAAGGTCCACGCATCGAAGGCGCTCATCTGCGACAGGTTGGCGGCGAAGCCCTGATCAACGAAGCCGGCGATCGTATCGGCCAGCACCACCTTTAGGAACAGTCCAGCGAAGATCCGTTCGATACCGCGGCGCACCTGCTGTCCGTCGAACGGCGCGGGATCCTTCAATTGCGGGAGCAGGATGTCGGGGCGCATGATAGGGCCAGCGACCAGATGCGGATAAAAGGTCACGAAGGTCATGTAGCGCAGCAGATTGCGTTCCGGTGGAAGATCGCGGCGATAGACGTCGATCGTGTAGCTCAGGGTCTGGAAGATGTAGAAGCTGATGCCCAGCGGCAGGATGATGTTGAGAGTCGTAAAGCTGGGATGGAAGCCGATCAGTTCGGCAACCGAGAACACGCTGTTGCGGAAGAAGATGAAATATTTAAAGAAGCCAAGAATACCGAGATTGACGACAATACTGATTTGCATCAGCCGCTTGCGTTTGTTCTGGTCCTCTTGCCGATCAATCGCGAGCGCGAGGAAAAAATCCATGATCGCGCTGCCCAGCATCAGCGGCACGAACTCGATCCGCCAGAAGCCGTAGAAGATCGTGCTGCCCGACAGTAGCAGCCAGAGCCGCGGGTTACCGCGCAGCTGCCAGTACAGAATGCAGATGATCGGCAAGAACAGGCCGAGGAACGTGACCGAATTGAACAGCATGGATCAGTATCCCATGCGGCGCGCCGCGCCGTCGATATGCGCGGCGAGACGCTGGTGACCGGCCGCGGTGAAATGCATGAAGTCGGGTTCCTGAAACCCGAACACATCGTCGGTAACGGTCGCCCATTCGGGCCCGGGCACAATCGGGTCGATGTCGACGAAGTGGGCTCCATGTTTTTTTGCGATGGCGGCCAATTGCGCCTTGAAGACGTGGTAATCGTCCGCGAGATAGGGGCCGTCAATATCCTGCCGATATGGCGGTGCGTACAACAATACCTGCGCACCGTCCGCCCGGGCCTCGGCGATCATGCCGTCGAGCAGCGTCAGCCGGTTGACCAGCACCGATGGATCGACCGGGCGCTTGCTGGTCGAATGGATGCCGAGCACCTCGTTGCGGAGGCCATGCACCGCGAAGCCTAGGATCCCGCGCATATTGGCGCGATCGCTCCACAGCGACCAGTGGTGCGAAAGGAAGCCGGTGGCGGCAGCCTCGGTCCGGTTCTGCAGGCTAAGATGCGTTTCGGCTTTCAGAGGCGCATTCTGTTTCATCGCCTCGCCGACCGCACTGGCGATTTGCGCCCAATACGGCGCGCGCTTCAACCGGGCGCTGACCTTCGGATCGTCGAGCATGTCGCCGACCGTGTCGCGCACACCGAGTTCGCGGATATCGTCGTAGCATACCGGCAGGATCAGCAGCCTCGGGCGATAGACCGGCTGAATCGCCGCCCAGATGATCGCTTCTTCGGTCAGGTTGGCGTTCGGCTGGCTATAGGTAACGACGTATTTGCCGCGGGCGCCAAGGGCGCGGTGAAGCAGTTCCGGCGCGTTGAGATCACCGGGCTTGAACCGGTTAATGCCTTCCAGCTGGGAATTGCCGAACCAAATGACCGCGGGTGGATCGCCTGCCTTATGCCAGACGCCGATGCATTTGGCGCTGTCGGAGGCGTCGGCGCACTGGTTCTGCCCTTCGCCCGTCGGCATGAAGCGGGACGTCTCACGTCCGAAGGCGGCATTCTCGACCCGGAACACCACCGTCTCGCGCATATATTCCAGCAACAATAGTGCCCCGATCGCGCCGATGATCAGCGGCAACCAAAGCAAAAGGCGCGATGTCTTGATGGTGGGGGCAATCGTATCGGTCATAATGGGGTCTCAGATCGCGGGAACAGCGACGGTGCGAGTGTTACGCCACGAAATGCGCTTCTTCACGCGCAACATCGGCTGTTCGATGAAGCGCCAGGACAGTTCAGTGGCAATCAGGGACAATGCGATCTCGACCGTCACGACAATCAGGTAATTGCTCAGACTGCCAGGGTGCCGATACGTTTCGGCGGCGCGGAAGATCGGATAATGATAGAGATATAGTCCGTAGGATCGGCGACCGACATACCGCGAGGCAGGGTGGGCGAAGGCGCGGCGCAGTGGATCCCGGACGGCCAGACGCGGTACGGCAAAGATGAGCGTAGCGGCGATCAGTGCGAACAGGGTGAATGCCAAGGGCACCTCTTGCATCGTATCGCGCTTGGCGAGAAACAAAGCAGTAACGATCGCGACGAAGCTGATCCAGGCGAGCAGGCGGACCAACCGCTGCGGCGTACGGACTGCGAGCATGGTTTCTATGATGGCGAGCAGGCAGCCGATCATCAGTCCGTCGGTGCGCGCAGGCGTGAACGTGTAGAGCAGAACCGGGGGATATCCCGCAGCGAGCAACCCAAAGCGCGTCGCGATGGCCGAGGCGATGACGATGCCGGCGATCACGGCCGCCGTGCGCAACCCCTGCTTCATGGAGAGGATAAAGATCAACGGCCAAACGAGGTAAAATTGCTCCTCGATTGCCAACGACCAAGTGTGCCCGAGACTGCCGAGCATCTCGGACGGCAGAAAATTGGCGAAGAAGAACACGGTCGCTGCGGCGACCGGCCAGCGATCAGGCGGTGGGCCATTCCACAAGGCAAACGCAAGGATCAGGCAGGCGATGAGCGGCGGTAGGATGCGGAACCCGCGCCGCAGGTAGAATTCGCGCAGGTCGATCCGAGCCGTCATGCCTTGTTCCCGCATGATCACGCGGGTGATGAGGTAGCCCGAAATGACAAAGAAGATGTCCACGCCGAGAAAACCACCCTGCACCCGCCCGTAAGTGGCATGGACGAGCAGCACGGAGATGACCGACAGCGCACGCAGGCCGTCGAGTTCGGGCAGGTATGCGCGAAGAGGAGGCGTCTGTTTCAATCGGGCCGCCGCAATATCGTCAGCGAGGCGGCGGCTATCTTGCGCCCCATGGCGTGTGGCAACTTCGCCGTCGCGCTTTCGACGGCGTCGATCAGCGTGGCGGGCAGGATGCGATGTAGCAGGCCGGTCTTGACGTGGCCGGCCGACAGCGGGTTCGTGAACAGTTCGTGCCGCACGATCTCCAGTCCCGCGCGCTTGGTCAGCGCTTCGATCTCGTCCTGATGGAGCAGGAAGATATGGCCGTCCGAATCCGGCCTGAACTGTTGGTCTTCATAGATCGAGGCATCAGAGCAATCGGAGAAACGTGGCAGCGGGTTGAGCAGATATCCGCCATTCGGGGTCGATATGATAATGTGGCCGCCGGGCTTAACCACGGTCGCCAGCCGGGCCAGGAACTCGTCCGGGTGCGCGACATGTTCTACAATTTCCAGCGCCAGCGCGACGTCGAATGCATCCCGGAACGTGTCGCCGAGGTCGAAGATGTTACCGGGCACGAAGGCCAACCGCTCGGCCAACGGCGACTTCAGCTTCACGTAATCGATCAAATCGGCGCGCAAATCATTCCACGTGACGTCATAGCCCAACGCGGCGGCGGCGAGCGAATAATTGCCTTGCGCTGCGGCCATGTCGAGCAACCTCGAGCCTGGTTTCGCGATGCTCGACAGTGCATCCAGTACGCGACGGCGACGCTGGTCGTACATCATCGTGTAACCGAGGTTGTCACGGCTACCCCAGATTTCCACCTCGTCATGATGGTGCGACACGCGCCAGCTGTCGGGCCAGTGGGGCTCGGGCGGGATGCGGTGGGTGTCGAAAGTATAGCGCATATCTATTCGCCCTTTGAGAAATGCGCGGCGGTGGTGCCGATGGGGAGGGGTGCAGGCGAAATCACTGTCTGACAAGCGCCGCATCTAGCGCGGGTTGCAAGCGCTTTTCCAGCACGTAACTGCCGAGCGGCGCGAGGTGGTGATCGTCCTTGAAAAGCACCAGATCGCCTGCCACCGGATGGCAGACGCTGTCATCGCAGATCGCGGCCGAAGGATCGAGTATGCGGACGTTGCGGTGCGCCGCGGCCACCTTGGCGATGGTTCGGGTGGCCTCTGCCCTTTGAGCGTCCGCGGTGCCGCGCGAGATGGCGCACGCCATTGGAGAGCGCCGGGCGAGGCAATAGGGCACGTTATGCGGGAAGAGCGGGGTATCCCGCACCAGCACGAGGCGGAACTTGCCCGCATCGGCGAGCGCAGCGAGCCGGACGATGCCGGTTTCGCGACCGGCAAAGGTCTTCGCGGGGTCGCCCGGTACGGTGGTAGGTACGCCGTTATCGGGCCAACGTGAACCGACGACGACGGCAGTGACGCGCCCCGTCGCGGCGAGCATGCGGGTTTCGTTGAACACGGCATTGGTGAACTGGCGGCAGTCTGCGAGATTGGCGGCGGTCGGTGGCAGGCCGATCACCCCGGCGTCGCTGTCGAGCGGGCGACAGCCGCCGCGCGTCCGGGGCAGGATGGCCATCCTGTTCCGCCGACCCCAGCGATCGAGCATCGGGATCAAATGATAAGCGTGAGAATCGCCAATCACGACGATGATACGCCGCGCATCGCGTTGCCCGAGCAGGCAGGTCTCGAATGGTGCCAGCGCATTGAACTTCGCTTGATAATTGTTGCACGGCCGAGGGAAGTGAGGCGCGATGTCGGTCGCCTGGAGCGCGGTTGCTATGCCCTGAAGGCGTGGCGATGCGCTCTGCCGGTGGCGGGCGATGGCCAGAGTGCCGATTGCCAGAAGCGCCCCCGTGATGAGTATCGCGGCACCGGCGATCAGACTCGATCTCGTCGTGTGGAAGGCACGCCATCTTTGATGGCGGATGGGGGCTTCGATGACGTGGAAGCTGAAGGCGCTGAGCAGGAACGAGGCGATCACCGCCGCGATCAGCATCCCGTCGCTCGACGCGCCCAGCGCATCGGCGCGGACGAGAGCAAGCAGTGGCCAATGCCACAGGTACCAGCCGTAAGACAGTTTCCCGACATAGACGGCGGGGCGCGTCGACAACAGCCTCGCGACAGGATTGGCGGGAGAGATCGCTCCGCCCGCGAGCAGGCTTGCCGCACCGAGCGTCGGCAGCAGCGCGATCCAACCGGGAAAAGGCGTATTGTGGTCGATGCCCCAGATCGACACGCCGATCAGCAGCAAGCCGACCACCGACAGCGCCGTCGCGCCGTGGTGCGAGCGCGGAGCATCGCCCCGCAACGCCAGCGACAACAGCGCCCCGAGGGCGAATTCCCAACCGCGAAACGGCGTCAGGTAGAACGCCCAGGTCGGCCGAAACATGGTGCCTGCCAGACTGCTCGCCAACGACCCGGCGAACATCGCGAGGAACAGCGTCCACAATGCCGTGCGGCGGGAAAGACCTGCCTTGCTCGCGAGCCATGCTACGGAAGGGATCAGCAGTGGCCAGACGATGTAGAATTGCTCCTCCACCGCCAGCGTCCAGGTGTGAAGCAGGGGATAGACCTCAACCGCTTCGGCAAAATAGCCCGAAGGTTGCAGCGCGAAGAAGATGTTCGAGGCAAAGAACAATGTAGCGAGCGCTGACTGGGCGAGCGACTGCAACTCGCCCTCGGCCGGCACCAGCCACAGGCCGAGTGCGAGCGTGGTGGTGACCATGGCCAGGAGCGCCGGAAGCAGTCGGCGGACGCGGCGGGCATAGAATTTCGCCAGGTCGATCCGCCCGGTGCGTTCGTGTTCGAGCACCAGGATGCCGGTGATCAGGAACCCCGAAATCACGAAGAAGATATCGACGCCGACGAATCCGCCTGGAACCAGCGCGGAGAAGGCGTGATATAATACGACCGATCCGACCGCGATCGTTCGCAGCCCGTCAATGTCGGGGCGATAGGCGATCCGGGCGCTCATGCCAGCAAGATCAGTCCGTGGCCTTGCGTTCGATAAACGTATTGCCCAGGACCAGCACGTCCATCTTGGTCCGCAGGAAGCAATCTAGGGCTTCCTCGGGGCGACAGACGACCGGCTCGTTCTCGTTGAACGACGTGTTGAGAACCATCGGCACGCCGGTGATCTTTTCGAACGCCTCGATCAGGTGGAAATAGCGCGGGTTGGTGACTTCGTTCACGGTCTGCAGCCGGCCCGAGCCATCGACATGCGTGACGCAGGGGATGCGCTCGCGCTGTTCCTCGCGGATCTGGAAGACTTGCATCATGAACGGGACGCTATCGACCTCCTCGAACCAGTCGGGCACGGCGCGGTCCAGCACCGAAGGAGCAAACGGGCGGAAGCTTTCGCGACGCTTGATCTTGAGGTTGAGGATTTCCTTCATGTCGGCGCGGCGGGGATCGCCAAGGATCGACCGGTTGCCGAGCGCGCGCGGGCCCCACTCCATGCGACCCTGATACCAGCCGATCACCTTGCCCTCGCTGATCGCGGAGGCAGTACGGCGGGTGAGTTCGGCCTCGTCGGCGATCGTCTCAATCGCGCAGCCAGCGGCCTTGATCTCGCCCTCGCGCGCGATCATCAGGCCCTCGGTTTCAGGCGCGCTGGCGTGCGGACCCCAATAGGCGTGGTCCATCACGAAGGAGCCGCGCGGTTTGCCACGGGCGTGCCAATAGGCGAACGCTGCGCCGATCGCGCCGCCAGCATCGCCCGCCGCCGACTGGACATAGACATGTTCGTACTTCGTCTGACGACGGACCTTGCCGTTGGCCACGGAATTGTTGCCGCAGCCGCCGGCGATCGTGAGCGCGGGAATCTGGTGCTTGGCATAGAGCGTGTCGA
>NZ_JANYEK010000207.1 GCF_025363195.1 Sphingomonas sp.
GCCGCCACGGTGCGCGCGGTGTGGTCCTTGGTCACCGTCGTCGTCAGGAAGGCGTAGAGCGGCACGACGAACATGCCCCCGGTCACGGCGATTGCCAGCAGACTGAGCATGAGCGGAATGGCCAGCGGCTGGGCGATGAAATCCTTCCAGTCATAGAGATGTCCGCCTGTCGCGGGTGTCCATGTGCGCACCAGCATCGAGAACAACACGACGCAGACGCCCATCGCGATCACCGAGACCGGGCCGTATTTCGCCGAGATCTTGCCCTTGAGCAATGTATTGATGACCACCGAGCCGATCGCGATGCCGACCGACAAGGTGGCAGTGAACAGGCTGGCAACCTCCTGCGTGGTGGTCAGCAGATTTTTGACCAACGGTGGGAAGATGATGATCAACACCGCGCCGATGGTCCAGAAGAAGCTAATCGAACAGATCGCCAGGAACAGGCGCGGAATGTGCATCGTGGCGTTGATCAGCCGCCAGGACGAGGTGATGGGGTTCCAGTTGATCGCCAGCTTTGGGCCTTCCCGCGGGGCAGGGGGCACCTCGCGCCCACTGAACCAGCCGATACCCGCGACGATCATCACGCCGACGGCCGCCGCCTCGATCGAGATATAGCCAGCGAGAATCGTGCCCATCAGGATCGCGATATAGGTGCCGGCCTCGACCAGCCCGGTGCCACCCAGGACGTTCGGGGCATCCAGATGCTGTGGCAGAATGGCGTACTTGATCGGTCCGAGGAAAGTCGAGTGCATGCCGAGCAGGAAGACGGTGGAGAGCATCAGCGTGATGCCCGTTTGCGTGTAACCCGATTTGGCGAATACGAGCCCGGCCGCGCCGACCAGCATGATGAAGATTTCCGCCGTTTTGACGATGCGGATTATGCGCGCCTTGTCGGTGGTGTCGGCCAGTTGGCCGGCCAGCCCGGAAAACAGAATGAAGGGTAAAGTAGACAGGCCGGTCGCCAACGCGTTGAACCCCTGTTCGGCCTTGGCATCGTTGAAGATGCTGTAGGTGGCGAACAACACCATCGCCTGCTTGAAAAGATTGTCGTTGAACGCGCCCAGAAACTGGGTCGTGAACAAGGGCAGGAACCGGCGCTCTTTGAGAAGGCCGAGCGCGTTGAGCATGGTCGAAAATGGCCCTGGATGTGGCGAGAGGATGGCGCGGACATAGCCGAGCGGCTGGGCGGGCGGCAACCGCTTATCGGTCGTGGGTCCTGTCAGGCGGGCTTTCCCAGGCGGAAACAGGCGTCTAGAGCATAAAGCATGTGGACGTTGCCCAACCTGCTGACCCTGTCGCGAATCGTTGCGGTGCCGTTGCTTGCGGCATTGCTGTGGTGGCCGGGCTGGGCCAACGGCTATCTCGCCGGTTTCGTGCTGTACTGCCTGATGGGCATCACCGACTATTTCGACGGATATCTGGCGCGAGCGCAAGGAGCGGTGTCGAAACTGGGCATTTTCCTCGATCCGATCGCCGACAAGATCATGGTCGCGGCCGTGATCCTGCTGCTGGTGGGCACGCGCGATAGCCAACCGGCGCCGATACCGGGTATCCACCAGATCGCCGCACTGGTGATCCTACTGCGCGAAATCGCGGTGTCGGGGTTGCGGGAATTTCTCGCACAATTGTCCGTGTCCGTGCCGGTATCGAAATTGGCGAAGTGGAAGACGACCTTGCAACTGGTCGCGTTGGGCGGGCTGATCCTGGCGGGCGGCCTGCCGAAGTTTCCAATGCTGCACGACATCGGCCTGGTCGCCTTGTGGGGGGCCGCGATCCTGACGCTGGTGACCGGCTGGGATTATCTCCGCGTCGGCATAAAGCATATGGATTGAACTGCGACGATGGCGATCGAGATGCTGTATTTTGCCTGGGTGCGCGAAAGCGTTGGCGTCGGGCAGGAGCGGGTCGATCCACCTGCGGACGTGACGAGCGTGTCGGAACTGATCGACTGGCTCGGCCGGTCGAGCGCGGGTCACGCCCGGGCTTTCGAGGATCGCAGTCGGTTACGAGCGGCGGTTGACCAGGTATTCGTCCCGTTGGACGCGCTCCTGGGCCAAGCGGGTGAGGTGGCGATCTTTCCCCCGGTGACCGGCGGATGATCCGTATTCTGGTCAGTGACGCCGTGATCGATCTGGCTGCCGAAATGGCGGGCGTCGAAGCAGAGGGCGCGGGCGCCGTCGCGACTTTTACCGGCCGGGTTCGCGCGGATAACGGCGTCGGGACGCTGGAACTCGAACATTATCCTGGCGCAACCGAGGCGGCATTGCAGATATTGGCCGAGATGGCGTGCACGCGATGGGCACTGTTATCGGCGACGATCGTTCACCGCGTCGGCGCGATGTTACCGGGTGAGCGGATCGTATTCGTGGGGGTGTCCGCGCCGCATCGGTCGTCGGCCTTGGAAGCCTGCGCGTTCCTGATCGACCGATTGAAGACCGATGCGCCTTTCTGGAAGCGCGAAACACGTGGTGGGCAAAAGATATGGGTAGAACCGCGCGACAGCGATGATGGAGCTGCCGCGCGGTGGAGTATGCCGAGCTAGGACGGTTTGGCCCGACCCGCGCTTACTTGGCGGCTGCCGGCGCCGGCTGGTTGAGTTTGGGCAGGACCACCCCATTCACCACATGCACCACGCCGTTCGACTGACGGACGTCAGGAACGAGGATGTAACTCTTGTTGCCGTTGACATCGGTCAGCGACACGGCCGGGCCTTCCTTGGCGACGGTCAGCGGTTCGCCCTCGACGGTGGTCAGCACGACCTTGCCGCCACCGGCATCGATCTTGGCGAGCAGGTCGGCACCGCTGATCTTGCCGGCCACGACGTGATAGGTCAGCACCTTGACGAGCGTGGCCTTGTTCTCGGGCTTGAGCAAAGTATCGACCGTACCGGGGGCAAGCCGGGCGAAGGCATCGTTAACCGGCGCAAATACGGTGAATGGGCCGGGGCCGGACAGTGTCGGGACGAGGCCAGCGGCCTTCACCGCTGCGACCAGCGTGGTCAGGTTTGGTGCGAGGGAGGCGTTCTCGACGATCGTCTTGTTGGCGTCCATCGCGGCACCGCCGACGGCCGGGTTCGGCGCAGCCGGGGCCGGGGCTGCTGGAGCAGCCTGAGTCGTCGTCGCGGGGGCCGCGGGCGCCATCTGCGCGGACGCCGTGGTGGCCGCGATCGACAGGACCGCGGTCAATGCGACGAGGGGAAGTTTAGCGGTGAAAGTCATGGTTCTCTCCGGATTTTTAGACAGCACCCGTTGGGGCGTGCCCTGAAGATACGATCCAACCGCCAATTGGTTTCGTTCAGCGTGCATCGGCCAGCACGCGGGCGAGCAGATGAAAGTCTTTCTCGCGTGGCGAAGCGCGCCGCCAGACGAGGGCGATCTGGCGTGTCGGGCTGTCCGCATCCAGCGGCCTCGCGGTCAGGCCGGTATGATCGAGAATACCTGCCTTCAGTGCCATTTCGGGCAGCATCGTCACGCCAAGTCCGTTATCGACCATCTGGACGATCGTGTGCAACGATGTGCCCATCATCGTTGCCTCGGTGCGCAATTCCGGGCGGTTGCAGGCGGCCAGCGCATGATCTTTCAGGCAATGCCCATCCTCCAGCAACAGCAGTCGCGTTTCGTCGATATCGGCGGCGCGGATCGTCAGCGACGCCACGCCCAATTCCGCCTCAGGACCGGCTACGAACAGTCGGTCCTCGAATAGAAATTCGCTCGCTACGTCACCACAAGCATAGGGCAAAGCGAGCAACACGCAGTCGGTGCGGCCATTCTGTAAGCCCTCGCATGCCGGGCCACTCGGTTCCTCGCGCAGGAACAGCTTCAGCTCGGGATACTCAGCACGCAATCGCGGTAGAATGCGCGGCAGCATGAACGGTGCAATCGTTGGGATCACGCTCATCCGCATATCGCCCGACAGCGGCCGCCCGGCGGCGCGGGCAAGGTCGCCGAGTTCTTCGGCTTCGCGCAGCACGCGGCGCGCTTTGTCGGAAATGCGATCGCCCAAAGGCGTGAAGCGCACGACGCGGCGGGTACGTTCGACCAGTACGACGCCGATCAGCGTCTCAAGCTCGCGGATGCCCGCCGACAGCGTGGATTGAGTAACGAAACACGCCTCCGCCGCGCGCCCAAAATGGCCGTGATCCTTCAGCGCGACCAGATATTGTAGCTGTTTCAGGGTTGGCAGATACGTCGCCATCAATCGTTCCAGTCGATCATATCGCGCCCAATAACCTATTCGATCGATTGAAAGCCAGCCGCAAAATCGGCTTTTGAACGTGATTGAGCGCGGCGTTCTATTTAGACACGGCCAGATACAGGTTGAACATGCTGGTCAGGGTCAGGATCGCGCCGACCAGAAACATCAGCGTCTTGGCGGGCACGCGCCGGGCCAGCAATGCCCCGAACGGCGCGGCGATTACCCCGCCGACCAACAGGCCGAGCGTCGCCTGCGTAAATGCGGCGAGCCCCAATTGCGTGATGAACGTTGCCGAGATTGTCGCGGTCAGGAAGAATTCCGCGGTGTTGACGGTGCCGACCGTCATGCGTGGGGATGCCCCCTGGACCAATAAATTGCTCGTCACCACCGGGCCCCATCCGCCGCCACCGGCTGCGTCGAGGAAGCCGCCGATCAGCCCCAAAGGTTCGACGATCTTCGGCTCGCGCTCACGCGGGGGATAACGGATCGCGCGGAACAGCAGGTACAAGCCGATGCCCGTCAGATAGGCGAGGATGAACGGCTTGGCCGTGCTTGCATCGATGTTGGACAAGACATAGGCACCGAGCACCCCGCCGATCACGCCGGGGATCATCAGGCGAAAGAACAGCCGCCAGTTTACGTTGCGGTGGAGGGCGTGGCTGATCCCCGAGACGGCGGTGGTGAACGTCTCCACGGTATGCACGCCGGCCGATGCAGCGGCAGGGGGCACGCCCAGAAACAGCAATAGCGAGTTCGAGATCACACCGAACGCCATGCCCAAGGCACCATCCACCATCTGCGCGCCAAAGCCGACGGCGATGAACGGCACCAGGGCCTCCAATGTCACGACCGACAGATATTCGTGCAAGGCGATCCCCAATATAGCCCCGGCCAACCAGTTCGGCCAAATGGTTCGGCCCAATGGCCCAATGGTTCGGCACAGCCGCCCGGAAAACCGTGTTCGCGCAGTCCGCCATATCCTACAAGCAAGATAGGGTTTGCGGGCCGAAACTTACGATAAACCAGTTCTTTAATTCGACCGCCGGAACCCCTAGATTGCGCGTACGACACGCTGAAAGATGCGCACGGGATTAAAGGGGACTGACGATGACATTGCGGCTGGTCGCCTACCTCGACGCGATAAAGGAGCGCGATCCCGCACCGCGCTCGCGCTGGGAAATCCTTACCTATCCGGGCGTTTGGGCCCTGGGTTATCATCGCATCGCGCATGCCTTGTTCAACGCGCGGATGTTCTTCCTTGCCCGGCTGGTCAACCATTGGTCACGGATGTTCACCGCGATCGACATTCATCCGGGCGCCACGATCGGCCGCAATTTCTTCATCGACCACGGCTTCGTGGTGATCGGCGAGACCGCGGAAATCGGCGATAACGTCACGATCTATCAATGTGTTACGTTGGGCGGCACCAGCCCGGACAACGGTGTGGCGGGCAAGCGCCATCCCACGCTGGCGGACGGCGTGATCATCGGGTCGGGCGCGCAGGTGCTGGGGCCGATCCTGGTCGGCAAGGGCGCGCGGGTTGGCGCCAATGCGGTCGTCACCAAGGAGGTGCCGGCAGGCGCGGTGATGGTCGGCATCCCGGCGCGCGCGACGATGGTGGAGGGTGGGCAGAAGCAGCCCGGCTTCCTCGCTTATGGTACGCCGTGCAGCGACACGTTCGACCCGCAGACCCAGAAGGTTGAATTGCTCCGTTGCGAACTCGAGGTGATGCGCAAGCGGCTCGACGCGTTGCTCGCAGAGAATGAGGATTTGCGCGATCGTGCATGATCGGACGATCGCCGCCTGATGGG
This sequence comes from Sphingomonas sp., assembly GCF_025363195.1. Classification (GTDB taxonomy): domain Bacteria; phylum Pseudomonadota; class Alphaproteobacteria; order Sphingomonadales; family Sphingomonadaceae; genus Sphingomonas. The sequence goes on from NZ_JANYEK010000207.1 coordinate 6,009, forward strand.
CGTCGTCACGCCTTTTCCAACGCCGCCACGGGGCGTACCGTCCCAGATCGGGTTCGAACGCGCGGAATTGACCCGCATCCTCGATCTTTATGGCCGGATGGTCGCAGCCGGGCATTGGAAGGATTATGCGATCGATCTGGGGCGTGACGCGGCGATTTTTTCATGCTTTCGCCGGGCGGCTGAACGACCCGAATTCCGCATTGAAAAACGCCCGGCGCTGCGCAATCGGCAGGGCATGTGGGCGTTGATCGGCGAAGGTGGCGCGGTGTTGCGGCGCGGGCATGATCTTGCGCCAGTGCTGGCGCCGGTCGAACGGCGGCTGATGAAGCTGGTCGCAGAGTGAACCAGTAGATTAAGTGTTCGTAACGAGCGTATCGCACAAACCCCGGTAGGCCGAAGCCTGCCGGGGTTTCGCTTTGGCGCAGTCGGTGGGCGTTAGGCGCTGGCGAGCACCATCGTCCCGACCGGCGGCAACCGGTCGGCGGCGATCGTGCCGAGTGTGCCCACCACCAGCTTGCGCATAGGATGCCAGAAAGCAGACAGGGTCAGCAGTGCCGATCCGATGATGAGCGCGGTGAACGCCCAGGCGAGTTCGACCGCACCCGCCGTTTCGAACAGCGACGACAAAGCGTAAAGTACATAGACCAGGCTTGAGACGAGCAAGGCGCGCCGATCCACCGCCAGCGCAATGAAGCCGAACACCAGATACAGCGCTATGACGATGGCTGCCATGCCCATGCCGATCGGGCCTTCGAACACGCCGAGGATATTGAACAAGGCATGGGCGATCATCGGTGCAGCAGCGAGGTGCAGCCAGAAGGCGACATCCGACCGGCGCGTGCGGCGTTCACGGTCGCTCATGTCCCAGCGCATGGCAAAGGCGAACATCGCGATGCCGGCGACCAACACGAGCCAAAAGACCGCGTCCTTGGCCGCAGGGATGAAGCCCACGACCAGCGCCATGACCACCCCGACCACGGCGACGGCCCCCGCGGCCACCGTGATCGGCACCATGAAGCGACGCCAGTGCAGCCATGCGGCAGCAGCTGTGATCGCGGCAATGACCGCACCTATCACGCCAATAATCGGTTCGGGATGACCGGCCGCATGATCGCGGATGAACGCTTCCACCGCGTCGGAATTGGCCACCACCACGCTGACGAGAGCGCCCGCCACACCGCCGATAAAGCCGATCAGCAACAGGATGGAGGGCAGGGCCATTCGCCGCGTCCGCGTGAAATATTCCGCCAGCCCCCAGCTTGCCGCCGCCACGGCGACGCCGCCCAGCGGATGGGCGACGCTCTGGCCGAGCCAGCCGACCCCGAGCAGCACGGCCAAGGCTGCGATCGAGACGAAGATGTCGTTGAAGCCGGTTAGCAGTCGGAAGCTTTCCTCATCGACCGCGGGCGCCGAGCGCCCGACCGCGATGTGGTTGCGTAATGCTGCCGCGGCCTGCGGGCTGATCGCCCCGGCCGTGACCGCACCGTCGATATCGCTTTCGCTATACATTGGTGAATCCTCCTGTCGTTACCGAGGAAGATATCATTAGTGTATTGTTGTTGCAATACACTAAATCACTGGATAAGCCACCGTTCGGGCGATTGCTCGCTCCTTCCCGGATCAGCGCAGCAGGAGTTGCGCCTTATACGCCTTGTAGCGGCGACGCAGCGCGCGACCGATTAGGCCGAAGCCGAGCACCATCATGCCCCACGTCGCCGGTTCCGGAACGGCGACAGCGAAGAGCTGGCTCTGCCGGACGCCGCCGCCGGACAGATACTTGAGTTGGTAGTTGCTCAAAAACTGCCACGTGCCGTTGGTCGTGTTGGCCAAATAGCTGTTGGCTAGCGACTGGCTGGCCGAAAGGTTGGGATCGCCCGGGCCGACCTGTAGATTGGCAACGCGGAAGTCTCCGCCGGTGACGTTGAACGGGGTCGTCGCCGTTTCATACACGATTTCCCACACGGCCATCTGTGTCGCGGCAGAAATTATCGTGGCTTGATTGCCGGTGGCGTTGGCGAGCAACGTCGTGGTGTGGGACAAGAGCGCACCGAGCATGTTGCGGCGCGAGGCGTCTGGAACCAACGTCGATCCGGTGACGTATGTATACGTCCCCGTCGACATTGGCGTATAGAGATCGAGGCAATAGCTGAAGATATCGACCGGCATATTGAACGACGAATTGCCGGTGAGCTCGAACTGGCCGATTCCCACACCATTCAGTGCGAGATAATTGGGTGTGTTGGGTGTGTAACGGCGGAGATCACCTACGACCAGGCCGGGGTTCCACGTCCAGTTCGTTATATTGAGCGTCTGGGCATGGCCCACGTTCGACATTAATATAGCCGCAAAGGTTGCAGCCGCCATCATCAGCTTCTTCATCGACACTCCCCCGGTTACCCCCCGCGAATCACACCTCGGCGTTTTTCGGACGAAGGAACTATTAACCTCATTACGGGTGGGTATCAAATGCGGCTTCGTACCAAATCGGGACTACGGTCGTTGAAGTCGGCACATGCCAAATTTAAAGTTGTACCGGGGCCGATCGAAGGCCGACCCCGGCGTCGCCGAATTCTAGCGGCTTTGTAGTTTAGTCAGGATGCTGATGGACTGTTCCGAACCCGATTGCGGGGTCAATTCGCCGGTCCGGTCGATAATTTCCGCCCAGTGCGCCGCGATGCCCTCGGGCGACAGATCGTCACCGGTCAGCAGCTTTCCTTGCGTCAGGGTTACATAAGCTGCCTGGAACACGCCGGCACCGGCACCGATAATCATGTTGGTCGGCGCATCTTCCGACACCAGATACAGCGCCGCGGGCGCGACCTTTTCGGGCGCGAAGGCCGCGAAGGCCTCGGCCGGGAACAGATCCTCGGTCATGCGCGTGCCGGCGGTCGGCGCAATCGTGTTGACCTTGATATTGTTCTTTGCGCCCTCGATCGCCAACGTCTTGGTCAACCCGGCGAGACCGAGCTTGGCCGCGCCGTAGTTCGCCTGGCCGAAATTGCCGTACAAGCCGGTCGAGGATGCGGTCATCAGCAGGCGACCGTAATTCTGCCCGCGCATCGTTTCCCATACTGCCTTGGACACGTTGGCCGATCCGATGAGGTGGACATCGACGACGAACTTGAAATCGGCAGGCTCCATCTTGGCAAAGCTCTTGTCGCGCAACACGCCGGCATTGTTGATTACAATGTGAACGCCACCCCAGGCTTCCTTGGCCTTCTCGACCATTTCAACCATTTGCTCATATTCGGTGACGCTGCCGCCGTTTGACATTGCGGTGCCGCCAGCAGCCTGAATTTCCTGGACGACCTTCAGCGCGGCGTCGGAGTGGCCGGTTCCGTCGCGCGATCCGCCGAGATCGTTGACGACGACCTTTGCGCCGCGTTTGGCGAGTTCGAGCGCATAGGCACGGCCAAGGCCGCCGCCGGCGCCGGTTACGATGGCGACTTTGTCGTCGAAGCGGATAGACATGAAAAAAGCGCTCCCAAAATGGTGAGCGCTTCCTAGGCGATCGGTTGGCGGTGGCAAGGGGGCGGTCGTTTCCGGCCCACCCCCGACACCGGTTCGGATAGCGAGTTTATTTGCCGCCGCGCTCGATGCACTTGTCGGTCTGGCCCCTTTTGCACACAGGGTATTTCGCCAGCGGGGCGGGTGCGGGATAGGCCTGATCCGGCGTCGGGGCCTGCTGATAGACGACCTTCGCGCCAGCGGGCACGACGAGCGTGGTGCTCGCCGGGCCATAGCCGCCGATCGACATGCTGCTATCGGTGGCCTGCATGGCGGCGGATGGCATTGTGGTGGCGGCGGCAGCATCAGGCGCGGTCTGCGCGACGGCTGGGGCGGCGAACGCCAAAGCGGCTGCCAGCGTGGTGGGAATCAGAATTTTCATTTTGGGTCTCCTGCGAAGGGGTCGCGGCTGGCGACTCCGTGGCTTGAAACGCACATCACCCGCACTTGCTCCATCGTTTCGCAGGCGATTCGATATTTTTCTGTTCGGTTGAAGAAGAAACGGCCAGCATCTTCTGGATGCTGGCCGTTTCAGGCGTTCACTTGCGACCGTTACGCTCGCGGCAAGAATCGGTTACAGTCCTGGAACACCACGGATATTTCGTGGTCGATGCGGCCGGGGCCATTGCCCCGGGCGCCGGCGGCGGCGAAGTCATGGTATCCGGTGCCGGTGGTGCAGCCATCGCTGCATCGGGTGCAGCCTGCATCGGTGTTGCGTCCGGAGCGGGCGGTGGAGGCGGCGCGGTCTGCGCCGATGCGGGCATGGCGATCAGTGCGGCTGCGGCCAGCAGAATGGTCTTCATGGGAAATCTCCTGTTCGTGTTTCCTGAGGTGCCCAACGCACGTCCGCCCAGATCGTTTCGCTAAGAGGTCGCCAATCAGGTTCCGGTGTCCAGCGCATAGCCCGCCGACCGCACGGTGCGGATGATGTCCGGCCGGGTATCGCCATTGATCGCCTTGCGCAGGCGGCGGATGTGGACGTCCACGGTGCGCGCCTCGATATCGCTGTCGTGGCCCCATACCGCGTCGAGCAGGCGTTCGCGGCTGAACACCCAGCCGGGATGTTCGAGGAAATGCTTGAGCAGGCGGAATTCGGTTGGCCCGAGCGGGATGAATTCGCCACCGCGACGCACCTTGTGGCCAACAGTGTCCATCTCGATGTCGGAATAGGTCAGTTGTTCACCCGCCAAGGCCGGTCGAACGCGACGCAGCACCGCGCCGACGCGGGCGACCAGTTCGCGCGGGGAGAAGGGTTTCGTGACGTAATCGTCGGCCCCGGTTTCCAGCCCTCGCACCCGGTCCTCTTCCTCGCCGCGCGCCGTCAGCATGATGATCGGCACGTTTTGCGTCTCGGGCATTCGGCGCAGGCGGCGGCACACTTCGATGCCGGACAGCTCCTCGACCATCCAGTCGAGCAGGACGATGTCGGGTGTCTTCTCCTTGGCGAGCAGCAAGGCCTCCTCACCGTCCGGGGTGTGCGCGATCTCGAAATCCTCGCGCTTGAAATGATAAACGAGCAGTTCCGCGAGCGCGGCATCATCTTCAACCAGCAGCATCTTGGCGCGTGCCATATCAGGCCTCCGTCATCTGGAATGAACTGCGATCGCGCTCCGCCATATGCGTGCCGGTCGCGGCGTAATAAACCATCTCGGCGACGTTCGTCGCATGGTCACCGACCCGTTCGAGATTCTTGGCGATGAACAATAAATGCGCCATCTGTCCGATGGTCTTGGGGTTCTCCATCATGTGCGTGACGAGAACCCGGAACAGGCTGTTGTAGAAATCATCGACCTGCCGATCGCGCTCGCACACGTCGAGCGCGGCCTTGGGGTCACGCGCAGCGAATGCGTCGAGCACATCGTGGACCATCGCGATGGCCAGGTTGGCCATCGCCGGCAGCACCGACAGCGGTTCGAGATCGCCCTGCACGTCGATCAGCGGCACGCGCTTGGCGATGTTCTTAGCATAATCGCCGATCCGCTCGATCACGCCAGCGATCTTCAGTGCGGCGACGACTTCGCGCAGATCGTCGGCCATCGGCGCGCGCAAGGCGATGATACGAATGGCGAGCTGTTCGACCTGCACTTCGAGTGCGTCGATCGCTTTGTCGCCCGTCACGATCGTCGCCGCAGCCTCCAGATCATGACGGCGCAACGCCTCGACGGCGGCGCGGATCGCCTCCTCGGCCATGCCGCCCATCTGGGCGATCAGCGCGCGCAGATCGCCGATCTCCTCGTCAAATGCCTTTACGGTGTGCGTGTTCACGTGTGTGATCCTTGGGAAATTCGGGCTCAGCCGTATCGGCCGGTGATGTAATCCTTGGTGCGTTCGGCCCGTGGATTGGTAAAGATCTCCGAGGTCGCGCCATATTCGACGAGGCTACCGAGGTTAAAGAAGGCGGTGCGCTGCGACACGCGGGCCGCCTGCTGCATGTTATGGGTGACGATGACGATGGCGTAGCGGCCTTTGAGCTCGTGGATCAGTTCCTCGATCCGCGCCGTCGCGATCGGGTCGAGCGCCGAGCATGGTTCGTCCATCAGGATAACTTCCGGATCGACGGCGATGGCGCGGGCGATGCACAGCCGCTGCTGCTGGCCGCCCGATAACGCCGTACCGCTTTCCGTCAGGCGATCCTTCACTTCCTCCCACAGGCCCGCGCGTTTCAGCGATTTCTCGACGATGCCGGCGAGATCGGTCTTGTTGTTGGCGAGGCCGTGAATACGCGGACCGTAGGCGACATTCTCGAAGATGGACTTGGGAAACGGGTTCGGTTTCTGGAACACCATGCCGACGCGGGCGCGGAGCTGCACCACGTCCATCTCGGGCGCGTAGATATCCTCGCCATCCAGGCGGATATCGCCGGAGACGCGCGCGCTGGCGACGGTATCGTTCATGCGGTTGAGTGTGCGCAGGAAGGTCGATTTTCCGCAGCCGCTGGGGCCGATGAACGCGGTAACGTAATCGCTCTCGACCTCAATCGACACGTCGTTGATCGCCTGTTTCGTGCCGTAGAAGACGTTGACGTTCTGCGCGGAAATCTTGGTGGTCATGACCAGCGGGTCTCGAATCTGTTGCGGAGATAGATGGCGAACCCGTTCATCGCGAGCAGGAAGACCAGCAGGACGATGATCGCCGCGCTGGTCTTTTCGACGAAGCCGCGATTGACCTGGTCGGACCACAGGAAGATCTGCACCGGCAGGACGGTCGCGGGATCGGTGATGCGATCGGGCGGTGAAACCATGAAGGCGCGCATGCCGATCATCAGCAAAGGTGCGGTTTCGCCTAGCGCGCGGGCCATGCCGATGATCGTGCCGGTAAGGATGCCTGGGAGCGCCAGTGGCAGAACGTGGTGGAACACGACCTGGATCGGGCTGGCGCCGACGGCGAGCGCCGCATCGCGGATCGACGGTGGCACGGACTTGATTGCATTGCGCCCGGCGATGACGATGACGGGCATGGTCATGAGCGCCAGGGTCAGCCCGCCGACCAAAGCCGCCGACCGTGGCAGGCCGAACGTGCCAAGGAAGACAGCGAGGCCGAGTAACCCAAAGATGATCGAGGGGACGGCGGCGAGGTTGTTGATCGACACCTCGATCAGGTCGGTCCAGCGATTCTTCGGCGCGTATTCCTCAAGATAAAGCGCGGACAAGACGCCGACCGGGAAGGCGATGAGCAACGTCACGATCATCGTGAACAGCGAGCCTTTGAGCGCCCCCCAGATGCCGACGATTGTCGGATCGGTGGAGTCGGAACCGGTGAGGAAGTTCGGGTTGAACCCGGTCGAGAGCAGCCCTTGCGCCTTCAGCTTGGTGACCATCGCTTCGGCCTGTGGCGTGCCTTCGGCTTTGGCAGCAAGATCGATCGCGTCGGAGGCGGGGACCGATATCACCACCGCATTCCGCAGCAGCGCCGGATCGGCCTTCACGGCCGCGCGCACGCGGAGCCATGCGCCGTCGGACAGGAGCTTGAATCCGTCCTTGCCGAACTGCGCATTGGCGGCGGTGTCGGTCGCGCCTTCAATGCCAGCGGCGGCGAGCGCGAAATCGGCCCCCGGACCTTTCAGGCGGGCGGGATCGAGCGTCAGACCGGCGCGGGGAAAGTCGATGCGCAGTTTCAGCTCGGTTTGCGTGAAGCCGCCCAAGCCGTTGATCAACATGGTGAAAAGCAGGAAAGCGAGGAACCCGGCGGACATCACTACCGCCGCGAGACCGAGCACCCGAAAGCGGCGTTCGGCGACATAGCGCTTGCGGATGCGCGCCTGCATCGCTTGCGTGCGCCAGTCGGTCGGTGCGCGTTCCGCGAGCGATTCCGGGCCGGTGGGCAGACCGGCAACGAGGCTGTCAATCATAGGCCTCCCGATGCCGTTTGACGACGCTAAGCGCGACGATGTTGAGAATGAGCGTGACGACGAACAAGGTCAGCCCGAGCGCGAAGGCGGCGAGCGTCTTGGCGCTGTCGAATGCCGCTTCGCCGGTGAGCAGATCGACGATCTGTTTGGTCACGGTGGTCGCGCTGGCGAACGGGTTCAGAGTCATCGTCGCGACGCCGGAGGCTGCCATGACGACGATCATCGTCTCGCCGATCGCCCGGGAAATCGCGAGCAGCACGCCACCGACCACGCCGGGCAGGGCGGCGGGCAGGACGACCTTGCGGATCGTTTCCGAACCGGTTGCGCCCATCGCCAGGCTGCCGTCGCGCATCGACGCGGGCACCGCGGCGATCGAATCGTCGGCCATTGAGGACACGAACGGGATGATCATCACGCCCATCACCAGTCCGGCGGCGAGCGCGCTTTCGGAACTGGCCCAGCTGACTCCGATCGATACGGCGAAGTCGCGCACGGCGGGGGCGACGGTGAGCGCCGCAAAATAACCGTAGACCACGGTCGGCACGCCGGCGAGCATCTCGAGGATCGGCTTCATCCACAGGCGCAGGCGCGGCGGCGCATATTGGGTGAGGTAGATCGCGCTCATTAGCCCGAACGGAATAGCGACGAGCATCGCAATGACCGCGCCGATGAAGAACGTACCCCAGAATAACGGCACCGCGCCGAGTGATGCGCCTGGGTTTTGGGCCGAGATGACTTGTGGGCTCCAATGCGTGCCGAACAGGAAATCGGTGATCGGCACGATCCGAAAGAAGCGAGCGCTTTCGACCAGCAACGAGGCGACAATGCCGATTGTGGTGAGAATCGCGATGAGCGAGGCGGCAAGCAGCATCAGCATAACCACGCGCTCGATCCGCGTTCGGGCGCGGAAGCCGGCCTTCACGCGCGTATAGGCCCAGGCCCCGCAGGCGAAGGCGAGCAACAGGGCAACCACGCTACCGATCCAGTCGTAGCGAGACTGCGCGGCGGCGTAGGCGGGTGCCAGCGTCTGGCTGAGCGGGTGGAAGGCGCCGAAACCGCGCCCGTTCGCCAGATTGCGCGCCTCGGACAGGATCGCCGCGCGTTCGAACCCGGCGGGCGGGAGTTGCCGCGCTGCGGACACGTTCAAGACGCTGTCGGTGACGAGTGCGGGCGAGGTGAACGACCAGATCGCGATGAACAATGCGGCGGGAAGAAGGGTCCACAAAGTGACATAGGTGCCGTGGTGCGAAGGCAGGGAACTGAACCGCGCGCCGTTGGTCCGCCGGAACGTCGCCGCCCGCGCCCGCGCTGCCAGCCAGCCGATGAGGCCGAGCCCCACGATGAGGAACAGGAGGGTTAGCGCGGACATTAGTGCAGCGCCTTCGGATCGAGCAGGGTGCGGTTGGCAACGATTGCCGTTGCCTGGAGGCGCACGGCGGGGGGTGCGGCGATCAGGCCCTTGGCGGTCAGTGGTCCACCCGGCCGCCACAGGCGCGCATAGAGCTTCACGAAATCGGGCAGGCCAGGGATCGCACCCAGATGGGCTTTCTTGACGTACAGGAATAGGGGCCGCGACCCGGGATAGGCGTTGTCGGCGATCGTGGCATATGTTGGTGCGATGCCGTTGAGCGGTACGCCGGTCACATGGTCGCGATTTTCCTCAAGATACGAATAGCCGAAGATCCCGATCGCGTTGGGGTTGGATTGCAGCTTTTGGACGATCAGATTGTCGTTCTCGCCCGCGTCGATATAGGCGCCGTCCTCTCGAATGCGGGTGCACAAAGCGGCATAATCGTCCTTGTCCCCATCCTTCATCGCCGCCGCTTGCGGGGTGACGCTCTCGCAGCCTTTGCCGAGGATCAGTTCGGTCAGTGCATCGCGCGTGCCGCTGGTCGCGGGTGGGCCGTAGACCTCGATCGGGGTGGCGGGCAAAGCCGGATTCACATCGGCCCAGGTGCGCGCGGTGTTGGGATGGCCACCGGGGGCGGCGGCGAGCGCCTTGTAGAGATCGGTCGGGGTAAGCTGCATCGTCGGCCCGTTCTTGGCCTGGGCAAAGGCGATACCGTCCAGCCCGATCTGGATCTCGATAATGTCGCGCACGCCGTTCGCCGCGCAGACGGCATATTCGGACGCCTTCATGCGGCGTGATGCATCGGCGATGTCGGGATGCCCGGCACCGACCCCGGCACAGAACAACTTCATGCCCGGACCGGTGCCGGTCGATTCGATCACCGGTGCCTTGATGCCGGGTGCGGAATTGACGAATTGTTCGGCGACGATCGTGGTGAAGGGATAGACGGTCGACGAGCCGACGACTGTGATATGATCGCGCGACCCCGCACCGCCGCCGCTCGCCTGATCCTCGCATGCCGCCACCGCCAGCAAAGGCAGCGTGAGCGGGATGAGCAGGATGAGCGGCACTCTTGGCATGAACGGCGTCTCCAGCGAAGGCGACGAATGGCCCGGCGAATCCTCCCTAGCTTGTCGCTCCTGCGCTTGTGTGACAGTTCGGTTGCATTTTTATGACAGGGCATTCGGCGGGTTAAAGGAATGTGACCGGGGACGCGTCCATGAAAAGGCCGCTATCGGTCGATCGGCTGCCGAACCATCCAAATGTGGTCGAAGTTCTGCCGAACGAGACGATCCTCGTGATCTTGCGGCCACGCTGCCAGGCGGATGCTGCGGAGGCCGACCAGTATTATCGCCCAGATGGCGAGCCCGACACAGCTGAAATCGGCTGGAAGGCCCGCCCTCAAGCGTCGATCCATCACTGCCTCCGACCGTGCCCACCCGGTCAAACGCCATTACGGTCGTACGGAAGATGTATGGACGGGACAGTCGGGAGCCGCCCGGCCCTTCACTTGACGGCAAGAAGCCGAATCGGCCTGACGGCGACGGGAGGACGATCAAGAGCGACACTCATCGGTTTTTTTACTTTGGTTTTAGGTCGCCATGCGCGGGCAATATGATCGATACCGTCGTTCCCGTCCCGATTACGCTGGCGATATCCAGCCGCCCGCGATGACGTTCGACGATGTGCTTGACGATGGCCAAGCCAAGGCCGGTGCCGCCGCCCGCGCGGCTACGGCCGGGATCGACCCTGTAAAAGCGTTCCGTCAGGCGCGGAATGTGTTCTGCGGGGATGCCGTCGCCTTGGTCCGCGACGCTTAGGCGGACCATGCCGCCGATATCCTGCCAGAGCCGCACCGTCACTGCGGCATCGGCGCGGCCGTATTTGATCGCATTGCCGATCAGGTTGTGGAGCATCTGGCTGAGTTGCACCCGGTCCCCTGCCACCGCCGGCACGGCTTCTTCGAGGTCGAGCATAACCTTGCCCTTGGTGATCTCGGCGCGGACTTCCGCGATAAGTTCCGCGAGATCGACCGCACGGTCGGGCAGGCGATATTTCTCGGCTTCGATCCGGCTGAGGGAGATGAGATCCTCGACTAGCCGCTGCATCCGTCGCGCCTCGTCGTCCATAATCTTCAGGAACCGGGCGCGAAGCCCCGCGTCTTCGCCGGCTTCCTCGCTAAGCGTCTCGATATAGCCGAGGATCGAGGCGAGCGGGGTGCGCAGTTCGTGGCTGGCATTGGCGACGAAATCGACCCGCATACGCTCGGCGGCGTAATTGCCGGTCTGGTCGATCAGGTGGACGATGCGCTGACTGCCGGCTCCGCCAACCCCCCTGCTCTGCGCGACTCGCATTTGCCAGCGCTGGTCGAGCGTGCCGAGACCGACCAGATCGATCGGTTCCACAGCGCCGGGTTCAAGCGGGCCGACGAGCCGTTCAGCAGCGGCGGGATGGCGGATGGCGAGGCGCACATTCTGCCCGACGATGTGCCCGCCGAGCAATGCGCGGGCCGCTCCATTGGCCTGCATTACGCGGCCCTCCGCCACGATCAGGATCGGCTCGACGATTGCTTCCAGCACGTCGCCAACATCCGGGCCCAAATCCGAAAGCGATGCTTTCGGCGCTGCGCGAGGCTGGTCCGGGTCGGTAGCAACCTCGCTAGTCCCGGCCGCCGCCAGCACCGCCGCGACGCCGCCGACCAGCGTCACCAATGTCGCCTGGACATCGTGCCCAAGCAGGAAGACGGCGATCGCCGCCACGGCAACGATGCCGATCGCGGTAAACGTGCGAAGACCAAACCCCTGAGCCATTGTGGGACGCCTTAGCGCAAACGCGGTTAACCGGGATAGGGCCGCTTGCGTGCGCAGGGCGATTGTGAAAGGGCTGGAGGGATGAGCGACGAGATTACTCCACCGCCTGCTCCTATTGCGGGGGCCGAGGGCACGACGCCCCGGCAGTATGGGCGCCGTGCCTTGATGCTCGGCGCAATCAGTGCATCGGCGATCATCTCGATCCGCCCTGCACTCGCGCAGACCAGTGCTTCGGTCATGGCGTGCGAAGTGCCGGTGCCGGATGCCGGTCGTGCCGGGTCGGCGATTGCCGCCGACGGTTCGGTCGTGCCGCGTGGGACGCCGGGATCGTTTGCCGCCAACGGTCGCGTGTTCAAAGCCGCCGACGTCAAGCGCGCCATGTCCGGCGGACAATTGCCCGGCACAGATTACGACACCAACCGCGCCTATATGAGCTATATCCGTAAGCTGCAGTCGGGCACCAGCGGCTTTACCTGCTTCGCCTCGCTGCAGATGCCGCGCGGCTGACGCTTTGCCGGATATAGTGTATCGCAGCGTTCGGGTTGAGACGCTGCGCATCGTGTGGCTCGATGACTTCACCGTCATCTATCACCGCGCATCTGGTATCACTCATTTGTTGAACGCGCCCGCGCCGGAGATTCTTGGCGCGTTGGGGGAGGCGGGAATGACGTTGGCTGCGCTCGCCGACAGCCTGACCGCCGAATTCGATCTGCCCGATCTGGATTTGGACGCGCTGGTGGCGCGGCTCGAAGAGCTGGTCGCCGCCGGGCTGGTAATTGTCAAATCGGATCGCGGCGCGTGAGGCACTGCTTCTCCGTCAAGATCGGGCCGGTGGGGTTCCGCGTCGGATCGGACTGGCGCGCGCCGATCGACCAGCTGGCCGATTTGTATGCCCAATATCCGCAGCCGGACGACGGTGTGGCGGATTTCACCGTGCGATTGTTCGCGGCGCGACCGTGGCGGCGTTTCGTGCGCCCGGCGGTGATGATCGGTGGGGATTTCGTCTTGCCTGATGCCGCGCCATTGCCGCTCGCACAGGGGCTGTTGGCGGCAGAAATGGGGATGAATTTGCAAATGGCGCTGGGGCAGCGGCGCTATCTCCTGCTTCACGCCTCGGCGGTCGAACGCGACGGGCGAGCGTTATTGATGACCGGAGTGTCGGGGGCCGGCAAGTCGACGCTCGCGGCGTTGCTGTCGCTGCGGGGATGGCGATTGATGGGCGACGAATTCGCGTTGCTCGATCCCGATACCGGGCTGGTCCATGCCTTTCCGCGCCTCGTCAGCCTGAAGAATGCGGCGATCGACGTGGTCGAACGGGCCGCTGCGGGGCGGCGGTTCGGGCCGTTGCTGGCGGGCACGCCGAAAGGCGACATCCGCCATCTCGTGCCCGATACGGCGGCGGTGGCGGTGATGACCGTGCCGGCAATACCGGCGTTGCTCCTGTTTCCCAGTTTCGGATTCGAACCGGCGCGGCGTGAGATATCGCATAGCGAGGCGTTCGTGCGCCTGACCCAGGCTTCGACCAACTATGTATCGCTCGGCGAACGGGGCTTCACCGGACTAACCGGGCTGGTGAAGGCCGTGCCCGCGCTGGCGATCGACTATCCCGATACCGACAGCGCGATCACGCAGGTCGAGGCGGCGTGGGCGCAATTGGGGGAGGCGTTATGAGCGACGGCTGGCTTCTCGCCCGTGCGCTGCGCCTGCCCGGGCAGACGCTGGGGCTGGATGCAGCGGGCTGGACCGACCTGCTGGGAATTGCACGCGCGGAACAGATGATCGGTACGCTGGCACACCGTTTGAACGGGCTGGATCTGCCGCACGCGGTGCTGCGGATCCTGGAGGATGCTCGCACGTCTGCCGACCACGGGCGGACATTGGCCTTGTGGGAAGCCGAGGTCGGGCGCCGGGTTCTGGAGCCGCTCGGCGTGGCCTTGGTGCTGCTCAAGGGGACCGCCTTCGTCGCAGCCGGGTTGAAGGCGGGGCAGGGACGCTCGATCGGCGATCTCGATATTCTGGTGCCGCGCGACGCGATCGATGCGGTGGAGGCGGCGTTGCTGGCCAATGGCTGGGAATGGGTTAAGCCCGATCCGTACGACGACGCTTATTACCGCCAGTGGATGCATGAACTGCCGCCGCTGATCCACCGCGACCGCGACCGGATGATCGACGTCCACCACACCATCCTGCCGCTGACCGCGCGGATCACGCCCAATGCGACGGGCTTGCTGGCGGATAGCGTGGAGATTGCGCCCGGAATGCGCATTCTGTCGCCCAACGACATGCTAATCCACGCTGCTGCGCATCTGTTCGCCGATGGCGATCTGGCCGGTGGCATGCGCAATCTGTGGGACGTGCAGTGTCTGCTGGACGATTTCGGCACCGTGGGGTTGGCAAAACGCGCCGCGCATCATGGTTTGGCGAAGGAAATGGCGCGCGCGCTACGGCTGGCGGCGGCGCTGTATGGCGAGGTCGAGCCGCTGACACGCGCCGACCGGCTATATCTCCGCCGTCTGACCGCGCGGGACGGATGGGGCTGGCCGACCCGTCCGTTTACCCGGCTGTTTTTCTATATCCGGTCGCACTGGCTGCGCATGCCGCCGGCGATGCTGGCGCGCCACCTGTGGACCAAGTGGCGCAACGGTGGCGCGGGGCCG
>NZ_JANYEK010000230.1 GCF_025363195.1 Sphingomonas sp.
ATGTCCTTGGCCCGGTCGACAACATACAGGAACCCCTCTTCGTCCAGCCGCGCCAGATCGCCGGTGCGCACCCATCCGTCAACGAAGGTCTCGGCGCTCGCCTCGGGCTTGTTCCAATATCCTTTCACGATCATCGGGCCCCGAGCCCACAATTCGCCGACCTCGCCCAGCGCCATTTCGGTGACGCCGTCATCCGCCAGGATCTTCAGATCGGCCACCGCCACCGGTGGTCCGGCGCTGGTCGGGCGGTTGAGGTAATCTTCACTCGAATGGCTCGTCACCGTCGCCATCGTCTCGGTCATACCCCAGCCATTACCGGGCAGCGCGCCGAATTCTTCATGGATGCGCCGCACCAGTTCCGGCGCGGAGGGCGCGCCGCCATATGCGATCGCCTCGATCGAGGAGAGGTCGTATTTGTGCCGGTCGGGATGCTCGATCAGTTGCCAAGCGATCGTCGGAACGCCGCCGGTGATGTTCACCTTCTCGGTCTCGATGATCTCCATCGCGCGGACCACGTCCCATTTGCGCATGAAGATCATCTTCGATCCGGTCGCAATCACCCCCATAAGGCTCGCGCTGCACGCCGTGACGTGAAACAGCGGGATGACCGTCAGCATCGTGCGCGGCGTCGGGTCGGGCACCGCCTCGCCGCGCCGCAGCAGCGACCGCGCGCTGGCATATCCGCCCGACAATATGTTGGTCATCAGGTTGCGATGCGTGCCCAGCGCGCCCTTCGGATGGCCCGTCGTACCGCTGGTGTAGAAGATCGTCGCATCGTCGTCGGGCGCGATGGCCACTTGCGGAAAGGCGACGTCGGGCAAATCAGCATAGTCGGTCGGCGTACCGATCAGATCCTCGAGCCGGGACGCCCTGCCATCCACCGGCCCGGAAGCGCGCGAAACGATCATTCGCTCCACCGCCGGCAGGGCCATTCCAGCCTCGCTCAGCCGCTGATGCCGTTCATCATCGACGAACAGCAGGCGCGCGCCCGAATCATCGATGCCATATTCCAGCTCGCTCGCCGTCCACCACGCATTTAGCGGCACGACGATCGCGCCGATGCTGGCGGCTGCGAAGAAAATCACCGGCCATTCCGGCAGATTACGCATGGCGATGGCGACACGGTCGCCTTTGCCGATGCCCATGTCCTGCATTTTCACCGCCAACGCGGCGACGGCGCGGTAATTCGCCTCATAGGTGACGCGCTCATCCTCATACACGGTGAACACATTCGCTCCGTAAGCGCGCGCGGCTTGGATCAGCCAGGCCAGACTGGGCGGGGCGTTCTTCCACACGCGGGTCGGCACGCCGCGAATCTCGATCGTCTCGATCTCGAACTTGCCGCCCGCCACCGTCAGCATCGCCTGCGCCTGCGGCAACGTGACCATCGGCCAGGACGGATCGAGCGCGAATGCGTGTGCGATCGGGGGTTCGGTTTGCAAGGCACATCTCTCCAAATCTGAACTTCGGGTTTGGCTTATCTGCCGCTTTGCGCCCGTTTAGTGTTGATTCACGCCGCGCTCAAGGCAATAGGAGACGGGCCGGGTAAATCCGGCTTTCGAATGAGAGGTATGGGCGGCCCCATGAAAATCGCAAAGCCGGAAAAGCATGGTTTCGATGGCGCTCGCCTGGCCCGGATCGATGCATTGCTGAAAGAGCGCTATGTCGATTCCGGCAAGCTCGCGAACACCCAGATCCTGCTCGCCCGCGATGGCGAGATCGTCCATTTCGCCAGCCAGGGCGCGGCGCGGGAAGGCGGCAAGGCCGTCGACGAAGGCTCGCTGTTCCGCATCGCCAGCATGACCAAGCCGATTACCTCGATGGCGTTCATGATGCTGGTCGAAGAAGGCAAGGTCGCGGTCGACACCCCGGTCCATTACGTGCTGCCCGAATTCAAGGATATCGGCGTGTTCAACGGCGGTGGCGGCGATGTCCCGTTCGGCACGCTGCCCACGGCCGAGCCGATGCGTATGGTGGACCTGCTCCGCCATACCTCGGGCCTGACCTACGGCTTCCAGTATCGCTCGAACGTCGACGCCGCATACCGTGCGGGCAAGCTCGAGAATTGGCATGGCGGTCACGACCTCGATGGCTTTATCGGGGCGCTCGCGAAGCTGCCGCTGGAATTCTCACCCGGCACGTCCTGGAATTATTCCGTCTCCACCGACGTGCTCGGCGCGGTGGTGCAGCGCGTTTCCGGCCTGCCGCTGGCCGAATTCTTCGCGACGCGCATCTTCGCACCGCTCAAGATGCACGACACCTTCTTCGCCGTCCCCACCGACAAGATCGACCGGTTGACCGATTGCTATACGTTCGCGCCCGGCAAAGGCCGGATAATGTACGATCGCGGCGCGGAAAGTCTGTGGGCGAACATGCCCAAGCTCGTGTCCGGCGGCGGCGGGCTGGTATCGTCGGCGCTCGATTATCACCGATTCAATACGATGCTCCTGAACGGCGGAGAACTGGACGGCGCGCGCATCGTCGGTCGCAAGACGATCGACCTGATGACGATGAACCATCTGCCCGGCGGATCGGACCTGTCTAAGATGTCGAAATCCTTGTTCAGCGAGGCCGCGAACGCCGGCACCGGCTTCGGCCTGGGCTTTGCCGTGAATATCGATGTTGCGCGTTCGATGATCCCGGGCAGCGTCGGCGAATATTATTGGGGCGGCATGTTCTCGACCGCCTTCTTCGTCGATCCGGTCGAGCGCATCAGCATGGTGTTCATGACGCAGATGTCGCCCAGCAGCACATACCCCATCCGCCGCGAACTGAAGACCTTGATTTATTCAGCACTGACCTAACCCATTCCCGTCACCCCAGCGCAGGCTGGGGTATCCACGGGGCGCAAACATCGCGCGCCGCCGGGATATCTCAGCCTCCGCTGGGATGACGATTGTTGATCCAGGAGAGTAGAATGACCAGCCCGATCACCACCGAAATCCATGACGACGTCCTCGTCATCATCTCGAACAACCCCCCGGTGAACGCGCTTGGCGCCGCCGTCCGTCAGGGGCTCGAAGCCGGCATCAAGCAGGGCCTGGCCGACGACACGATCAAGGCGATGGTCATCCGCTGTGACGGCCGCACCTTCTTCGCCGGCGCCGACATCACCGAATTCGGCAAGCCCTTCGTCGAACCCGGCCTGCCGACGGTGGTCGACCAGATCGAAGCCTCGACCAAGCCGGTGATCGCCGCGATCCACGGCACTGCGCTCGGCGGCGGCTGCGAGGTGACTCTCGGCTGCCATTACCGTATCGCCGTGCCCTCGGCGAAAATTGGCACACCCGAAGTGAAGCTCGGCCTGCTCCCCGGCGCTGGCGGCACGCAGCGTATTCCGCGCATCGCTGGCGTCGCCCTCGCGCTGGAAATGACCGCCAAGGGCGATCCGATCTCGGCCAAGAAAGCCCTCGACGCCGGGCTGATCGACAAGCTCGCCGGCGAAGACAGCCTCGTCGCCGACGCCATCGCCTTCGCGCGAGAAAAGATCGGCATCACCGATCTTCCGCGCGCCAGCGCCAAGACTGCCAAGGCCGACCCCGAAGCGGTCGCCGCCTTCAAAAAGGAAAACGGTCGCAAATTCCGCGGTTTCGACGCCCCCGCCGCCAACATCGCCTGTGTCGA
>NZ_JANYEK010000247.1 GCF_025363195.1 Sphingomonas sp.
GCCGCATGGGCCGCGAGGTGAGCCGTACCGTCTAGATCAGCTTGACCCCGCGCTTCATCGTCATGCTCGACAAAGGTTGCCCGGGGCAGATCATCCATATGGACGATGCGGCCGTGCCAGCCGGACAGCGTGACAATTCCGTGGATCACCAACAAGGCGAGCATGGGCCCGAGAGCGAAGGATTGGAGCCAAAGGGAGCGCGCGCCCCGACGTTGATGCAACGGGTTGAAGCGCATCGAACCGATCACGACTTCTGCCATCGGGGACGGCGCCGGCCTATGGCGAACAGTTGATTTCCCTGAGCATCGACACGCACATGCGCGTCGTCAGCGGGAAGATCACCATGCTGATGCGGGACGACATCAGGATCGCTGATCGGCCATAACCATATCGCCGCGAGCGTTCCGATAGCCGCGAGAACCGCCATCGCGCCGAACGCCGCGGCCATACCGACCCGTGCGCCGAGTTGCCCGACCAGCGGATAGCAGACCAACCAGCAGACGTGGCTCAACGCGAATTGCGCGGCGAACAGCGCCGGTCTGTCCTCGGCATTGGCCGAGCGGCGCAGCAACCGCCCGGATGGCGTGACGCTCGCCGAATAGCCAATGCCCAGGACGAGCCAGCCCATAAGCAGGATATGCCAGTAGGTGGCACCGGGCATCATCATCACCGTTACGGCCGCCATTACCGCGAGGGCGACGGTCAGCACGCACGCGGCGATCAGCATGACCGTGCGATCCGAAATGCGGTCCAGAATGCGCGGCAGCGTGAGCGCTGCGGTGATCGAGCCGCCGCCGAACGCCGCCAGCGTCAGCGCGACGTCGCGCTGACTCAATCCCATACCCCGGACGATGACGACTGTGTTGACGATGACCATCGCGCTCGCCGCCGCGGCTGCGAGCGTTAGGGCGAGCAGGCCGCGCATCCGCGGCGTCTTGAGATATATGCGGATGCCGCGCGTGGTCTTGTCGTAGATCCCGCCCTGATCCTTGACCGGCTCCGGGCGCGGTAGAATTGTGGAAACCACCAGCAATGCCGAGGCGACGAAGCCGATCGCGGTGCCGGAGAACAGCCAGTGATAACTTATGAGGGTGAGCAGTCCGGCCGCCAGGATCGGGCTGGTCAGGCTCTCCATGTCATAGGCAAGCCGCGAGAGCGACAGTGCGCGCGTATAGTCGCGCTCCTCGGGCAGCACATCGGGGATGGTGGCCTGAAAGGTCGGGGTGAAGGCGGCGGATGCCGATTGCAGCACAAAGATGAGGACATAGACCTGCCACACCTGATCGACGAACGGCAGGCAGATGGCGACGCCGGCGCGGATCACGTCCATCGATACCAGTAGCGCGCGCCTCGGAAGCCTGTTTGCGAACGCCCCTACGATCGGTGCCACTCCGATATAGGCGATCATCTTGATCGCCAGCGCCGTGCCAAGCACCGCGCCTGCATTGCCCCCCGCAATGTCGTAGGCGAGCAGGCCGAGCGCGACCGTCGCCAAGCCCGTACCGACCAGCGCGATGAGCTGGGCCAGAAACAGATGGCGGTAGGTACGATTGGCGAGGACCGACAACATGCTTTCGCTGTATCCCCCCGGGGGGATAAGTCAACGATGCTCGACAATGTACGCCGAAAGGTGAAAGAGCAGGACATGGCCCATCTAACCCACGCCAGTCATCCCGCGATCGTCAAACGCCTGAACCGCGCCGGCGGTCATCTGCGCAGCATCGTCGACATGATCGAAAGCGGACGCCCATGCGTCGATATCGCGCAACAATTGCAAGCGGTCGAGAACGCCGTCGCCAGCGCCAAGCGGGCGCTGATCAACGATCATATCGACCATTGCCTGGTCCATGCCGAGGAAGGCGAAGGTCCGCAGCAGGCGATCGAGCAGTTTCGAGCAATTTCGAAATACTGGTGACGGCCTTGATCGATGACGGCGTGCCCATCGCGCACGTCAGCTTCGCACGGGGTGTAACCTTGACACCGGGCGAAACGAATTGACGTGATGACCGGTTGCTCTAGGCTGTTCGACGACGTGACACGCTTCCTTCGCCCTTTACTGCTCTTGATGGCTGTCGTTGGTCTGTTCGGACAATCGACCGCCATGGCGATGAGCCCAGTGCAGAGTGACGGTAAGTCGATGGCAGCGATGGATACCATGGAATGCTGTGATGGCATGCCATCGGGCAACATGCACGGTAAGACGCCCTGCAAGAGGATCACCCTGCAATGCATCGCTGCGATGGGATGCCCGGCTGCGGCAATCACCGAACCCGTCGCCATCGCGCTGTCCACGCGCCAGCTCGATCACCTCGCGCCATCCTGGCCGCTCACGGCGCGGCTGGATGGCCGCACCTATGGTCCGGAGCCGGATCCACCCAGCCGCCTGATCTGACACCCGGATTCCGTCTGACGCCGGCCTTCGTTTCGAAGCGCATGCCCCGACGGTCATTGTTCAGATCAAGGATATTTCATCATGAATACAAGGTTTTCCGGCATCTTCGCCGGTATCGCTGCGGTGCTTGCAGCCACGTCCGCCTCAGCGACTCCGCGTGCTGACGACGGCCACTATGCGTGGCGATCGGGCATCCAGGCTTCTGGTCCTCGTGCCCCGCTTGCCACCTCTCATCGTGTCTGGGTGCCGGCGGCCACGGCGACGACCGACACGTGCCCTCCTGGGATGGCGGCCAAATCCGGCATAATGGCTTCCTGCGCCTCGCAGATCTCTTGAGCGATCGCTGACAAATCGATTGGCGGGGCTTCGGCCCTGCCAATCGGCTTTCCACGCATCGATCTGCCAGCGAGAAAACTATGTCCAGATGCACAATAATAGGCGCCGCGCTGATAGCCGGGCTCACTGCCACAACAGCCACAGCGGGACCGCTGACATTCGATGCGGCGCTTGCCGCGGCTAAACAGCATGCGCCATCATTGCGGGCGCGCGCTCTTGGTGTCGATGGCGCGCGCGCGGCACGACGCGGCGCAGGTGCGCTTCCCGACCCAAAACTCGCGCTCGGCGTCGACAGCTTCCCGATTTCCGGGCCGCTCGCGTTCGCACCCAACCGCGACAATTTCACCTGGGCGCGGGTCGGTCTGTCGCAGGAAATCCCGAATGCCGCCAAGCGCCATGCCCAACAGGCCCGGGCTGATACCGATATCGCAACGGCCGATGCGGAGACGCTGGCCGAAGCCCGCACCGTCGAGGTTCAGACCGCGACCGCCTGGATCACGCTAGCCTATGCTGAGCGCCGCCTGGTGGCCCTCGATGCCGTGCGCGGCAGGCTCGAGCGCCTGGTACGGACCTCGCCGAGTGCGGTATCCGCCGGCACCGGCCGCCCCGCACAAACGCTCGCGGGCCGCCAAGGTCTCGCCGCCCTTGACGATCGCCGCGACGAACTGGTGTCCGCGGTCGGGCGGACGCGGGCGGATCTGGTCCGCTGGACCGGCGACCCGGCACCCACCGTCATCGGGCCGGTGCCGGATTTCATGGTGAACGCGACGCAGTTGCGCTCTGCCCTCACCCGCAATCCTGTGCTTGCCGTAGTCGCGGCCCAAGTCGGCCAGGCCGATGCCGATGTCCGATTGGCGCAGGCCGATCGGCGCCCCGATTTCGGCGTCGACGTTAGCTACCAGCGGCGCGACCCACGGTTCGGCGATTATGTCTCGGCCGGCGTCACCATCGGTCTGCCGCTGTTCAAATCGCACCGCCAGGATCCGATGATCGCAGCACGCGCCGCGGACGCCGCAAAACGACGCGCCGATCAGGAAGATGCCACCAGCCACCTCGCCGCGAGCCTCGACGCGGGTCTTGCCGACCATGTCATGCACCACGCGCAGTGGATGCGCTCGAAAGAGACGCTCGAGCCGCTGGCACGCGAACGCGTCGATCTCGAAACTGCGAGCTATGCTGGCGGGCGCGCAGGGCTGCTCGATGTCGTCGACGCGCACAGCGCGCTGGCCACTGCCGTGCTCGAAACCCTCGACCGCGAGGCGCTGGTGGCAATCGACGGCGCGCGCCTCACCCTCACCTATCGGAGCGACCCACGATGAGCCCGCGCGCCCTTGTCCCCCGCACGCACGCGTCCCGCGCCGTCGTCCTCGCCCTCCTCGCCAGCGGCGGGGTGGGGTTCGTCGCCGCACGGCTGACCGGCCCGGCAACGACCGTCCCGGCGACGTCGGCAACAGCCGACCCGGCATCCGCGGCCAAACCCAAGCCCCTCTATTATTACGACCCGATGGTACCGCAGGAGCATTACGACAGCCCGGATTCACGCTCGTCGATGGGCATGAAGACGATCCCAAAATATCCTGACGCACCTGCGACGGGGGTAAGCCCGAAGCCTGGCATCTCGATCGATCCATCCGCGATGCAGAGTCTCGGTATCCGTATCGCTACGGCGACCACGGGCGCGCTGTCCGGCGCATTGGATGC
Organism: Sphingomonas sp.; assembly: GCF_025363195.1. Classification (GTDB taxonomy): domain Bacteria; phylum Pseudomonadota; class Alphaproteobacteria; order Sphingomonadales; family Sphingomonadaceae; genus Sphingomonas. The sequence continues at coordinate 4,430 of NZ_JANYEK010000247.1, forward strand.
GACCGGCGCGATCGACTTCAACCAGCGCGACGTCGCGATCATCCAGGCGCGCGCGGCCGGATTCGTCCAGCGCGTCTATAACCGTGCGCCGGGCGACGTGATCGCACGCGGTGCGCCGATCGCCGACCTGCTGGTGCCCGAATGGGGCGGCGCGCAGGCCGAGTATGAGGCCGTTCGACGAACCGGCGACCGGGCGCTCACAGCGGCCGCTGCCCAGCGCCTTCGCCTCCTGGGTATCCCGGGCGGCACGCCAGGCGGGCGCGGCATGACCACCGTGCGCAGCCCGATCGCGGGCGTCATCCAGACGCTCGACGCGCGCGCTGGCGTGACGCTTGCCGCCGGACAGACGCTGGCGCAGATCAATGGCCTCGCCACGGTTTGGCTGAATGCCGCAGTGCCGGAGGTGCGTGCCGGCGCAGTCAAGGTCGGACAGGCAGCGACTGCCGATCTTGCCGCCTTCCCCGCCGAACATTTCACCGGGCGGGTCGTCGCCGTCCTGCCGACGACGCAGGCGGACAGCCGCACGCTCACGGTGCGGATCGAATTGCGCAACCCGGGCGGTCGCCTGCGCCCCGGCATGTTCGCGACCGTTCATCTCGGCGGTACGTCCGACACCGCGCTGCTGGTGCCGAGCGAGGCCGTGATCCGCACTGGCACGCGAACTTTGGTGATGCTCGCCGAGGACAAGGGCCGCTATCGGCCCGCCGAGGTCAAAGCGGGTCGCGAGGCGGGTGGGAGGACCGAAATCCTCGCTGGCCTCGCGGCGGGCGAGAAGGTCGTCGCCTCGGGCCAGTTCCTGCTCGATAGCGAAGCGAGCCTGACGGGCATCGCCGCGCGTCCGATCACGGGTGCGACGACAGGCGACACAAAGTGATCGTCCGGATCATCGAGGCGTCAGTCAAGGCACGGGTCTTCGTTCTGCTCGCGGCCCTCGCGCTGGTTGGTATCGGGGTGGGCGCGCTGCGCTCGACCGCGGTCGACGCGCTGCCCGATCTGTCCGACGTCCAGGTCATCATCCGCACGACCTATCCTGGTCAGGCGCCGCAGATCGTCGAGAATCAGGTTACGTATCCGCTCGCGACGACGATGCTGTCGGTGCCCGGCGCGCGCGTCGTGCGCGGCTATTCGTTCGTCGGCGACAGCTTCGTCTATGTGCTGTTCGACGATACGACCGACCTCTACTGGGCGCGCAGCCGGGTGCTCGAATATCTGAGCCAAGTGCAAAGCCGCCTGCCCGAAGGCGCCAAGGCCTCGCTCGGCCCGGATGCGACGGGTGTCGGCTGGGTCTATGAATATGCGCTGGTCGACCGGACCGGACGCCACGACCTCGCCCAGTTGCGCGGCATCCAGGACTGGTTCCTGCGCTACGAATTGAAGACCGTTCCGGGCGTGGCAGAGGTCGCGAGCATCGGCGGCATGGTGAAACAATATCAAGTTGTGCTCGATCCACAGAAGCTGGCCGCCTACGGGATCACCCACGAAGCCGTCACCGAGGCGCTGAAACGCGGTAATCAGGAAAGCGGCGGATCGGTCCTCGAGATGGCGGAGGCGGAATATATCGTCCGCGCGACCGGCTACCTCAAGACGCTCGACGACTTCCGCAGCGTACCACTGAAGACGGCTGGCGGCGTGCCCGTAACGCTCGGCGATGTCGCCACGGTCCAGATCGGCCCCGAAATGCGCCGCGGGTTGGCCGAGCTCAATGGCGAGGGCGAGGTGGCGGGCGGGGTCATCGTGATGCGCCAGGGCAAGAATGCGCGCGAGGTCATCGACGGTGTCCGCACCCGTCTCGACGAACTCAGGAAGAGCCTTCCGCCCGGCGTGGAGGTCGTCACCGCCTATGATCGCTCAGGCCTGATCGATCGCGCAGTCGACAATCTGCGCAGCAAGCTGGTCGAAGAGTTCATCGTCGTGGCGCTCGTCTGCGCGTTGTTCCTCTGGCACGTCCGCTCGGCACTGGTCGCTATCCTCACCCTCCCGCTCGGTATCCTGATCGCCTTCATCGCGATGCGCGTGCAGGGATTGAACGCCAACATCCTCTCGCTGGGCGGCATCGCGATCGCGATCGGCGCGATGGTCGATGCTGCCGTCGTCATGATCGAGAATGCGCACAAGCATCTCGAACATTGGGCACACGATCATCCAGACGAGACGTTGGCGGGTGCCGAACGCTGGCGCGTGATCACCGCCGCTGCGGTCGAGGTTGGCCCCGCACTGTTTCTCAGCCTGCTCATCATCACCTTCTCGTTCGTGCCGATCTTCTCGCTCCAGGGTCAGGAGGGGCGATTGTTCGCGCCGCTCGCCTTCACCAAGACCTACGCCATGGCCGGCGCCGCGATCCTGTCGATCACGCTGATCCCGGTGCTGATGGGCTTCCTGATCCGCGGCCGCATTCCGTCGGAAAATGCCAATCCGATCAATCGAATTCTCACCCGCGTCTATCGCCCCGCACTCGACTGGGTGCTGGCGCGGCCAAAACAGGCGCTGGTCATTGCCGGCCTCGTGTTCGCGACCAGCCTCTGGCCGATCAGCCAGTTGAGCGGCGAGTTCATCCCACAAATGAACGAGGGCGATCTGCTCTATATGCCCTCGGCACTGCCCGGCATCTCGACCGCCAAGGCTGGTCAATTGCTCCAGCTCACCGACCGGCTGATCAAGACCGTACCCGAAGTGGAGAGCGTGTTCGGCAAGGCGGGGCGCGCCGATACCGCGACCGATCCCGCCCCGCTCGAAATGTTCGAGACCACGATCCGGTTCAAGCCCAAGGATCAGTGGCGCGCGGGCATGACGCAGGACAAATTGATCGATCAGCTCGACAAGGCGGTGAAGGTGCCGGGCCTCGCCAATTTCTGGATTCCGCCGATCCGCAACCGGATCGAGATGCTGTCGACCGGCATCAAGAGCCCGATCGGGATCAAGGTGGCAGGGTCCAACCTCGCCGAGATCGACGCGACCGCGCGCGAGATCGAGCAGGTTGCGAAAACCGTTCCTGGCGTCGGCTCGGCGCTCGCCGAACGCCTCGGCGGCGGGCGCTATATCGATGTCGACATCAACCGCGCCGCAGCGGCCCGCTTCGGCCTCAACGTCGCCGACGTACAATCGATCGTGTCGAGTGCGATCGGCGGCGAGACGATCGGGCAGACCGTCGATGGGCTTGCCCGCTATCCGATCAGCGTCCGCTACCCGCGCGGGTTGCGCGACAGCATCGAGGGTCTGCGCAATCTGGCCGTCCTGACACCCGCCGGGCAGCAGATCACGCTCGGCACCGTCGCAGACGTCCGCATCACCGACGGTCCGCCGATGCTGCGCAGCGAGAATGGTCGCCCGGTGACGTGGATCTACATCGACGGCCGGGGCGCGGCGCTCACCACGATCGTCGCCGACCTGCAACACGCGATCGCTGCTAAGGTAAAGCTGCCGCCCGGCGTCAGCGTCACCTACACCGGTCAGTTCGAATATCTACAGCGCGCGGTCGAACGGCTGAAGATCGTCGTGCCGGCGACCCTGATCATCATCTTCCTGCTGCTCTACGCGACCTTCCGCCGCCTCGACGAAGCCGCTTTGGTGATGGGCACCCTGCCTTTCGCGCTGACCGGCGGTCTCTGGCTGCTCTATCTGCTCGGCTACAACCAGTCGGTCGCGACCGGCGTCGGGTTCATCGCGCTGGCGGGCGTCTCCGCCGAGTTCGGCGTCGTGATGCTGATCTATCTCAAACACGCGCTGGACGCCCGCGGCCCCACGCCGGACGATAGCGAGGTCCTGGCGGCGGTACGCGAAGGCGCGTTGCTTCGCGTTCGGCCCAAAGCGATGACGATCGCGGTGATTCTGGCCGGCCTGTTTCCGATCCTGATCGGAACGGGCACCGGATCCGAGGTGATGAGCCGCATCGCCGCTCCGATGATCGGAGGGATGCTCACCGCGCCATTGCTCTCGATGCTGGTACTGCCAGCGGCGTTCCTGCTGCTGCGGCGTTCGCGGCACCACTCCTTTGCTCCACCCCCCGTCCCTCCGCTGCAAAAGATTGCGCCATGAAGACCTTAGGGTCCCCCGGTTTCTCATCGGCCCTGAGGTTGAGTATCCCGCGTTCACTCGACCGCTCGGACGGCCGTAGCAGCAGCCCATGCGACCGGCATCTACCGCCCGGGCGAGTATTTCGTTCAATATCGAGCGAGACAAGGGTCAGGAGGTATTCGACGCGTTGAAACGCGGTGAGAGATTCCCGCTGCGGCGCGTTGCGGCGACCTCTCAAGTCGCGCGCAACCCGACGGCCGAATGCCGACCCGACCGCCCTGTATCAAGATATCACCAATGACATTATTGCTACGCTCGAAACAGGTCGGGTGCCATGGGCGGGACAGGAGCTAGGGCTCCGCTCGATATCCCGGACAACGCATCGACACGCGAAGCCTCTTCAGGCCTCAACGTCATCAACTTTTGGGGAAAAAGTCCCCGCCAACGCCTATTCGACCGATGCCTCTTGACCTGTCGACAAGCGCGCGTGATCGGCGATCATATTCGCAAGGATGAGCGTGGAAGGAAGGTCGTCGAGCAATCCACACGGGAGCAATGCGATGTCCGTTGCCAGATCTTGTCCTACTCCTCGTCCGGATGTTCGAGGCCTAGTCCGCCACGGGTTGAGGACGGCGCTTCCTGTCGGCCAGTTCGTCCTCCATGTATCCGAGTTCCAGCGGCGCGAAATGAGCGAATGCCGTCCAGTCGCCATGCTGTTTGGCGAACTTGGGCAGCGCGGCGTCGATCAAGGGCTTGCCTGTGAGACCATTCGCGCGCTCGGCTGCGACCACGGCCCTCAAATCGCCAAGGTATCGCTGGAAGTCGGCGACGTCCTTGACCGTTGCCACGTCGCCATGACCTGGCACGAAGACCGTGTCGCTGGCGGCCGGGGCCTGCTGCAAGGTTGCGACGGTGCGCGTCCAATCGGCGACGTCGCCATCGATGATGTTGGGTGACACGTGGCGCCAAAGGATGTCGCCGCAGAACACCACCTTCGCGTCGGGAATGGAGACGATGAGATCGCCGCCGGTGTGGCCGAGCACCGGCTGGATCAGGACCCGCCGCGCGCCGAGCCACACCGTTATGCCCTTGTCGATCGTGACGTCGGGCAAGGGGAGCGCCGCTATCATGGCCGCGATGCGGGGTGAGTTATGGTCCCCGAAGAGGTGGACGTTCTCGGTTCTGATCCAGCCCCGGACGTTGCGGTGCGCGATGATGATCGCGCCGGCCGCCCTCAACACGGCATCACCGCCGACATGGTCCACGTGATAGTGCGTATTGACCACGTAGCGGATCGGTTTTGGTGTCAACTTGTGGATGTCGGCCACCAGCGCCCGTGTCGCATCCGGATCGAAAAAGCTGTCGATCACCAGCACACCGTCATCCCCGATGACGAAGCCCGCATTGGATCCTGAGCGTCCGCCCGGCCCGTCTATCGCCGCATAAACGCCTGGCGCGATCTGCTTCAGCGTGAAGGGATCGGCCGCCGGCGTCTCGGCGACGGCGCTGCCCTGAAGCGCGAGCAGCGCCGCCGCGGCTGTGGCCGGCGCTGCCAAGCGACGGAAAAAAGCGGTAGCGGTCATTTTTCTTTGGCCCTTCGATACGCTGCGCCGCCAGCTTCCATGAACACCCCGATATGCTCGTTCAGGAATTTCGCATCGGCGGGATTGCTCGCGGCTCCGGCGGTATGGCCCCAGAGCGACGGGATCGGCAGCAGGGTGACTTGCGGGATGAACGCGGCTTCGTACCGCGCATCATCGACCGGGAAATACAGGTCGGTCGCCGAGGGCATGTACAGCACCGGCACCTTGATCGCCCCGAGCGCCTTTTTCACGTCCCCGCCAAACCCCGGCGTAGTGCCAATGTCATGCGCTTCCCATGTGCGCATCTGCAGGATTAAATCATTGGCATCGGCACCCGGAATGAAATCTTTGTACAATCCGTCGAACACCGTGTGGAACGTAGTGCCCGGCGGCGATCCGGCGCGCCATAGCTCCTCGCGCCACCACCCTTGCGAAAACAGCCATCCGGCCCAGATCGCGCCGAAGGTCTGAAGCCCCTTTTTCGGCTGAACCTTATAGTCGCCGGCGGCGAACACCGGATCGCTCTGGATCGCGATGATCTGGCTTTCAAGTCGCACGATGCCGTGCGGCCAGGTCTTGGCGGTGGCCGAGGTGACGACAATGCGATCGACGAAGTCGGGATACGTTACTGCCCATTGGAACGCCTGCTCGCCCCCCATCGAAAAGCCGATGACCGCGCGCAAGTGCTGCACGCCTAGCACCTCACCGAGCAGGCGATGCACAGCGTCCACATTGTCGCGGATGCTGGTCACGGGAAAACGTGGACCATCGAACGGGGCGGGCGTGTTGCTTGGCGATGAGGATTTCCCGTTGCCGAACAATTCCGTCGCGACCAGAAAATACTTTTTCGGGTCGAGCGCCTTGCCCGGTCCGATCAGCCATTCATAGCCGTGCGAATCCGCCATGTAGTGCGACGGCAACAGCACGACATTGTCGCGCGCAGCGTTGAGCGTGCCGTAGGTCGCATACATCACCTTCGCTTCGGGGAGGATCGTACCACTTTCAAGCCGGAACTGCTTGATGACAAAGGCATGATGCTCTCCGTCAGCGGCCAAAGCGGGCACGGGGCTCATCAGGGCAATTGCCAGGATGGCCAGCAAATATCGAAGCATCATAGCGTCTCCATATCGCCGACATATGACAGCTTTTCCGCTGCGTGCGAAGTTGCAGTCGGAAGCGCACGCGACGCCGCTTCGTCGCATCCACCGCGCACACCGGCAGCCCTAACAACACGAGAATAGCCACAACCGCGCTGCACTGCGAAAATCGTGATCGGCGTAGATCGGCTTGGTGGCCTGAAAGACCGGCATGAGCAATGTGACCGCTCCAGCCCTGGAACATGCCCCGGGTCCGATCTGGCTGGCGATGCAGACACTCTCGGTTCTGTCCCACGGTGAACTGGTGGGTGGCGGGTGCGGACATCCCTCATCGGGCCGGAACCGAGGCGACACCGGGGCTTCTGGCGCCGTCCGGTGTCGATGATGTACTGGCCGGGCGGCAGGCCGCGACGCTCGATGCAACGTGGTTGGCATTCGCCGCGGAGCTGCCCACCGCGAAGACGAGCAGCGGCTGCATTTTGGGTTTGATCGCCGTCTGTAGAAATTCTATTTTTCAACGGCGTTCGAGAATCGCGCGTTAGGCTGGCGAGACTCCAATCCTGTACTCGCTGTTTTGGGGCCTCGTCTCCCACACCAGCCGGGGCGAGTTTCCGCTGTTTCATCTTCCTGTTGCGTGAGATGAACTGCCATGAGAAACCCATGCGACATCGTCAAAAGATCGCGCGCAGACGCGGAGGGGAAATTGCCATGAAAACGATCATTTTGCTCGCAGGGACAGCCGCGGTTCTGGTTTTGGCCGCGCCGGCGATCAGCCGCAATCAAGGGTCTTCAACGGCCGCGACGGGCAGCGAGGCGACCGTCTATGGCCCCTGGGGTTTTGATGTCGCAGGCATGGATCGCACCGTGAAACCCGGCGACGACTGGTTTCGTTTCGTCAATGGTACTTGGGTAAAGAACACGCAAATTCCGGCTGATCGATCCTCTTACGGATCTTTCGCTGTGCTGCGCGACCTCTCAGACCAACGATTGCGCAGCCTGATTTCCAATTATAGCACGGCCGACACGCGCAATACCGATCGGATGAAAGCAGCGATCCTCTACACCGGCTTCATGGATACCGCTGCGGCTGAAAAGCTTGATGCACAACCCTTGATGCAGCGTCTCGCCGCTGTGCAAGCTTCGGTCACCAAGGAAGACATCGCGCGCCAGATGGGTCGATCAATAGGCGGGTTCGGCGCGAGCTTCTTTGGGCCCGGTGTGAATGACGATGCCAAAAAGCCTGACACCTATTCGCTATATCTGCGTCAATCCGGGCTCGGGCTGGGCGACCGTGATTTTTACCTCGATGCCAAATACGCCCCCCAGGTCGCGCGCTATCGCCAATATATCGCTCAAATGCTGACGATGGCCAGTTGGCCTGACCCGCAGGAGTCTGCTGCCAACATCGTCGCCATGGAAACCAAAATTGCCCAGGCGCACTGGACCCGGGCGCAGAGCCGTGATCGGGACAAGACCTATAATTTGATGACACTTCCAGGACTCAAGGCGCAGTCGCCGGGCTTCCCTTGGGACGCGTTCTTGCAATCCGCCGGGATCGGCAAGGCCGAGCGTGCTATCGTTGCGCAAAGCACGGCGTTCCCAGGTATCGCCCGCGTCTTCGCAGATAGCGACCTTGCAACATTGAAGGCCTGGGAAGCCTTTCGGATCACGGACGACATCGCTCCGCTGCTTTCAAAACGCTTCGTGGATGCACAATTCGATTTCCGCTCAAAGTTTCTGAATGGCCAACCCGAACAGCGCGAGCGTTGGAAGCGCGGTGTCGCCTTTGCCGAAAACGCGGTTGGCGAAGGCATAGGCCGGGATTACGTCCAGCGGTATTTCCCGCCTGAGTCCAAGGCGAAGATGGATCTGCTCGTCGACAATTTACGGATTGCACTCGCTGGCCGCATTCGCAATCTGGCCTGGATGAGCGCGGCTACGAAAACGCAGGCGCTGGAAAAACTCGCCGGCTTCAACGTCAAGATCGGATACCCGGACAAATGGCGCGACTATTCAGCGCTGGAGATCAAGCCGGGCGACGTGGTCGGCAATGCCGAGCGTGCCCAGCGATTCGAATGGAATTACCGGCGCAATCGCATGGGAAATCCCGTCGATAAGGCCGAGTGGGGAATGACGCCACAGACCGTCAACGCCTATTATAATTCGGTCAAGAACGAGATCGTCTTCCCGGCGGCAATCCTGCAACCACCTTTCTTCGATCCCAAAGCCGACGACGCGGTCAATTATGGCGGGATTGGAGGCGTCATCGGTCATGAAATTAGTCACGGCTTCGACGATCAGGGTCGCAAATCGGACGGCCATGGCGTGTTGCGTGACTGGTGGACCACCGACGATGCGGCAAAGTTTGAAGTCCAGGCTGTAAAGCTTGGCGCGCAATATGAGGCCTATAGCTTCGATGGTCTGCCAGGTGTGCACATCAACGGTCGCGCTTCAATGGGCGAGAATATCGGTGATCTGGGCGGTGTGCTGATCGCGCTCGACGCGTATCACGCATCCCTGAAAAACCGCGCCGCACCGATGATCGATGGCTTTACCGGCGACCAGCGCTTTTTCCTCGGATGGGGGCAAGTCTGGCGCACCCTGTTTCGCAATGAAGCGCTCAGGCAACAATTGGTTAGCGATCCGCATTCGCCCGGCCAGATCAGAGCCATCAATCCGTTGCGCAACGTCGATGCTTGGTATGCCGCTTGGAAAATCACGCCAGGGCAGGCGCAATATGTCGCTCCCGCAAATCGTGTGAGGATCTGGTAGATGACCAATCAGGGGATTTATGCCTCCCTGAGGTTCGTCAGGCTAAGGTAATGGCGCGGGACACGCGCTGATGGGGGGGGGTGGGCCGCAGATACCGAGCGAAACGGCACAACCCCTTCCGCTACTTTAATTCGTCACTCAAGGTGATCCGCCTGCGGTCTTACGTCGCCTGTTTCGACGCTGCCGATCACGGATAGCCCGCATGAACGGCAATTCATGGGTCTAAAAGGCATTGATCCGTCGCATCGGTAGCTGCTCAATTCAGCCGCGCAGACAAATCTAGCCTCTTGCTCGATACAAGGCGTCGAGCGTGCTCGGCCCTTTGCCCGTTCGTACCAGATGCGGATAGCGCAAGCCGCCAGTCCACGTCACCGCGACGGTTCGGTAGGTCTTGCCCTGTTTGATCAGCAGCGCGATCGGCTTGCCCTCGTTCTTGGCACGGGTGATCGCGGCCTTCAGCGCATCATCGTTATAGGCATCGCCATCGACTGCCGTAATCGTACTGCCCACGCTAATCCCTGCCGAAAAGGCCGGGCCGTTCCACGTCACCCCGGTCACCGCACCATCCTTCCCGATCCGCAGGCCGAGCGAGTAACTCAGGTCGACGGTCTCGTTAGCCTTTTCACGCGCCGTCCAGACATGGCCGGGCTGATCGGAATAGGTCAGCGCGTAACCACCGCGCGCCAATCCGCCGAGCGGTGGCTGCGGCGCGAGCGCATCGACGCGCGCGTGGAGGAACCCCGCCCAGTCGTAGGGCTGCACCTCGTTCAACGTCGTGACCACGTCGTCGAAGGTGTATGTCAATTCGCCCCAATCGCGATCGTGCACACCGAAAAAGGCTTTCGCGAAATCGTCGAGCGACCGTTTGCCACCTGACTTTTCGCGGATCAGGCTGTCGGCATCCAGCCAGATTAGCTGACCTTCTTCATAATACGCTTCATCCCGCTGGTAGCTCGGAAACGGCTCGGGTCGGCGGTTGGACAGGATCTCCTCGTTGGTCGTGTCGACCAGCGGACGCCAACTGCGGCCGACCTGCGCCGTGTACGCGGCCGCGGTCTGCGCCAGCGAGTCATAAGCATCCTCGCGGGAGATCATCCGGGCCCGCGCGGTCAGTACCTTGCCCCAGAATTGCGTCTGGCCTTCATAAACCCACAACAGGCTGTTGCGCATGGGCGTGCGGTAATCGGGGGTCCATAGATCGGCGGGCCGGCGAAACTTCCCATTCCAGCTATGGGTATATTCATGTGCCAGAAGGTCGCGTTCGGCGACACCGTCGTTCCAGTTGAGAAAACTGTCCGGTGCCATCTGGTCTTCGGACGAGCGGTGATGCTCGAGCCCGACACCAGTCAGGACGCGATCGCTCAGCGCGACGAGGAAGTCGTAGTGACTGTAATGCTGGGCACCGTAGAGCTTGGTGGCCTGCCCGACCAGCGCACGGTCGAGCGCGAGCTGTGTCGGCGCTATAGCCAGCTCATCGGAGCGATCGGCGAAGAGGTTCAGCGTGACGTCGGACGATAGCTGCTCGCTACGGACAAACCGGCCGGCGAATACGGGCGAATCCGCCAGCGTATCGAGTGCGACCGGCTTATAGTGAATCTCGCCCCCGGCGGCGGCGGTGTTGACCGGGCGCAGCGCCGTCGCCGCGGTCCAATCGGCAGGGAAAGTCGCGCTCGGCTCGACAGTGATTTGGCGCACATAATGGCCAGCCGGATAGAGCATCGTCGAGATCCACTCGAGCCCGAGCAGATTGGGCGACATCACGACCTGCCCCTGATCGGCGTTGGTGGCCGACAGGAAGTCAAACTTAACGCTGATCTCGCTCACGCCCACCGGCACGTCGATGTGGAACGCGTACATGTCGGTCTGGTCGCGACGCCAGGAGAGAACCCGGTCACCAGCTTGGAAAGTGAGTCCGGCGACCTTGTCGATCTGCCCCTGCGGCGCATGCGCGCCAGGCAACCATTGCGGATAGAGCAGGACCATCGGCCCGGCCTTGACTGGAATAGTTTCCGACACCCGGAACACGCCATGCGCGACATCGGTGGCATCCACGGCGATCTTCAGCAAACCTGGATACGGCGTATCGCGCGGCGTCGGTAAGCCGTCGGTTGGCAGCGTCGGTGTCGGCTTGCTCATGCCCGTGCTGGCGGAGGAATCCTGGGCGACAGCGGAAACCGAAATGAACGGTCCGACCATTAGGAGGGAGAGGCGGGCAATTGCGGAGAGACGCGGCATAGCAGCGTCCTGCGCACGAAAGCTGGCATTGTCCAGCGCCTCGCTCGCCTGGCCGCGGTGATGACGCCCCCACCAGCCGGTGGCACGGAGCAACGCTAACGCCTCCGATGCGTGGAGAAGAAATAATGACCTTTTCTGTCTAAAACTCTGCCATCGTTGATGACGGTTCCGGGTCGTTAACGTCGCCCTGAATCCTGCCACCAGATAACATCCGGCCGTGGAGTAGCCGCCCACGGGGATGTCGCTCGCCAAACGCTGGCGCCAAATTTAGCGCTGTAGTATTGTAATACACGACGCTATCTTCTCGACGTTCGAAGGGGGCATCGCATGCTGGAACTAACTCACGTCACGCACACCTATGCCAACGGCACGCGCGCGCTGGATGACGTTTCGCTGTCGGTACCGAAGGGCATGTTCGGGTTGCTCGGCCCCAATGGCGCGGGCAAGTCGACCTTGATGCGCACGGTCGCAACGCTTCAGGCACCCACCTCCGGCACGATCCACTTCGGCGGCATCGATATCCTTGCCACGCCCGATCGTCTGCGCGAACGACTTGGCTATCTGCCGCAGGACTTTGGAGTTTATCCGCGTGTTTCCGCCTACGACATGCTCGACCATATGGCCGTGCTGAAAGGGGTCGCCTCGGCGCGCGATCGCAAGGAGACGGTCGAAACTCTGCTCAACCAGACCAATTTGTGGAACGTCCGCAAAAAAGCCATCGCCGGTTTCTCCGGCGGTATGCGACAACGCTTCGGCATCGCACAGGCGTTGATCGGCAACCCTGAACTTATCATTGTCGACGAACCGACGGCCGGCCTCGACCCGGAGGAACGCAACCGCTTCCTCAATCTGCTGGCGGAGATTGGCGAGAATGTCATCATCATCCTGTCCACCCATATCGTCGAGGACGTCGCCGATTTGTGCCCGCGCATGGCGGTGCTGGCGGCAGGCAGAATCCAGCTCGAAGGCGCGCCGCACGACTTGATCGAAGCCTCGCGCGGGACGGTGTGGAAAAAGACGATCTCACGTGCCGAGCTGACACAGCATCAAGAAACGTACAAGGTCATCTCGACCCGGCTGTTCGCGGGGCAGACGATCATCCACGTGCTGTCGGATACCGCGCCCGGTGCTGGGTTCGCTCCGGTCGAAGGGGGTCTGGAGGACGTCTATTTCTCCACGCTAGACCGGTCGCGCCGCGCGCCGCTTGCGGCCTGAGGGGGCGACGACATGTTTGGCAAGATCGCGCGCTTCGAACTCGGCTATCAGTTCCGCAACCCGGTGTTCTGGGTGGTGTCAGTGCTGTTCTTCCTGCTCCCGTTCGGAGCGATGACGACCGAGCAGATCCAGATCGGCGGCGGCGGCAATATCCATAAGAATGCGCCCGTCGCGATCGCACAGATATTGCAGATCATGACGCTCTTCTACATGTTTGTGACAACGGCCTTTGTCGCCAATGTCATCGTCCGCGACGATGAAAGCGGCTTCGGGCCGATGGTTCGCTCCACAAGGGTAACGCGGTTCGATTATCTGATGGGCCGCTTTCTCGGTGCGTTCATTGCCGCTGCAATCACCTTCGTGGTCGTGCCGCTAGCGATCTGGATCGGTTCGCTGATGCCGTGGGTCGATGCCGAGACGCTCGGACCGAACCAATTATCATCCTATCTGTATGCCTATTTCCTGCTGGCGCTGCCAAACCTGCTGCTGACCGCCGCGATCTTCTTCGCGGTGGCGACGATGACCCGATCGATGATGTATTCGTATCTCGGCGTGGTCGTTTTCCTGGTGCTGTACGTCGTGCTCAACACGGTGATCCGCTCGAAGCCCGAATATCGCGATTTGGGCGCATATATCGAGCCCTTCGGGCTCGGCGCGATGGCCAAGACCACGCGCTATTACACCGCTAGCGAAGCCAACGTGCAGCTACCCGCCTTTGCCGGTATCCTGTTGTGGAACCGTCTGATCTGGCTGTTCGTTTCGGCCGGTGCCTTGGTGCTGGCCTATTCGCGCTTCACCTTCTCGGAAAAAGGAGCGTCGGCGCGCCAGCTGCGCCGCCAGAAGCGCAAGGAAGCGAAACTCGCCGCGTCGCCCGCGTTGATCGTTGATCGTTTGCCGCCGGTACGGCCCGCCGCCGCCAACTGGGCACGGCTGTGGCTGCGCTGTCGCTTCGAGATGGGGCTGGTGTTCCGCAGCCCGGCTTTCTTCGTGCTGCTGCTAGTCGGCCTGTTCAATGCGCTCGGCGGGCTGATGTTCTCGGGCGAACTGTACGGCACCGCCGCGCGGCCGCTGACCTTTGCCGTCATCGGCACGCTGATGGGCGCGTTCGGCATCTTCCCCCTTATCATCGCGATCTATTATGGCGGCGAAGTTGTGTGGCGCGACCGCGAGCGGCGCATGCACGAGATCATCGACGCGACCTCGCTGCCCAATTGGGCGTATATCGTGCCCAAGGCGCTGGCGGTTTCGGGCGTGTTGTTCTCGACGCTGCTGATCTCCGCTGTCGCAGCGACGCTGGTGCAGCTCGCGCGGGGCGTGACCGCGCTGGAGCCGATGCAATATCTCGACTGGTATCTCCTGCCCATGACAGTCGACATGGTGCTGCTCGCGATCCTGTCGGTGTTCGTGCAGGCGCTCAGCCCGAACAAATATATCGGCTGGGGCATCATGGTGATTTATCTGGTATCGACCATCACCTTGCAAAATATCGGCTTCGAGCATCCGCTCTACAATTACGGAGCCACCGGCAATGTCGCGCTGTCGGACATGAACGGCGACCAGATCGGCGGGCCGCTCAGTTGGTGGCTGCGGCTATATTGGGGCGGCGTCGCGTTAGCGCTCGCGGTAATCGCGCACTTGTTATGGCGGCGCGGGACCGAGACGCGGCTGCTGCCCCGCCTGCGCCAGCTTCCGGCGCGGCTAAAGGGCGCGGCGGGCGGCGTGCTGCTGGCGGGCATGCTGGTGTCGATCGTGACGGGCGTATGGCTGTACCGCCAGATGGATGTGCTCAACGTCTATCGCACGCGCGACAACCGCGAGGCGCGGCAGGCGAGCTACGAGAAGAAGTATCTCAAATTTGAGAAGATGCTCCAACCCTCGACCACAGACATCAAACTGAACGTCGCGCTGTTCCCCGCTCAGCGACGGATGGAGGCGACCGGAAGCTATCGTTTCGTCAACGACACCGGCGCGCCGCTCAGCGACCTTCACCTGCGGCTTACCGACGAGAACACGCAGATCGAGTCGATCACCGTCCCCGGCGCGACGCTCGCGATGGACGACCCCGCGCTGAAATACCGCATCTACCATTTCGCCACGCCACTGACACCCGGCGCGGCCGGCACGCTCAGCTTCGTTACGCATCGTCAGACCGTCGCGCTACGCGCGAACGGCGACGACACGCAATTGATCGCGAACGGCACCTTCCTCAACAACGCGCAATTCGCGCCGCAGATCGGGATGGACCGCGACGGCCTGCTCACCGACCGCGCAAAGCGCCGTAAATACGGGCTGACGCCAGAACTGCGCAAGGCCAAGCTGGAAGACGTGTCGGCACAACGGCGCAACTATATCGGCAATGCGGCTTGGGTGAATTCGGACATTACCGTCACCACCGACGCGGGCCAGACGCCGATCGCGCCAGGCGACAAGGTCTCCGACACCACCGCCAACGGCCGGCGTACCGCGCACTTCCTGTCGCCCCAGCCGATCCTCGCTTTCTTCTCGGTGCAATCGGCGGCCTATGCCGAGAAATCGGAGATGGCGGACGGGGTGAAACTGTCGGTGTTCTACGACGCGAAGCACGCCTATAATGTCGACCGGATGCTCGCTGCGATGAAAACATCGCTGGCCTATTACCGGTCCAATTTCGGGCCATATCAGTTCGACTACGCGCGGATCATCGAATTTCCAGGCTACGCGACCTTCGCGCAGGCATTCGCCGGCACGGTCCCTTATTCAGAGCGGATCGGCTTCCTCGCCAACAACAATGCGCCCGACAAGATCGATTACGTTACATACGTGACGGCGCACGAACTGGGCCACCAATATTGGGCGCACCAGATCATCAGCGCGGACATGCAGGGTGGCACGATCCTGGTCGAGACGATGGCGCAATATTCTGCGCTTATGGTGATGAAGCACCAATATGGCGAGGACAAGATCCGCCGCTTCCTAAAATATGAGCTGGATTCGTACTTGCGTGCACGCGGATCGGAGCGGATTGAGGAGCTGCCGCTCGATCGGGTCGAGGACCAGGGCTACATCCATTACCGCAAGGGCGCAGTGGTGATGTACCTGTTACAGGACCGCCTCGGCGAGGACCGCGTCAATGCGATGTTGCGCACCCTGCTCGCAAAATATCGCTTCAAGAGCCAGCCCTACCCGCGGTCGCTAGATTTGGTGAACGGCTTCCTGGGCCTCGCGCGTAACGCGGAGGAGCGGCAGCTGGTGCTCGACTCACTCGATCGCATCACGATCTACGACTTGAAGGCGAAGTCCGCTACTGTCCGCAAATTGCCCGACGGCATGTTCGAGACAACGCTAACCGTGGATGCTGCGAAGGCCTATGCCAACGGAATAGGCAAGGAAGCGGCGGCCACTCTCTCCGACGCGATCGATATCGGCCTTTTCGACCAGAAGCCTGAATATGGTGCGTTCTCGGCCAAGGATGTCGTGTCGATGGAGCGCCGACCGGTCAAATCGGGCGCGCAGTCGATCCGTGTCATCACGCGGCGCAAGCCTGCCTTTGCCGGCATCGACCCCTATAACAAATTCATCGACCGCAATTCGGACGATAACGTCGTGCCGGTTGTCGACAGCTGAAGCTCATTGCGGCCCCTGATAATGCTTTTTCAGGATGATGTTAATCGTCCCTGCAATCGCATCCGAGCCGTAGATCGGCGCGCCGATCGCCGCAACGGTCTCGACCCAGTCTATCAGTTTGGTCGGGATCGTGTTCAGATCGACCTGGCTGCCGCCGGGCCCGGTCAGGCCGAAGGTCGACGCGGTATTGCCTGACACGAACCGACGGCCATTCACCGATCACCTGCGCGATCGTCTGATACCCTCCTGCGTCCAACTGCTTCGAATCGATCACTTCGATGGGAGGCGCGGACTCGGTGCCATGCCGCGCGATGCGCGAGCCTGTGACGACGATGTCGTTGGCTTGTGGCGCTTTGTCTTTGGGGAGCGCTTCCGTTGACGTGGTTGGAGCCACCGAACGGGGCGAGATTGCTTCAATACCTAACGTGCAAGCAATGCCGGGCGCTGGCGGTGCTCCCCGCTACCAGAACGGCTGCCAGAACGAGCGTCATCGCCTTCTCACATGCATTATACGCTGAGAACCAGCGACATTTGACCCTTTTTGAAAATCCTGGACGCCCGATTGTGTCGTTACAATGTCGACACAAAGACCCCGTGACGGGCAAGGGCGGTCGATCTTAAAGCTTTGGCGATTACGTATTTGACAAACCCAGCATGATTGAGTAGGACGGACGGCAAGGAGCAATGCCGTCATGTCCGTTCTTTCCCAGCCCCGCTTTCACGACGAAGCCGCAGCCTTCGCGTATCTGGAAAGCATCGTTTGGGCGGACGGCAAGGTCTGCCCGCATTGCGGCGTCGTTAATGGTCGCATGTACGATCTGGCGGGCGTTCGCGGTAAGCCGAGCAAGAAG
>NZ_JANYEK010000085.1 GCF_025363195.1 Sphingomonas sp.
GGGCGGCGTGATGCCGCGGCATGTCCTGTTGCTGGGGCAATAATACCGAGAGGTGGCCTCGAAAGGCTGCAGATTAAACTGGTCGCGAGGCCGCAATTCACGTGCCATGGCCGCCGCTAGAATAGTTTCAATACGACCCCGCAGCCGTCGCGCCGTCTCCGCCTTGCTCAGCCAGATGGGTGAAAGCACCGCTAAGACCCGATCGGTATCTACCTCAGCAACAGGTATATCTCGCAGCAAGGCAGCATGATCGCGTAAACTGCTTCGCCATTGTTGACGATGAATGGGGTTGGTCCAGCCCGCCTCGACACTAGCAATATACTGCTCGGCAAACGCGCCGAACGTAATGGCCGCGGGGGGCGTAGCCCGTTCGGGCTTGGCTAACACCTGACGAGGTTCTGAACCCAATGCTATTGCTTCGCGCATTTCAGCCGCTAGCCGTCGCGCCGCCGCCAACGACAGATTTGCGGCTGGTCCCAAACCAATCTCGGCACGCTTGCCTTCGCGGACTGACATGAAGACCCAGGACCGTGAACCCGCAGCAGTGATCCGCAGATAGAGACCGCCGCCGTCTGAATGCCGACCCGTCGCCTTCATTGACGCAACCTCGCGCGATGTCAGCCGGTTTAGCCCACGTGCCATATCGTACCTCCAAGACGTTAGTCTGGTGCCCACTCACGTGCCCATTACCAGATTGGCTGCAAGCGATCACGCGCGAATTGCGATGAACGCGGAACAGATAGTTTTGAGGTGATCGCACCTGACGTATCTCGCAAAACTCGGCCTGAGGCGTCCAATCGCGAACATCAAAGTTCTAAGGACACCCGCTCCGCCAACGACTGTTCCGCAACGGTCCGCAAAGGACCATTGAGATTCGCTTTTTCGCGTGGATACCTCTGTTTAGTTGACCGGTTCGGCCTCGGTCATCCGTACACGTCGATGGCCTTCCGGCGATTCGGCAGTGCCCAAAATATGTACGAGCGGTTTGAAACGCGGCGGACATCGGCTAGCTGCTCAATCGCGACGGCGATCCTGGTCATCATGCCCCGCACGGCGTCCGCGCAGCCTTGTCGACCATCATGAACGAATAGGCCGATCGGTACGGCCAGCCGCATGACCGGCAGGTCATCGAACCTCCTGCCGGCGGAAGTTCCGACGGCCAAGGTCGAAGGTGCCTGCAATCGCGATCGGGCTGCCCACTCGTGATCGTTCGGGGGCGCCTTCGCATTCGCCATTCGCTCTCCCCAAGCCGTCGATTTCCCAGATCAGCGCGGCCGACAAGAGCAGTAGGGGACCAGTGATCTCCAAATGGCCACGGTATAGTCAGGATGTCGGTGGCCGAGCGTTCAGTGAGAAAACCGTTAGATCAGTTTGAGATCGACCGGCCTCGCACCGGGAAACAGCGCCCCCACCCGGTCTGCGCCGAGCCCGAACTGGCGCATCGTCAGCCCGCCGATCAGCGACCGATAATCCGTCAGCACCGGCAGGTCGCGATTTTGATTCAGGGTGGCTTGTGCGATCGCCACTTGCGCGCCCACCATCCGCCCGCCCGCCAGGCCGCCGCTCATCACCCAATAGACGCTGCCATGGCCATGGTCGGTTCCGCGATCGCCATTCTCATGGAAAGTGCGGCCGAACTCTGAGACGACGACGACGGTCGTCTTCTGCCACGCCTTCGGGCCGATCGCAGTGACGAAGCCGGCAAGGCCGCGTCCCAATTCACCGATCCGGTCCGCGAGATAGCCGGTCGCCCCGCCCTGGTTGACGTGCGTATCCCACCCGCCGACGTCGACAAAGGCGAGGTTGAATTGCTCGCGCATCAGCGTGCCGATGCGCTGCGCCGAAAGCTCGAAGCCCTTGGTACTGACCGCGCCGCGGCCCGCAGCCTTCATTTCCTCGTCGAGCGTCTTGAACACCATGTCGCGCACCTGAAAGCCCTCGGCGACGCTGCGACCGAGGTCGCTGGTGCCGATCTGCTGGCCGGCATACATCGACTCGATAAGCTTGGCCTGTCGCGGATCGATCGGCTTTCCGACATTGGCCAGCGCAAGGTTGGGGATCGGATCGGCACCGCCGCGGAAACACAAAGGGAGTTGATCGGTGAACGCGATCGGTTTGTCGCCCCGTCCAAGCGTCTGCGCGAGCCGCGCCATGAAGCCCGATCCGTAATCGCGATGCCCGCCGATCGGTTGGCCGAGCTCGATCGTGTCCTGCGTCTCGAAATGGCTGCGGCTCATGTCGTCGGTGCCGGCGAACGGCACGAACGCAACCTGCCGCGCCTGCCACAGCGGATAAATGCTGTCCTTCAGCGCGGGATGCAGGCTCCAATCGGCGTCAAGCGCAAGCGGTGCCTTGGGATCGAGCGCGTCGGGCTTGCCGAGCGCGATCGTCGGGCGCGACTGGTGGTAGAAATCGCTCCCCGTAGGCGCGATGACGTTGGCGGCGTCATATGCCCCGCGCAGGAACACGACGAGCATGCGGCTGTCGGCCTGCGGTGCGGCAAAGGCGCGGCCAGCGACGACCATCGGGGCGAATGCAGCGGCGCCCTTCAACAGGTCGCGACGGTGGAAGTGCGGGACGTGCATGGCAAGCCTCCTTGGCGCCCTAGCGGCGCATGAACTCGGGTGATGACAGGAACAACGCGTTCCATTCCTGCGGCGAGGCGGCCTGGCCGAGCGCGCTGCGCGTGGGCGCGCTAAGCGTCGCGGCGAGGCCATCATAATAAAGGGCGTTCTGCAGCTGCGGGAAGGCTGGCGCGTCCGCGGGTGCACCGGGCGCGCGAAACAGCCCGGCCGATCCGCCGCCGATCTGTCTCGCGATGTCGAAGCGTGTCGCCATCTGTCCCGGTCCCGACCAGGCCGCGCTGGTCAGCGCATAGCCGTCGGGTGTCTCGTGGTTGTAGAGCCCTTCGCCCATGCGGTTGAGCCAGTTGATCACGGGCTGCGGGTTGCGGATCGCACGGTCGCCATATGCCAACCGCACGGCCGACACGGCGTAATGTACCGGATCCTTGAACGTCCCACCGAGCGAAGCGGCGAACTCGCGGGCGCGGATCATCGTGCGCAGCACTTGCGCAATATCGCCATGGCTGTGCAAAAAGGTCGCCGCCATGCGATCGACCAAGGCGGGCGGCGGCGTGTCACCCATGAAGACGGTGGCGATGCGCAGCGAGACATGGTGCGCCGTCGCAGGCGAGGCCGCAATCAGGTCCAGCGCCTGCTCGACCTCGCCAAAGCCCGAGCCCTTGATCGTGCGCCCGAGGAAATGCTTGTCACCGAAATCGTGTCGCGCGGGGTTGAACTCGAACAGTCCGGCGCGGACATAGCGCGGCAGCAAATCGGGCTTCATCCGCGGCGTCTCGGGCTTCAGGTCGACGCCGACGCCGGTAAGGATGCGGGCGAGTTCCTGCACGTCCTGCTGACTATACCCGGAGCCGACCCCCATCGAGTGCAGCTCGAGAATTTCGCGCGCGTAATTCTCGTTGATGCGGCCGGCGGCATTCTGATCGTTGTCGAGATAGCGGAGCATCGCCGGGTGGCGCAGCGTCGCCTCAAGCAGGTCGCGGAAATGGCCGAGCGCGTGCGCGTGCAGCGTCTCCTCATAATCGCCGACCATCGCGCGCACGTCCCGCTTGCCCGCCTGCACGTTGAAATGGTTGAACCAGAACCAGGTCATCTGCTCGCGCAATTGATCAGGCGCATCGAGATCACGCAGGATCGAGCGCGCGCGGGCCTCATCGACGACGGCGTTCATCGCCTTCTGATAGGCGTCGCGCGCGGCCTTCTTCTTGTCGGGATCGAGGATCGCATTGCTGTCGCGGTTCTGCGCATCGAGCTCGACCACGATCTGCGCTAGCGGCTCGCGCACGATCCGCATCTGGGCAACCTGATCAGCGGCCGGTTGTGGCAACGTCGCATCGCTGCTGGAAAGTTGCGCGTCGAGCCAGCGGTCGCTCCCCGGCAGCGCACCGGTTGCCGCGACGGGCGTCACGCCCCAGGTCAAGCGGTTGGCCCAGGCGATCTGCTGCGCCGGATCGGCGAGCGCAGGCGTGCCGGCGAGCAGCGCCGCCATCACCGTCATCGATCGACACCAAGGCTTCATTGGGGTCACACCTTTCAAGCTCGCGATTCTTTCGCCAGGCAATCATAGGCGAATACGATGAACCCAGCATTGCGCAATATCGTTAGCCGCGGCCGGGACGCACGCGCTGCCCAGGTCGCGCGCCCTCGATCACCCCGTCAGCGCCATCACGGTTTCCCCCGCCGTTGCGCTGCCATACGCCGGGGGAGATGGGCGAGCGGCGCCCGCCGATGCGCTTGCCGCCAGGCGCCACCACCAGCCTCGACCCGTTCGCGCTCAGCGTCGACGTCCGGCGCGATCTGCCGGAAGCACGCACGGTGCCGGCGATCGGCGCGTCGGGATGATTTCGCAGCGACAAAGCTGCGGCATTTGCGGGGTTAAGCGGTGACGAAAACCAGGTGGGCCGCTGTCGGCGCCAGCGACGATTTGCAAGGGCGAGACGCGGAGCGAAGCAGCGCAGCTTGGCGGCTTTGATCTCCAGACGGTTCGCGATGGAATGCTGCGGTTCAACGCGGCCGTGCCCGACGGCCTGATCGACTCGGTACCGCCCAGTGGCGTGCCGCTAAGCGATGACGCGCGGCACCGGGCCTTGGCGCAACGTGTCGATGATGGTCCGGTCCGGCCACGCACGGTATTCGCGGCCATTGTCATCGTGCTATAAAACGATCAGGCACGCATCATGAAACTCGGCTCTCGACTGCGCTCGATCGCACTCTTTGACCAGCTTGGTCCCGGCCTCGTTACCGGGGCAGCCGACGACGATCCCAGCGGGATCGCGACCTATTCCCAAGCTGGCGCGCAATTCGGGTTCGGCCTGCTATGGACGATGGTGCTCACCTACCCGCTGATGTCGGCCGTGCAGCTGATCAGCGCACATATCGGCCGTGTCACGGGCTTTGGCCTTGCCAAGAACATGGGCGACCTGCTGCCACGCTGGCTTGTCACCAGCCTCGTGATCCTATTGTTCGCCGCAAACACCATCAACATCGGTGCGGACATCGCCGCAATGGGCGATGCCGGGCAATTGGTGGTCGGCATCAACAGCCATCTGCTGACCATGGGCTTCGCGCTCGCGTCGTTGGCGCTTCAACTATTCATTCCCTATCGCCGCTATGCAGCGTTCCTGAAATGGATCACGCTCTGCCTGCTCGCCTATGTCGCGCTGGTCTTCATGGTTCACATGGACTGGAAGGCGGCGGCAGTCGGGCTCGTCGTGCCAAGGATCGACAGCAAGGTCGCGGTGATCACGGTGGTCGCCATCTTCGGCACGACGATCAGCCCCTATTTGTTTTTTTGGCAGAGTGCACAGGAAGTCGAGGAGGTGGCGCAGCAGCCAGCGGCGGAACCGCTGGTCGATGCGCCGTGGCAAGCACGGCGGGAGTTTCGCCGCATGCGGATCGACACGTTCGCCGGAATGGCGATCTCCAATATCGTCGCGCTCGCGATCATGGCCGGGACCGCCGCCACGCTCCACGCTAGCGGTCAGATGACGATCGGCACTGCCGCGGATGCCGCCAAGGCGCTCCAGCCGGTTGCCGGCAAGTTCGCATTCCTGCTCTTCGCGCTTGGCATCATCGGCACAGGGCTGCTCGCCGTGCCCGTGCTCGCCGGCTCCGCAGCCTATGCGATCGGCGAAAGCCGCGGCTGGAAGTGCGGGCTCGAGCACAAGCCCTGGGAGGCGGTCGGGTTCTACAGCGTGATCGGGGTAGCGACGCTGCTCGGCATCGCGATCGACTGGTCGTCGATCGATCCGATCAAGGCGTTGTTCTGGAGTGCCGTCATAAACGGCGTGGTCGCAGTCCCAATCATGGCGGCGATGATGCTGGTGGCCCGACGTCACACGACAATGGGGAAGTTTATGATCAGGCCGCTCCTCTATTTCTTCGGCTGGGCGGCCACGCTCGTTATGGCCGCTGCGGTCGCCGCGATGATCTTCGTACAATAAAAGTTTGGTTGTGGGAGCGGGCTTTGCGTTCGGGCTTTGTCCTGTCGGCGATATGCTTGACCGCAGTAGGCAGGCTAGCGTCCGTCAGGCTTGCTGAGGCTCCGCTGCTGCGTTGATCCAACACGACCTTAAGACCGCGTGGTATTTAACCGAGGTTGGTTTCGTCGGCATCCCCCGAATTTTGCAGCTGGCAGCGGCCTCTCGATGCTTGGCCATGACGCGAAATGGAACGACCTGCCAATCCCCGGCGGTGAAAGGGAGCCCGCGCTGTCGGATGCAGGGCGGGAAGGGCAGCGGGGCACCAAAGGGCAATCGGAATGCCTGGAAGCACGGCGCGCGCTCGGGTGAATTGGCTTACTCTCTAATCATGGTAAGAGCGCTGTCCGACGTGTTTAATCGGTAGTAGAAGGGCGTGCGGCACGCGATGCTGGCTTCGCTGCCGGGCTGAAAATCTAACGACAGCAAAAAGCCGCCAGCCTTTCGGCCAGCGGCTTAGCGTTTATCGGAGAATGAACTGTTTAGGCGAAAGTGACTTTCGTGCTGCGACGACGATTGCGCATCGCTGCACCCATCAGGCCGAAACCTGCAATCATCATGCCCCAGGTTGCGGTTTCAGGAACTGCTGCGACAGTCCCAAATGACACGTTGTCGATCACTGCGTAACCATTGGTCTGCGCCACGCGGACGGTGTCGAAGATCGCTCCGGTGAACCCGAAGAAGCTGCCAGTCCCGGAGGCGACGCCGAAATTATAGCTGGCGACATTTGCACCGCTCAATAGGAACGAAACCGTGAAAGGTGCCGCTGAACCCGACTGGCCGCCGCCGCCGAAATTCTGGAAGAGGTCGAGGCCGAAGGCCGACTTGTTCTGTGCGAAGGTAATCAAGAACGGGTTGCCCGAAGGGTTGTCCATTCCGAGTGCCGTCGTCGGGTTGGACGATTGGCCCGGTCCCGCAATATACAAGTTACCAGCGCCCGGCGAGTAAGTCACGCCGGCGACGATGCCGGTGCAGGGACCGGACGTGCTCGACACCGAGCCAGCAACGCCGGTCGTGGCAGTACCGCAGCCGCTGAAGGTCTCCGTTGCCAGCGTGCCCGATGCGGCCTGGAACGTCGCGCGGCTGGTGTAGGTGCTCTGTGCCGATGCCGGAGCCGCTGCGAAGGCAATAGCCAGAACAGAGCTTGCGATGACGGTGTTGACAATTCTCATTATGAAATCCCTTTTCCCCGCACATCATTCTTGTGCATGGGGCGGAATCAGCAATGTTCGTGCCAAAATCGAATTCATAGGAGTCATAGATACTTAAAAATAGCCGTCTCCTAAGGTGTAAGAAAACATTACACATCGTTAACTAATTCATAACGTATACCTTATGCGTCGGAAATACCGGTCCGCGGAAAATCATCAGCGTCTAGTGGTTCTCGCCTGACGGTTGAG
>NZ_JANYEK010000011.1 GCF_025363195.1 Sphingomonas sp.
GGCAGCCCGCGCACCAGCACGGTGTTGACTTCGCCGCCGTTGCGCGACACCTGAATGCCAGTCACGCGTTGCAGCGCGTCGGACACGGTGTTGTCGGGCAGCTTGCCGATATCCTCGGCGACGATCGAGTCGACGACGGCGGTGGCGTTGCGCTTGATCGCCTGCGCGCTGCGGATGCTGGCGCGGACGCCGGTGACGACGATATCGTCGGTGGTGGCATCGGGACCGGCAGCCGCGGCGGGCGCCGGGGGCAGTGTCTCCTGCGCCAAGGCCGGCATGGCCATCGTCGCCAGGACGCTGGCCGAAACCATCAACGAAATCCGCAATGTGCGCTGGCGCATAAACCCTCTCCCCATATGACCCGGCAGCGCTTCTGACGCTCGCCTTTTGTCGGACTATTTATATGTCCGAGTTATTCGGTTGGAAAGAGCCTAATTTTGCACACTCAACGATTTTGGCGACTGTGGCTTTCGTGTGTCAGTCGTCGGCGATCGGCCAGCCATCGGTGCCCCATGTGACCGGCGCGATCCGCAGCGTCGGCGCGCCCTGGTTCGCCTTATCATAGGCGTGATAGACGACATAATCCTTGCCATCGCGATCGTGCAGGAAGCCGGGATGGCCCGGTCCGCGAAAGCGCCCCTGTTCCTGTAGATCGGCGCGCAGGAAGATCGTCCCCTGTCCGTTCATCAAGGCGCTGTTGTCCTTGCCCAGATACGGCCCGGTAACCGCTTTCGACCGCCCGACTACGGTGTAATAGGTGCTGTTCACGCCCTTGCAGCAATAATCGTAGCTGACGAACAGCCAGTGATAACCGCCATGGCCGATGATGAACGGCGCCTCGACCGGGGCGGGGCCACCGGCGGGTGCAGGGCGGCGTGCGATCGAAAACGGCTTCTCTCCGGCCCGCAGCAGCTTGCCGGTCGCCGGGTTCAGCGCGAACAGCTTGATGCCGGTCCAGAAGCTGCCCAACGCGAGCCAGTGTCGGCCCTGCGTATCGACGATATGGTTCGGATCGATGGCGTTGAAATCATCCTGTTCGGTCGATTGCACGACCATGCCCTCATCCCGCCAGCCATAGCCCGGTGCCTTGGGGTCGAGCGTCGGGCTGGTGAACAGGCCGATCGCCGAACGGTTCGACCCGAAGGTCGATACCGCGTAATAGAGCCGGTAGCGTCCGTCTTCACCACGCGAGATATCCGGCGCCCACATATCCCTGGTGCCCGGCACCGCCTGCGTCGCCCAGGCCGGAAGTGCGGGGATGAGTGCAGCCTGTTCGCGCCAGTGCACCAGATCCTTAGAGGTTCGCGCACGGATATAGCCGCGTCCGGGGCCGGGCGACCCCGTGCTGAAGACGTAATAGGTATCGCCCTCGCGGATGATCACCGGGTCGTGCGTGGGCGTCAGATCGCCCGACAGCGCAGCGTTGAGCGCGCCATGCTGCGGACCAGTCTGCGCGCCCGTCGCCATCGCCAGGGTGAGGCCGGCAAGCGCGGCGACGGTCTTGATGGCCTTGATGAGCATGATCGTGCCTTTAATATGTCCGACAATAGATCAGTGTAATGTCAGCATCACCACCGATTTTGGCGGTAGCGTCACGGTCAGTCGTCCGCCTTCGAGCCGCGCCCCGGTGAACGCGACCGGTGCGACGACATTCGGCGCATCGAACGTGTTGAGCGCGTTCATCGCCGACGCCGTCAGCACCTGCCCGACGACCTGGCGCGCGGTAACCCCGTCGAGCGTTGCGGTCACGGTGGTCGCGCGATTGGGATCGAGATTGGCGAGCCCGACATGCACCAGCCCGTCCTTGCCACGCACCGCCGACGCGCTGACCGATCGCATGACGTACTGGTCCTTGCTGTACCAAGGCGAGGTCAGCTCGATCGGCAAGACGACGCCGTCCATGTACGGTTTGTACATCGCAAAGACATGATAGGTCGGCGTCAGCACCATCTTCTGGCCGTCGGTCAGGATCATCGCCTGCAACACGTCGACCATCTGCGCGATCGCGGTCATCTTCACGCGATCGGCATGCTTGGCGAAGATATTGAGGTTGATCGCCGCGACCAGGGCGTCGCGCAGGGTGTTCTGCTGGCGCAGGAAGCCGGGGTTCGTGCCCGGATCGCCCGCATACCATGTGCCCCATTCATCGACCGCCAGCCACACGCGCTTGCCCGGATCATATTTGTCCATCGTCGCGCTGTGGCGCGTGATGAGATCATCCATCTTCAGCGTCTCGGACAGCGTCTGCGCCCAGCCGCTTTCGTCGAACTGCGTCGCCGAGGCGCGCGGCGGCCAGCCGCCCGGCACGGTGTAATAATGCAGCGACAGCGCATCGACCTGGCCGCCCGCCACCTGCATCATCGTGTCGGTCCAGGCGACATCTTCGCTGTTGGCACCGCTGGCGATCTTCATGATGCGGGTATTGGCCGGGGCCTTGACGAAGGTGGCGTAGCGGCGGGTGACGTCAGCCGCATATTGCGCGCGCATATTACCGCCGCAGCCCCACAATTCGTTGCCGATGCCGAAATAGGGCAAGGCCCAAGGCGTTTTATGGCCGTTCTTCGCGCGCAGATCGGCAAGGCTGCCAGCGGGCGCGGTGATGTATTCGACCCACTCCGCCATTTCCTGCGGGGTGCCGTTGCCGACATTGCCCGAGATATAGGGTTCGGCGCCGAGCTGGCCGACCAGATCCATGAACTCGTGCGTGCCGACGGCATTGGGTTCGGTCACGCCGCCCCAATGGGTGTTGACCTTGACCGGGCGGGACTTCGGCGCACCGATCCCTTCGCGCCAATGATATTCGTCCGCGAAACACCCGCCGGGCCAGCGCACCACTGGCACGCCCAGCGTCTTCAACGCCGACACCACGTCCTTGCGGAAACCGCGCGTATTGGGGATTTTCGAGTTCGGCCCGACCCACAATCCGCCATAGATGCCCGTGCCGAGATGTTCGGCGAATTGCGTGAAGATGCGCTTGTCATAGACCGGGCCGGGCGTGTCGGCATGGATCGTGATCGCCGCCTGCGGGGTAGATTCAGGGGCGGGAGCAGGCTGAGTTTGCGCCGTCACGATGCCCGAGCTCGACAGCAGCATAGCGGCGACCATGTGCCGGAGCGTTTTGAGGTCAGTCATCGAAATTCTCCACGGAAATTCGCGTGCCGCGCAGGAACGCATCGGCCACCAGCCGAAGCGGGGCGGTATCGACTTCGCTGCGCCCGGTGCGAATCAGGGTAGCGAAACGGGCATAGAGGCCGGGATATTCGCGGTCTTCGGCACGCTCTGTGCCGCTGGGCAGAGTCAGCACCGCACCGCCGCTGGTCAGGCGCAGCGTGCCCGCATCGGTTTCGACGACGATGTCCCAGCTTTGCGGGCCGGTCTGCCGCCAGTCGAGGTCCATCGCGATCGGTGCGCCGCCGGTATCGCGAAACAGGAGATCGGCGGCGATCGGCGCGGCGCGGTTGGCCGGGGTCGAGAGCGTCGCGGATTCGAGGAAGAACGGGCGCGGCAAGATCCACGTCGCGATCGACAGCGCGTTGATGCCCGGATCGAACACGCCCAACCCACCCGGTTGCCAGATCCATACCTGCCCCGGGTGCCATACGCGCACATCCTCGCGCCAGACGATCGTGACGCGGTCGATCCGCCGGTCGGACAGCCAGGCCCGTGCCGGAGCGACTCCGGCGGCGAACCGCGAATGCCATGCGGCGAACACGGTCGCGCCGGTCTTGCGCGCCTGATCCTCCAGCGCGGCGACTTCCGACAGGGTCGCGCCCGGCGGTTTTTCCAGCAAGACGTGCACGCCCCGCGCCAGCGCCTGCGATGCGAGCGCATAGCGCACCTGCGGCGGCGTACAGAGCGCGACCGCATCGACCGCCGGGCCATTGGCGAGCAGATCGTCGAGGCTCGCATGATGCGCAACGCCCGCCACGCCGGCATCGTGCGGACTGACCGTCGCGGCGAGCCCGAACGCGACGTTCCCGGCGATCGCCGGCAGATGCTGATC
>NZ_JANYEK010000036.1 GCF_025363195.1 Sphingomonas sp.
AGGCCGGCGCATCCTGGGCGCCTGCAGCCGGGCGTTGGCGAAAACGAGCGATGCAAGCTTACGGGAGGGCGTCCAGCAAGTAACCAGCTGGGTGAGGATATTTTGCCCCTTGATTCCCTTAAATTATTTATTCTCAAATAGTTAGTGGAATATTCTGCAGTCTAGACAATTCCGATCTGTGCGGAGCTTTATATATCCGGAGCTTCCAAGAAAAAAGAACATTTGATCACAATCAAACTTTATGAAAAACATTTCATGTCGCGCGTAATTTTGTTATTTTTAAAATCCAATTAGAGCATATCTGGGGGCATAAGTGAAAATTTGCTATCTTGCAGCATCAGCGCTGCTTGCGTTGGCGGATGGGGCGGTATGGTGTCAAACCACATCCACCTATTGTTATGACGCTCTTGGGCGTTTAACTGCGTCAACCGCCAGCGGTGCTCCGAATGGAGATGTGACGACTGCTATTGTCTATGACCCGGCCGGAAACCGCGTTTCCTACAAGGTCGCTAGCGGAGCCACACCTACACCTACACCTACACCTACACCGGCACCCTCGGCCCCAACGGCGCTCAACCCGACTCTGAATTTCAATTCCAGCGGCAGTTACACGATTGCACTGTCGACGTTGGCGTCTTCCGGCTCTCCGGCGAGAATCTCAGCTTTTTCCGTCCCAGCCGGCGGCGGCAGCGCCAGCATCGCGGGTAATGGGCAATCAGTGAGCTACACGGCTCCCGCCATCGCCAAGCCAGGCATGTGCGAGCCGGCGGAGACGTACGGCTTCAGCGTACCATATGCGGTGGAGAATACGTCGGGAGGCCGGAGCGCCAGCGGTACGGCGACGATTAACGTGAGAGGACCGGCTGGCCCACGGCCTACCCGTGCGCAGCAATGCCCGTAGCGGCTTCGCCACGCTATGTCCGGGATCCGGGATGATCTGCCATGTTCTGGTTGGTCCAAAACATTTGTTATTTTGGATGGAGAAGGAGACCTGGAATGCCATTCAAGAAGCAAAAGCCGGAGGAGATCATCGGCAAGCTGCGTGAAGCGAAGTGAGCTGCTGCCGGTTCCCTGGACACCGAGATAAGGTGTCTTTCGAACTGGAGGAGGGAGATGCAACGACGGAAGTTCAGCCGCGAGTTCAAGCTCGAGGCAGTGAAGCTAGTGCGGGAACGCGGGGTATCGGTGGCACAGGCCGCCCGCGATCTGGATCTGCACGAGAAAGTGGCTTGCGCAAATGGGTGCGCGAGCAGCAGGCTGACCCGGGATCGGCATTCCCCGGTCACGGCGGGATGAAGCCGGAGCTAGCCAAGAGATTGAGCGGCTGCGCCGCGAGTTGGCCCGGATGAAGGCCGAGCGCGACATCTTAAAAAAAGCGGCGGCCTACTTCGCGAGGGACTCGATATGAAGTTCGAGTTCGTAGCGAAGCACCGAGGGATCTGGCCGGTGTCGTGGATCTGCGAAGCGCTCGATGTTTCGCGCAGCGGCTTTCACGCCTGGCTGGTCCGGCACCCAGTGCCCGCGCCCGCAGCGATGAGGAGTTCGGCGCCAGAGTCCGCGCCAGCTTCATCTCCAGCTATCGGACGTACGGTGCGCGCCGGGTCTGGCACGATCTTCTGGCCGAAGGCTTATCATGTGGTCTGCATCGCATCGAACGACTGATGCGTGTGCACGGCCTGAAAGCGCGCCCGCGACGTCGTGGCCTGCCCAAGGACGACGGTCTGCGGTCGGTCATTGCCGACAACATCCTCGACCGCCAGTTCACCGCCGAGGCACCCAACCAAAGGTGGATCGCTGACTTTAACGTCTGGGACAACGCGGCAATGGAGAGCTTCTTCTCTTCGATGAAGACCGAACGGATCGCCCGGAAGACGTATCGAACGCGCAATCACGCTAAGGCAGACGTGTTCGATTATATCGAGCGCTTCTACAACCCGACACGCAGGCACCCGACCCTGGGCTATCTCAGCCCCATGGACTTCGAGAAGCAGGCTCATATAGCCTAACTCGGTGTCCATGAGACCGGCAGCAGCTCACCGCAAAGCATCGGCGTCCGTATTCGGTTTTGGGCGTCCGGGCGAAATCGGTTTTCAGTTCGCTGCGGCCAGTCGCTCGACTTCGTCGTTCAGCGCCTGGATCGATGAGATCAACCGTCGGCGGTCGGCGCGCGTCTCGGC
>NZ_JANYEK010000048.1 GCF_025363195.1 Sphingomonas sp.
CTGATGCCCTGCTCCTGGTCGCGCACGGATGACGGCGGATAATCGTCGTTCGTAACCCACGAACCCGGATTACCCTTAACGCCAGCAGCCTTGCTGATCGCGGGTGCCGGTGGCGGCGCAGGGGGTGCCGGGGGTGCCGCAATCGGCACCATCGGTGCGGCCGGCGGCGGCGTTGTCACCGTCTGCATCTGAACGACAGGATGCGGATTGGCCACGATCGGCGGAGGCGACACCACCGGGGGGGGTGGCAGCGGCTGGTCTGGCGGCGGCGGGGGCGGGGGCTCTTCCGGAGGCGGTGGAGGCGGTTGCTCCACGTCGAACACATCCATCTTCTCCGCCGCCTTCTTCACGTACTTGTACGCAAGGCCGGTGACGAAGGCATACCCTATAACGGCGTGGATGAGCGCGACGATAATAATCGCGACCACCTTGCCACCGCTCATCTTTTGGTCAGCATAGGCCATTCAGAAACGACACTCCTCAATCACGGCAATCTCGGTTCCGGTCCTTTGACCATGAATCCGCCTGCCGCGGGCTAGTGTATCCTCGGACAGAGCCCCAACCTCTATCGCGGCGTAAACTACGACGCAAACGCTTTGTCGGACGCAACAAACGTACAATCGCGCCGTGGCAGAATTATTTCTGTTTAACCAAAGGGCGATCGCGTACCTCTTCGGCCATGCGATCGATCCCAAAAATGCTCGCCGCAGCGGCGCTTTCTGCCACCGTTGTCAGCTCTCCGGTTCTTGCCCAACGCGCCCCCGCCGCGCCGCCCGCTCCAGCTCCACCACCGCCTTATGCCCTGTACGCTGATCTCGTCCTCGACGCGCCGGTGATCGTCGACGTGGCGATTCGCAGCACTACGCGAATCAAGGGTGCAGAGGCTGCCACGGTGCCTGCCGGAATCACCCGATTGTATGTCGAAGCCGATGTCCAAGCGCTGATTCGCGGGCCGGCCGCGCTGCCGCCGAGAATCGGGTACCTGCTCGACGTTCGCCAGGATGCGCGCGGCAAATTGCCCAATCTTCGCAAGCTGCGCGTGCTGCTGTTTGCGCGCCCGGTCTCCGGCTCTGGCACGCAAGTCCAGCTGATTCGCCCCGATGCGCAGCGCGACTGGACGCCCGCCGCAGATGCGCTTGCCCGCCGCATCACCACCGAAACGCTCGCCGCAGACGCCCCGCCCCGCATCACCGGGGTAGGTCACAGTTTCCACACCGAGGGCGCGCTGCCCGGTGAAGGCGAGACCCAGATTTTCCTGACGACCGCGACTGCCCGCCCGGTTTCGCTCAGCGTCATAACCCGGCCTGCCGGCATGCGGCGCTGGGCCGTTTCGTTAAGCGATGTGGTGGACGATTCGGCTAAGCCACCGGCGCATGATACGTTGTTATGGTATCGGCTTGCCTGCTTCCTGCCGCCGGCCTTGCCCGATTCAGAGAGCCCGGAAGCCGCCGCCGATTATCGCTTCGTGCTCGATTCGCTCGGCTCCTGCGATCGGGGCGATGGCCCCCGGTAACGCGTCAGGCAGCAACGGCGACCACTTGTCCGGTGGTCGATTCGGCGGCGACGAGGAATTTCGCGACGACCACGATGTCCGTTTCCCCGGCTTCGATTGCGATATCCAGCGCGCCGATTCGCCGGTCAGGACCAAGTTCGATCGCTAGCGGCCCGATCGCCGCGAGAATCATTGCCCGTTCGATCGGCGCCAGGTCGGGGCCAGCGATCACCAGCACGAATGGCGCAGTAGAATCGAGGATCCGACCAAGCATCCGATCACGGTTACCGGTAGCCTCCACCACCAGCACGTCGGCATCGCCCGCGAATGCGGCCTCGGTCGCCACCACCAGATTCATCGCCTATGGCGGCGCAGCGTCATACCGATAGATTCGCCGGCCTCGGCAATCGCCAGCTTGACGATCTTGACCTCGGCCCAGGTCACGCGCCGGTCCTGCAGGAACAAAGTTTCGCAAATATGGTCGGCAACGCCCTCAATCAGCGTAAAGTGCACGCCCTGCGGCAGGGCGGTCGTCGCGGCATTTTTAAGGTCGAGATAATTCTTCGAGGCCGATAACGGCGTATCGGGTGCGAATCGCTCCGGGCAACGCAGACCCAGAGTGATCGAGATGCGCAGCGGCTGCGGCAGGTGCGTTTCTTCGGAATAGATGCCGGTCAGCACCTGAACCTCAAGATCATGCACTTCCAAAGTGAGCGTGTCGTCCAAACCCGGACATTCCTTATATGGCAAAATATGGCAAAACCCGCCCCGAAAGCCGAAGCACACCAGCGGGCCTGATCTGGCAAGAGCGCGCCATAGCATAAGCGCGCGGGCAGGAAAGCCGCACCCGCATTCCACTTGCGTTCAGCCGACACCATTCTAAATCGCGCGGCCCGCTTTTACACGTTGGCGGGGATCTTGAAGGGCCAGCTTGTGGTGCAGATCGTGCCGATTACAGATGTTTCTACCGACGCGGTCGAGCAGTTGCTCGATCGTGCGTTCGGCACGGATCGTCACATCCGGACCGCCTACCGTATCCGGGAAGGCGTGACTGCGCTCGACGCTCTCAGTTTTGCAGCGGTGGAAGACGGTACATTGTTCGGTACGATCCAGTGTTGGCCGATCGCCTTGAACGGCGATGACGGGTGCCGGATACCGTTGGTCATGCTCGGCCCGGTCGCGGTCGAGCCGATACGTCAGCAATTCGGCATCGGACGCATGCTCACCAACCATGCCCTTGCGATAGCGGAGGCCGATCCGGCCTCCCCGGCGATGATGCTGATCGGCGATCCGGAATATTATGGCCGCTTCTTTAGTTTCACCTCGGACCAGACAGCGGGCTGGCGCGCACCCGGCCCGGTCGAGCGCCACCGTTTACTTACGCGCGGGCCGAACGTGCCCGGCGGCAGCGGCCTGCTCGCGCCGCGGATCGTCGCGCCCGCATTTACCGTTACCGCCTGAACCTTGCAGGGACGCGACCCCGCGCCTACCGCACCGCTTATGCCGATGCCGCCTTTGCCCGATCTTGCCACGCTCTCGCTCGCCGATATCGCGCGCCTGGCCGAAGAGAACCGCCTGCCGCCGGTCGAGCGCTGGAACCCTACGCATTGCGGCGACAGCGAAATGCGCATCGCCCGCGATGGTACGTGGTTTCACCAGGGCTCGCCGATCGGACGACAGGCGATGGTGCGTTTATTCTCGACCATCCTGCGGCGGGAACCGGATGGCGGCTACGCCCTGGTCACGCCGGTCGAGAAACTCGACATCGCGGTAGAAGACGCACCGTTTCAGGCGGTCGAAGTCAAGATTGAGGGCGAAGGCCAGGATGTCACCCTTATATTCCGCCTCAACACCGGCGATCTCGTGACGGCCGGCGGCGATCATCCGCTACGTTTCGAATCGACTGAAGACGGCCCCCGCCCCTATCTGCATGTGCGCGGTGGGCTGGAGGCGTTGATCGCGCGCCCGGTTTATTACGAACTCGCCACCCTAGCGCTGGCGGGGAACGATCTGCCGCCCGGCGTCTGGAGTGCCGGCACCTTCTTCGCGCTGGAAAATACGGCATGACGCTCGTCGAACGCCTCACGCTGGCGCTGGAGCGCAGTCGCGGGGCCGACCCGATCTTGCTGACCGGCGATCACCACGATGGCGACCCCGATATCGCGACGCTCGCTCAGGCCGCGGTATTGATCGCGGTGACCGAACGCGCCGAACCCGGCGTGCTGCTCACCCGCCGCACCGATACGCTGAGCAAGCATCCCGGCCAGGTCGCCTTTCCTGGCGGCCGAATCGATGCCGGCGACGGCGGCCCTGTCGCTGCCGCCCTGCGCGAGGCGGACGAGGAAATCGGCCTGCCCCCCGCGTCTGTACAGATTGTCGGTATCGCCGATCGCTACCGCACGATCACCGGCTTCGAGGTTACGCCGGTCATCGGCGTCGTGCCACCCGATCTCGTCCTGAAACCCAGCGAGGCGGAAGTGGCCGCCGTATTCGAAGTGCCGTTAAGTTTTATCCTCGATACCACCAATCATCTCGAAGCGACGGTCGAATGGCAGGGCCGCAACCGGCATTATTACGAGATATTCTGGGACGATCAGCGCATCTGGGGCGCGACCGCCGCGATGATCGTCAACCTTTCACGGCGGCTTAGATGGACCGCTTGATCCCTGCCGACACCGCCTTCGTCCATCGCGAAGGGCTGAAGGAATTGACCGATGAGCTCGGCGCGGCGCGCGGTGAAGTGCGCTTCGTCGGCGGCATCGTGCGTGACACCCTGCTCGGCATCGCAGCGGCCGATGTCGATCTGGCGACCGTGCATCGGCCCGAGGATGTACTCCACACCTTGAAGCGCGCCGGGATCAAGGTCGTGCCTACCGGCCTCGCGCACGGCACGGTCACCGCAATCCTGCCGTCCGGCCCGGTCGAAGTCACCACGTTGCGACGCGACGTCGCCACCGATGGCCGCCACGCGACGGTCGCCTTCACCGACGATTGGCACGAGGATGCAGCGCGACGCGATTTCACGATAAATGCGCTTTATGCCGACCCCCTGAGCCTTGAAGTGATCGATTATTTTGGCGGACTGGACGATCTGGCGGCAAGTCGGGTGCGCTTCATCGGCGATCCTCTGCAGCGCATCGCCGAGGATCATCTGCGCATCCTGCGCTTTTTCCGCTTCCACGCCCGCTTCGGCGATGCCCCGGACGCCGATGCCCCCGACACCGATGCGCTTGCGGCCTGCACCGAACGCGCCAACGATTTGATGGCCTTGTCGCGTGAACGCATTGCGGCGGAATTGCTGAAATTGCTGGTCGCGGTCCACGCCCCGCGCGTCGTCGCACTGATGATAGACCACGGCATCTTCCGCCCGGTCCTGCCCGAAATCACGCAAGCCGACCGCCTCATCGCGTTGGCCGGGCGGGAGGAAGACGCCGCCATCGCACCCGATCCGGTCCGCCGCCTCGCCGCTTTGCTGCCATGCAATCCCGCCATCGCCGAGGATGTTGGCGCGCGGCTGCGCCTGTCGAACAATGATCGCCGCCGCCTGATTGCCGCGACGGCGGACATCGGAAGGGAAAGCCCTGCGGTCCTGCAATATCGGCTCGGAGCGACTTTTGCCGCCGATCGCCTGCTGCTTTCGGATCGCCCGATCGGGGAGGCGCAGGGTCTGGCAGCACTGATCACCCCGATCTTTCCGATCAAGGGCGGCGACCTCGTATCCCGCGGCATCGGCAGGGGGCCGGACGTCGCGCGACTCCTGCGCATCGTCGAGGACCAGTGGATCGCGGAACATTTCCCCGACGCACATCGCGCCGGTCATATCGCTGATGCGGCGGTCGCCCGGTGGTTGATGTCAAGCAGATAGGCGTAGGCTGCATCCGCCTCGAGCGGTCGGGCATAGGCATAACCTTGGCCGTAGGTGCAGCCCAAGGCCGCCAGCGTCTGCGACAATTCGTTGGTCTCGATACCCTCGGCGGTAGTCTTCATGCCGAGGGCGGAG
The DNA here is from genome assembly GCF_025363195.1 of Sphingomonas sp. Taxonomy (GTDB): domain Bacteria; phylum Pseudomonadota; class Alphaproteobacteria; order Sphingomonadales; family Sphingomonadaceae; genus Sphingomonas. The sequence goes on from NZ_JANYEK010000048.1 coordinate 5,493, forward strand.
GCCAGGCTCAAAATCGCGCGGACGATCGCCACCTTGTCGCGATCGGCGAGCATGCCGGTGATGAAGCTGCGGTCGATTTTCAGCACGTCGATCGGCAGCTTCTGCAGATAGGCGAGGTTGGAATAGCCGGTGCCGAAATCGTCCATCGCGATCGTCGTGCCCAATGCTTTCAGTGCATGCATGATGCCGGCGATGCGATCCGGATCCGTGACGAGCGCGCTCTCCGTCAATTCCAGGGTGAAACGTCGTCCCTCCAGCCCGTTGGCGGTCAGGGCGCGTTCGACCAGGATCGGAATACGGTCGCGCTGCAACTGGATCGCCGACAAATTGACCGCCAGCTTCCCACCGCAATCGCCGCCGAACTGCCTGTCCCATCCGGCCAGCGTCTTTGCCGCCTCGTCGATCGCCCAGCGCCCGAGCGGCACGATCAGCCCGGCTTCCTCGGCAACGGGGATGAAATCGGCGGGAGAATGCGCGCGGCCGTCCGCATCGGTCCAGCGTGCCAGCGACTCGAACGCGATCACGCGCCCCGTCGAAAGATCACAGATCGGCTGATAGGCCAATCGCATCTCGCCATTCTCGATCGCACGGCGCAACGCGGTTTCCATGCCGAATTGTTCGCGCGCGATATCGAATTGCTGGGTCTGATAGGCCTCGGCCCGGCCACTGATCTTGGAGCGCTTTACGGCGAACTGGGCGTGACGAATCAATTCCTCGGCATCGTCCAGCGCCGTCGATCCGAACGCGATACCGATCGAAACCGCCACCTTGATCTCGAAATCGGTCAGCCGGAACGGCGTAGCCAGCGCGCCTTCGATCCGCTTGGCGACATGCTGTGCGTCGCCCGGCCCGTCCTCCAGCGTCAGCAATATACCGAATTCGTCTCCCCCGGTGCGCGCAAGCACGTCGTGCGCGCGGAGCGCCCCCTTGAGGCGGCGGGCCAGCGTGATGAGCAATTCGTCCCCGGCCAATGATCCGAGACAGGCGTTAACCCGGCTGAAGCGATCGAGATCGAGCACCATCACCGCATAATGCGCGCGCTCGGTCGAATCGTTCAGCAGGCCTTCGAGCTGATCGGAGAACCCGGCCCGGTTGGGCAGGCCGGTCAGACTATCGGTCAGCATCTCGCGGCGCATATTGTGTTCGGTGCGCAGTTCCGAGGTATGATCGACCAGCGTGATCAGGCAGCGGCGCAGTTCGTTACGTTCGATCCGCGCCATCGTCACGCGGTAGTAACGGCAATCGACGCTCTCGCCGAATTCCCATTCAAATTCCTCCCGCAGCGAGTCGCTATCGAGGAAGGCCGAGATGCGCGTGCCGACAAGATTAAGGAATGGTGATTGTTGGGTGGCATTACCAAGCCCGGCGAGGCGAAATCCGTCGTTATGGGCATGGAGCGAAAAGCGGCCATCGACATGCGTCACGACCGCAGCGGGAATCGGCAACAGATTGATCGTGGACGTCGCAGTCGCCGTATCCGGAGCATAGGGCACCGGGCCGTCCGTGGGCACGGGCAGCATCTTCCGAAACAGACTAAGTGGCTTTGTTGTCCCCATTGCAGAACACGGGTAGCGCCATTTCGTTAAAGTACGCTGAAGCCCGGATTATTTCTTACAAGTTACAATTTGCCACCGGTCGACCGGCGTTGCTGCTGCATCCGGTGGCGGGAACCGTCAGAATTTGTTGTCACGCGGGAACCCGGTCGGCGGCATTCGCCCCGCCGCACCCCGCGCGGCGCGCCACTGCGTCAGATCGGTTTCGGTCCGCGTCCGCCCCGTTTCGCCGCCCATCGTCCAGCTTAAGCCGTCGGCGAACAGGAAGGTGACCGCATCGGAAAGTCCGCCATCGCCATAACGCTGCAACTGCACCCCCTGCCCCTTGGACAATTCGGCCAGTTCGGACAGCGGGAACACCAGCAAGCGGCGATTGTCGCCGATCGCCGCCACGTAATCGGCATTGGGGTCGACCGGTCGCACGATCTTCAGTTTTGCCCCGGGGCGCGGTGTGACGACCGTCTTGCCCTTCCGCGTCTCGGCGATCGTATCTGCGGCCTGCACGACGAAACCGCGCCCGTCGCTCGCCGCAACCAGCAGCTTCTTCGCGCTGCTCGCCGGCAGAAGCGCGACGATGCCGACCTCGCCATCCAGGTCGATCATCAACCGCACGGGCTCGCCAAAGCCGCGACCGCCGGGCAATTTATCCGCACCAAGTGTATAGAATCGCCCGTTTTCTGCCGCCAGCAAAATCTTGTCGGTGGTCTGCGCGGGAAAGGCGAACATCGGCCCGTCACCTTCCTTGAACTTCAGCGCGATTATCGCCGCCTCGTCGGCATGCCCCTTCATTGCCCGGATCCACCCGCGTTCGGACAGGATCACCGTGATCGGCTCGCGCTCGATCATCAGTTCCAGCGGAATTTCGCGCATCGGTGCCGCCTCGGCGATAGTCGTGCGTCGCTTGCCCAGCGGAGTTTCCGGACCATAGCGCTCGCGCAGTTTCGCCATATCCTTTTTCAGCCGCGTACGCTGCCGCGCCTCGCTGCCTAGCAACCCCTCCAGCGATGACTTCTCCGCTTCCAGCCCCGCGCGCTCCTTGCGAATCTGCATCTCTTCCAATTTGCGCAGGCGGCGCAGGCGCATGTCGAGAATCGCCTCGGCCTGCCGATCGGTCAGGCCGAATTCAGCGATCATGATCGGCTTGGGCTCGTCCTCCTGACGGATGATCTCGATCACGCGGTCGAGATTGAGGTACGCGATCAGATAGCCGTCGAGCAGTTCGACGCGGTCGGCTATCTTGTCGAGCCGATATTGCGAGCGCCGCTGCAACACGACGAATTGGTGTTCGACCCAACCCTTCAACGCCTCGCGCAAGCTCAAAACGCGCGGTGTGCGCGTCTTGTCGAGCACGTTGAGGTTCAGGCTAACGCGGTTCTCCAGGTCGCTGAGACGGAACAGGCTTTCCATCAGCATGTCGGCATCGACGGTGCGGCTGCGCGGCTCGATCACGATACGGATCGCGCTGTCGGATTCGTCACGCACGTCGGCGAGAATCGGCAGCTTCTTGTCGTTGATCAGGCCGGCGATCTGCTCGATCAACTTGCCCTTCTGCACCCCATACGGAATTTCCGTGACCACCGCATTCCAGGTACCCCCCTTCTCGCGCTCGATCGACCATCGCGCACGCACGCGGAAACCGCCCCGCCCGGTCGCATAGGCTTCGGCAATCGACGCCGGGGAATCCACCACCAGCCCCCCGGTCGGGAAATCCGGCCCCTTCACATGCTCCAGCATCTGCGCATCCGTCGCATCCGGCTGATCGATCAGCAGGATCGCGGCGTCGAACAGTTCGGCGGCGTTGTGCGGTGGAATACTCGTCGCCATACCCACCGCGATGCCCGCCGCGCCATTGGCCAGCAGGTTTGGGAACAGGCCCGGAAACAATTCCGGTTCATGATCCTCGTTATTATAGGTCGGGCGGTAATCGACGGCGTTCTCGTCGAGCCCGTCCATCATGTCGATCGCGACCTGTGTCAGCCGCGCTTCTGTGTAGCGATAGGCCGCTGCGTTATCGCCGTCGATATTGCCGAAATTGCCCTGCCCGTCGACCAGCGGATAGCGCATCGCAAAATCCTGCGCGAGGCGCACCATCGCATCATATACCGACTGGTCGCCATGCGGGTGATACTTGCCGATCACGTCACCAACGACGCGCGCGCATTTCTTATACCCTTGCGCCGGATCCAGTTTCAGCAGCCGCATCGCCCATAACAGGCGGCGATGCACCGGCTTCAATCCGTCGCGCACATTGGGCAGCGACCGCGCCGTGATCGTCGAGAGCGCATAGACGAGATACCGGTCGCTCAGCGCGCTGTCGAACGGGGCATCCACGATTGCATTGAAGGGGTCTTCGGGATCTTTGACGTCTGTCGGCATGAAAACTGCCTAGCAGGCGTCACGGCTCGATCAAAGCATGCCGGTGGCCATTCTGGACGACGCGCGCCGCCGATGGTTGGCCACCGCATCGGTCAGCAAGCGATGGTGCTGCCGTCCGGTATCATGCCAATTGAAAGTCTCGGCATAAGCCCTTGTTTCCGAACGATCGGGTGGGCTGGCAATCAGCTTCGCGATGCCCTTGGCGATCGCCGCGTCGGAGCGATCGGCGGTCAGCACCCCAGCCGCGGCCCGGCTGACCACCTCGGGCGATCCCCAGACCGGAGTCGCGACCAACGGCGTGCCGCAGGCGAGCGCCTCCAATAAAACGTTTGAAATCCCCTCCCGCTCCGAACAATTCGCCACCACATCCGCCGCGCCGTACAGTTCGGCCAGCGAATCCTGATCGACATGGCCGAGAAAATCGATCCGGTCGCGCACCCCGAGCGATTCGGCCAGCGCCTTTAGCGCGATCTCGCACGGCCCTGTGCCCGCAATCATCAGCCGCACGTCCGGCAATCGCGCGATAGCCCGGATCGCAAGATCGATGCCTTTATTGTCAACCAGATAGCCGACACACATGACAGTCGGTGCGACCATTTCCAGCTTCGCCCGCGACGCCAACCGATCAACCGGCGGGCTGAACAGGTCGAGATCGACCCCATGCAACACCACACTGATCGTGTCGGACCGCGCACCCAGCGTGACCAATCGATCGCGCAGCGCCCCAGCCACGGTCGTCACCACGGCCGCCTTGCGCACAGCCGACAGGATCATGTGTCGCGCGGGTGTCGAGTCAGGAATCTGCGTCACATCGCTGCCCAGCGCCGTCATCGCATACGGCACGTCAAACCATTTCGCGAGCAACGCCGCCGCCACGCCATCGGGATAGAAATAATAGGAATCGATCACGTCGAAATCGAATTCGCGCCGCAACTTCGCAATGCGCGGATACAGCCATGCGGCCATCAGGAAAGGCGCGAGCGTCATGCCGAGCTTGGGAATCGCCGGATACCGCGGATAATCGACCCCCACCCCGCGCCGCTCTGCCGAGTGCGGGATTCGCGCCAGCGTCGCATATTGGCCGAATTTCGGGTTGCTGCTGGGAAACCACGGCACCGGTGTGACGACACGAATCTCATCCCCTGCACGCGCCAGATGTGCCACGCGGTGTTCGATGAAGATGCCGTGCCGCGGCTGCATCTCATTCGGATAGAGACTGGATAGGACCAGGATCTTCAACGTCGTTCATTCCTGCACGCGGTCTCGAGCCAAGCGATAGCCCGGATCGCAATAAATTTGGATTAAGGACCTCGCGCCCGTCGCCCGGGCACTTATCCCTTCAATCGCCCGCGCTGCTTCGTCCCCCCGCGGAGACGGGGCCCAGCCTGGTCTCTCGCTTTCGCTGGAGAACAGGAAACTTGGCAAGATGACGGTGGGTTTCTCGATCCAGCAACCTCCCCTATGCAGCAAAGCATGCGCTTCGTATTCCCGATCCTCGCCCTCCTCCCAATCCTCGCCCTCCTGATGCCGATCGCCGCCATGAGCATGCCCGCCGATGCCCCGAAGTTGCTGACTTGGCCGGACCTGACCAAGCGCGAGCAACCCAAGCCCGACGCCACAATCGCTTACGGCGAGGATAATCTGCAGAAGGTTGATGTCTGGCTGCCCGCCGATGCCGATCGCAAAGGCAAATCCTTCCCCACCGTGCTGATGGTGCATGGCGGCTGCTGGACGACCAGTATCGCCGATCGTAGCCTGATGAACTGGATCGCCGACGATCTGCGCAAAAGTGGTATTGCGGTCTGGAATATCGACTATCGCGGCGTGGACCGAACCGGCGGCGGCTATCCCGGCACGTTCCACGATGCGGCCCACGCGGCGGACGCACTGAAGGCCAATGCCGCCAAATACCATCTCGACACCAGGCATATCGTCGCGGTGGGCCATTCGGCGGGCGGACATCTGGCCTTGTGGCTCGCCGGGCGCGGCAAGCTCCCCAAAACCAGCCCGCTCTACGGCACGAAACCGCTGAAGATCGCCCATGTCATCAGCCTCGGCGGCTTGCCCGATCTGGAGGCGACCGTGGCCAGCCCTGACAATGGCTGCGGCGTCGCGGTCGTCGCCCAACTGGTCGGCACCCCCTCGCCAAAGCGCAATGATGTCTACGCCGACACCTCCGTCCCCCGACTCCTACCGCTCCACGTGCCGCAGGATCTGGTCAACGGGGCCGAGGACCGCATCATCCCACTCCGCCTCGGCACCGGCTATGAAGCCCAGGCGAAGAAAGCCGGCGACCGCATCGCGCTGCACGTCGTGCCCGCCACCGGCCACGTCGAACTCATCGCCCCGGAAAGCGCGGCGTGGGCGGAAAGCAAGCGACTCATCAACGCTGCTTTGAAGCGGTAGCCAAGCATAATTGCGCGCAGGCAATGCTTTCGATATAGCTCCCCTCATCCCGCCCCGGCCCTGCGAATCCCGCTTGGCCGGGGCGATTCTTTCAAGGGGTATTGCCGCATGGCCCGCCGCCGCCAGATCTACGAAGGCAAGGCCAAGATCCTTTATGAGGGTCCGGAGCCGGGAACGCTGATCCAGTATTTCAAGGACGACGCCACCGCCTTCAACGCGCAGAAGAAGGGCACGATCAGCGGCAAGGGCGTGCTCAACAACCGCATCAGCGAGCATGTGTTTACCCTGCTCGGGCTGATCGGCGTGCCGACGCATTTCATCCGCCGCCTCAACATGCGCGAACAGTTGATCCGCCAGGTCGAGATCGTGCCGATCGAGGTGGTGATCCGCAACGTCGCGGCGGGTTCGCTCAGCACGCGCCTCGGGATCGAGGAAGGCACGCAGCTGCCGCGCACGATCATCGAATATTATTACAAGGACGATGCGCTCGGCGATCCGATGATCACCGACGAACATATCGCCGCGTTCGGCTGGGCCAGCCAAGAGGAGATGCACGACATCGCCGACCTCGCGATCCGCGTGAACGATTTCCTGTGCGGCATGTTCGCTGCGGTCGGCATCCGACTGATCGACTTCAAGCTCGAATTCGGTCGGCTGTGGGATAACGATTACGCCCGCATCATCCTGGCCGACGAAATCAGCCCGGACGGCTGCCGTCTGTGGGACATGCAGACCAACGAAAAGCTCGACAAGGATCGCTTCCGCCGCGACTTGGGTGGTGAAGTGGAGGCCTATCAGGAGGTCGCCCGCCGCCTCGGTCTGTTGCCCGAGGGCGCGGACAATGCGGTGCTCGATCTTGAAAAACATCGCAAGAGCAAGGGCAAGTAAGCCATGAAACTGCGCATCATCGTCACCCTGAAACCCGGCGTGCTCGATCCGCAAGGCAAGGCGATCCACAAGGCGCTGGACGGTCTTGGCTTTGCCGGGGTCGAGGATGTGCGGCAGGGCAAGCTGATCGAACTCGACGTCGCCGACGACACGACCGATGCGAGCATCGACGAAATGTGCCGCAAGCTGCTCGCCAATACGGTGATCGAGAATTATCGGATCGAACGGGCATCGCCGGAAAAAGTGGAAACCGGTTTTTCATCGGGCGATGCGACCACAAAGGCCCAGTCATGAAGTCCGCGGTCATCGTTTTTCCGGGGTCGAACTGCGACCGGGATCTCGCGGTGGCGATCCGTGATGTGGGTGGCATCGCCCCCGTGATGGTCTGGCACGGCGACACCGAATTGCCCGAGGGTCTCGACCTGATCGGCGTCCCCGGCGGTTTTTCCTACGGCGATTATCTGCGCTCCGGCGCCATGGCGGCCCGATCGCCGATTATGCGCGCGGTAAGCCAGGCTGCCGAACGTGGCGTTGCGGTGCTTGGCGTATGTAACGGCTTTCAGGTGCTGACCGAAGCTGGGCTGCTGCCCGGCGCCCTGATGCGTAATGCCGGAATCGATTTCGTCTGCCGCGACGTGCCGTTGGTAGTCGAGGACGCACAGAGCATCTTCACGAGTCGCTATGCGCAGGGTCAGACGATCTCGATCCCCGTCGCGCATCATGATGGCAATTACTTCGCCGACGCTGCGACGCTTGATCGGCTGGAAGGCGAAGGCCGGGTTGCGTTCCGCTATGCCGGCCCGGTCAACGGATCGGCCCGTAACATCGCCGGGTTGCTCAACGCCGCCGGCAATGTGCTCGGCATGATGCCGCACCCGGAACGCCGCATCGAGGCTGCGCATGGCGGCAGCGACGGGCGCGGCCTGTTGGAGGGCCTGCTGGAATTGGTCGCAGCGTAACGCCCGCCGAACGTCCGCGTTCGCCACCCGCGCCGCCGCCACCCGAACAGCTTCAGCGCGACATACATGTCAGCGCATTCTCGGCATCCTCGGTGGGATGCACGGGCTGCTGCAGCCAGAATTTGACCGTTTGGAGCGCGCTCACACGCGCGCCCGGAACGGCGTGAAATCCGTGCCCTCATCAAACACGTCAAGCCCCTCGCGGCGCTTCAGGAAACCGACCACCAGATAGGTCAGCGGGGTCAACACCACTTCCCAACTGACCTTCAGCACCCATTGCGTAACCAGCACCTTCAGCACCAGATCGGTCGTCCACCCCTCGGCGCCCCAGAAAGCGAGCGGGTAGAAGATCAGACTGTCCACGCCCTGCCCGGCAACAGTCGACCCGATGGTGCGCGTCCACAGATGTTTGCCGCCGGTCCACACTTTCATCCTGGCGAGCACATAGGAATTGACGAACTCGCCGACCCAAAAGGCGCACAAGGAGGCGAAGACAATGCGCGGCACCTGCCCGAAAACGGTCTCATACGCCGCCTGATTGCCCCAGTCCGGCGCGGGCGGCAGCTTCACCACGACCCAGGACATGAACGCCATGAATAGCACCGCGACCGACCCGGCCCAGATCACCCGCCGCGCCCGCGCGTAACCATATACCTCGGTCAGCACGTCGCCGATGACATAGGAAATCGGGAAAAACAGGATACCCGCGCCGAACGGCCAATAGCCCACGCCAGGCAGCCAGATTTGCGCCACCTTGCCCGCACCGATCACGTTCGACAGCAGGATGATCGCGACGAAGGCGGCCATTACGAAATCGAAATAGCGCAAATTCGCATTTGTCAGGTCTCGCGCGTTGATCGGTGCCGGCATATCGCGTTCCCCTCGGTCGTCGGCCGAGACTATGAAGCCGGTTTCGCGAGGCCGCAATCCGCGCTAAACAACCATCCGTGCGCGCCCGTAGCTCAGTTGGATAGAGCAAGGAGCTTCTACCTCCTCGGTCGGGGGTTCGACTCCCTCCGGGCGCGCCATTGTGTCACGCCTATCTTTGAAGGGTTCGAACTTGCGTTCGTTGGGCGCGCCATCCTTTTCCCGTCCGGAGACTGCCGCCGATGCGAATTCCACTGTTCCTCGTCGCTGCCCTGCTCGCCGTCCCCGCGCACGCGAAGCTGTCCGCGCCGGAAGCGATCATGGCGAAAACGGTGGATGCCGAATATGAACGCTCGGTCGCCCTGCTGCAAAAGCTGGTCGATCAGAATTCCGGTACGATGAACTTCGCCGGGGTCGATGCGGTCGGCAAGATGGTCCGCGCGGAACTCGAACCCTTGGGCTTCACCGTCGTCTGGAAGCCGATGAATGCCGCGCACCGCGCCGGGCACATCGTTGCGACGCGCAAGGGCAAGATTGGCGCGAAACGACTGTTGCTGATCGGCCATCTCGATACGGTGTTCGAAAAGGATTCCGCGTTCCAGAAGTTCATGCGTCATGGCGAGAAGGCGGAAGGCCCCGGCGCGGGCGATGACAAAGGCGGGATGGTCGTGATCATCGCTGCCCTGCGCGCGATGAAAGCCGCCGGTACGCTGGACGCGGCGAATTTCGAGATCGTGCTAACCGGCGACGAAGAAGATTCGGGTGACCCGATCGCGGTAGCCCGCGCCGATCTGATCGCGGCCGGCAAGCGCGCCGATGCCGCACTCGATTTCGAGGGACTGTTCGTCGAGGATGGTAAGGACATGGGCTCGATCGCCCGGCGCTCCTCGAACAGCTGGACGCTGACCACCAGCGGCAAGACCGGTCATTCCTCGCTCATCTTCAACGCGACGTTCGGCGATGGCGCGATCAACGAACTGGCGCGCATCCTCGCCGCCTTCCGCACCGAACTGCCCGAGCCGAACCTGACCTTCAACACCGGCATCGTGGCGGGCGGCGCAACGGCCGCGCTCGACGCCGACGGAGTGCGCGCCACCGCGACGGGGAAGACCAATATCATCCCCTCCACCGCGATCGCACGCGGCGATTTCCGCACCCTGTGCGGGGAGCAGACCGCGCGGGTAAAGGCGAAGATGGCGGCGATCGTCGCCCAACACGCGCCCGGTACCGACGCCAGGATCGTGTTCGAACCCGGAGGTTATCCGGCGATGGCCCCGACCGCAGGCAACCGCGCACTGCTCGCAAAACTCAACGGCGTGAATGCAGATCTCGGTCTTGCCGAAATGGCGCCGCTCGATCCGCTCCGGCGTGGTGCGGGCGACATTTCGTTCGTGGCGAAGGATGTGGACGGGCTGATCGGCCTCGGCACCGCCAGCACGGGCGACCACGCACCTGGCGAAACTGTCGATCTATCGAGCATCAAGCGGCAGGCAAAGCGCGCGGCGATCCTGATGACGCGGCTGGGCAGCGGGCGCTAAGCTCAGCCCGCCGCCAGCGGCTCATCCCGCAACAACCCGAGCAGGTCCCCCATCGGCTCGCCATCCGCCGCCGCCTGCAACCGTCTCTCCAGCGCGCGGTAGGCGGAGAGCACCTCGCGCCCCATCGGCGTCAATCTTGCGCCCCGGCCCGCGCCACCACCGGCCGTCGTGTCGACCAGCCGCTCCTTCCAGCATCGGTTCATCTCATCGGCCAACAGCCACGTACGCCGATAGCTCATACCAAGCGTCCGCCCCGCCGCCGAAATCGATCCCTCACCGTCGATCGCCTCGAGCAGATCCGCCTTGCCCGGCCCCATCGCTAGCTCATCGCCGCAATAGACCTGCGCCTTCAGCTTCAGCGCGCCGATCCGCATGTTACTTGCCGATCATCACGTCGCTGGCCTTCACGATCACCGTCACCACATCGCCCTCGACCAGCCCGAGATCGGCGATTGCCTCATTGGTGATGCTTGAGGTGACGAGATTGCCGCCACCGATATCCACTTTCACATTGGCGTTGACCGCACCTGGCGTGACCGAGACGATCGTGCCGGAAAACTGATTGCGTGCGCTGATCTTCATAGAATTTTCCTCCATTTCCCTTCCTGCCGTTCGTTTCGAGCGAAGTCGAGGAACCTTGCTTGGTGTTCGCCGCCTGTTTCTCGGCTGCGCTCGAAACGAACGAGGCAAGAGCATGTGATGACTCGTTAGCCCCCGCCCGCTACACCCCCGGTCATGGCGAAGACGCATCCGTTCCATTCGATCCACAGCCACGGCCTGATCCGCGTCGGTGCCTGCACACCGCTGGCCAGCGTAGGCGATTGCGCCGCCAACGCCGCGGCGACGATCGCGCTGGCCAAGCAGGGTCACAAGGCGGGCGCCGACCTGCTGGTGTTCCCCGAACTCAATTTAACGTCCTACGCGATCGACGATCTGCACCTGCAAACCGCGCAGCATCACGCCACCGAAGCGGCGATCGGCGCAGTCGTCGCAGCCAGCGCGAAGGTGAAGCCCGTCCTGCTCGTCGGCGCCGCGCTGCCCCGCAACGGCCGCATCTACAATTGCTGCGTGGTCATCGCGCGCGGCCGCATCCTCGGAGTCGTGCCGAAAACCTTCCTGCCCAACTACCGCGAATATTATGAGAAGCGCTGGTTCGCCTCTGGTGCCGGGATCACCGGTCCCTGCCACATCACCGTCGCAGGGCAGAGCGCCCCCTTCGGCACCGACCTGATCTTCGCGGCATCCGACCTCGAACATTTCATCTTCCATGCCGAAATCTGCGAGGATTATTGGGCACCCATCCCACCCTCGACATACGGCGCGCTAGCCGGCGCGTTGATCTGTTGTAACCTCTCCGCTTCCAACGTCACGATCGGCAAGTCGCGCGAGCGCATGATGCTGTCGGCGGCACAAAGCGCGCGGGCGATTTGCGCTTATGTCTATTCCGCCGCCGGGCCGGGCGAGAGCACCACCGATCTGGCGTGGGACGGCCAGGGCACGATCCACGAACTGGGCGAATTGCTCGCGGAATCGCACCGCTTCGGCCACGATCCCGAAATCGTGCTGGCGGATGTCGATGCCGAGCGCATCGAACAGGAGCGGATGCGCAACGGCACTTTCAACGACGCTGCACGTCTCGCGGGCGACCCGGAGAAGGACTTCCGACGCATAAGCTTCGACCACAAGCCCGCCTTCGCGGATATCGGCCTGACCCGCACGATCCGCCGCTTCCCCTTCGTGCCCAACACACCGGAAAAGCTCGACGCCGATTGCTACGAGGCGTTCAACATCCAGGTCGAGGGCTTGCTGAAGCGCTTTGTCGCCGCGCGTGCCGAACGGCTGGTCATCGGCGTGTCCGGCGGGCTCGATTCCACCCACGCGCTGATCGTCGCGGCCAAGGTCATGGACCGGCTCGGACGCCCGCGCGACCACATCCTCGGCTTCACCATGCCCGGGTTTGCAACCGGCGAGGATACCAAGGCCAACGCCTGGACCTTGATGCGCGCGCTGGGGGTGGCGGGCGACGAGATCGATATCCGCCCCGCCGCCCGCCAGATGCTCGATGACCTGGGCCACCCGTTCGGCCGAGGTTTGGAAGATGGCGGCCAACCGCAGTATGACGTGACGTTCGAGAACTTGCAGGCGGGGCTCCGCACCGACTACCTCTTTCGCCTCGCCAACCAGCGCAGCGGGCTGGTCGTCGGCACCGGTGATCTTTCGGAACTGGCGCTCGGCTGGTGCACCTACGGCGTCGGCGACCAGATGAGTCACTACGCGGTCAATGCCGGCGTGCCCAAGACCTTGATCCAGTTCCTGATCCGCTGGTGCGTCGCCACCGACCAGTTCGACCGCGATACCGATACCGTGCTGGAGGCGATCCTGAACACCGAAATCTCGCCCGAACTGGTCCCACCCGGCGCGGACGGCGCGATCCAGAGCACGGAAGACCGGATCGGGCCGTACGCGCTGAACGACTTCTTCCTCCACTACACGATCCGCCACGGCCTCGCCCCGTCGAAGATCGCGTTCCTCGCATGGCATGCGTGGGCCGATGCGCAGGCCGGGCGCTGGCCGATGGGTTTCCCCAAATCCGCGCGTCGCGAATACGATTTGGCGACGATCAAATCCTGGCTCGAAAAATTCCTCATGCGCTTTTTCGTCACCAGCCAGTTCAAACGATCGGCGATTCCGAACGGGCCGAAGGTGTCGGCGGGCGGCGCGCTCAGCCCGCGCGGAGATTGGCGCGCGCCGTCGGATGGAACGGCTACGGTGTTCCTAGAGGACCTTGCGCGCAACGTTCCGTAGGCAGCGACCTTCGCTGATTGTTCTCTTCGAAGGCCGCGCGATAAACCAGTCCTTCGCAGGAGAACAAGACAACCTCAGCAATTACCCCTTATTCTCAAGGCAGCAGAACCGTCGCCCCTTTGGTCCGCCCAGCCTCCAGCGCGCGGTGCGCATCCGCTGCGTGCTCCAGAGCAAACGTCTGTCCGATCTCCGGCCTAATCGCCCCCTTGGCCAGCATCTCGAACACCCGGTCCACGCCCGCCTGCCGCTCTTCCGGCGTGATATAATAATCGAACAGGGTCGGGCGCGAGACGAACAGCGAACCGTTCCGCGCCAGCACCCCGAGATTGACCCCGTCCACCGCGCCGCTGGCATTGCCATAGCTCACGATCAGCCCGCGCCGCTTGGTGCTGGCGAGAGACACCTCCCACATCGCCTTGCCGACGCCATCGAGTGCCACGTCCACGCCCCTGCCCCCGGTCAGCGCGCGGACTTCTTTCGCGACATCGATCTGCTTGTGCAGCAACACATGGTCCGCACCCGCGTCTCGCGCCTGCGCCGCTTTCTCCTCTGACCCCACCGTGCCGATCACCGTTGCGCCGATATGCTTCAGCCACCCGACCAGCAGGTGCCCGACCCCACCCGCCGCCGCGTGGACCAACACCGTCTGCCCGGCCTGTACCTTCGCGCAGCGTTCGATCAGGAATTCGGCCGTGCAGCCTTTTAGGAACAAAGCCGCCGCGATCTTGTCGTCTACACCGTCAGGAACCTTCATCAACGAAGCTGCCGCCACGTTACGCGCGGTGGAATAGGCCCCATGCGCAGGGCCGAACGTCCCCACCCGATCTCCCACCGCAAGCCCGGACACCCCCTCGCCCAGCGCCTCCACAACGCCGACCGCCTCGGAACCAAGCCCGCTCGGCAATTGCGCCGGATACAGCCCGGTGCGGAAGTAAACGTCGATATAATTAAGACCCACCGCCGTATTGCGCATCCGCACCTCGCCGGGCGCGGGATCGGGCAGATCCACATCGACCCATTCGATCACGTCGGGGCCACCGATCTTCGTGATACGGGCTGCGCGGTCCATCGGTCGATCTCCTGAAACTGTCCGCTGAACGTAGGCGTCGCGTTTCAGGTTGCAACCGATCCCGCGCGACGCCATCTACGTGCCAAGCGTACCGCACATTCAAAAAACGTGGAGACGATCATGAAAAGCTACCTCAAGCATTATATTAATGGCTCTTGGGTCGAGAGCGACGGCGGCACGCGGCATGAGGTGATCGATCCCTCCACCGAGCAGCCGGTCAGCGAGATTTCGTTGGGCAGCCAAGCCGATGTCGACAAGGCCGTCGCCGCCGCGAAAACCGCCTTCAAAAGCTACTCGCAAACCTCGGTCGCCGAGCGCGTCGCGCTGCTCGAACGCATCATCGAGGAATATAAGGTGCGCATGCCCGATCTGGCAGCGGCGACGTCGGAGGAAATGGGCGCGCCGATCGGCTTTGCCAACGCGGCACAAGCCCCCGCTGGCCTCGGCTATTTCATGGGCACGCTGAAGGCATTGCAGGAATTCGAATTCTCGGAACGCGTCGGCAAGAACCGCGCGGTACACGAGCCGCTCGGCGTCGTGGCGATGATCACACCGTGGAATTGGCCGCTCAACCAGATCTGCGCCAAGGTCGCCCCAGCACTCGCCGCCGGCGACACGATGATTCTGAAGCCATCCGAAGAAGCACCGGGCTGCGCGGTGATCCTGGCCGAAATCCTCGACAAGGCCGGCGTACCGGCGGGCGTGTTCAACCTTGTCAACGGTGATGGTCCCGGCGTCGGCGCAGCACTCTCCACGCACAAGCATGTCGACATGGTCAGCTTCACCGGGTCGACCCGCGCGGGTATCGCGGTCGCGACCGCTGCCGCCGCGACCGTCAAGCGCGTTCACCAGGAACTGGGCGGCAAGGCCCCCAACCTCGTGCTGAAGGGTGCCGATCTCGCCACCGTCCTGCCGCCGACGGTCAGCGGCGTGCTGGTCAATAGCGGCCAGAGCTGCATCGCCCCCACCCGCCTGCTCGTCCACAAGAGCCAGACTGCGGAAGCGGTGAATGTCGTCAAGAGCATCATGGAAGCGACCAAGGTCGATGCGGCCAGCGTGATGGGCGCGCATATCGGCCCGGTCGTCAACAAGGCCCAGTTCGACAAGATCCAGGGCCTGATCCAGTCCGCGATCGACGAAGGCGCAACGCTCGTCACCGGTGGCACCGGCCGGCCCGACGGGCGCAACGCCGGTTTCTTCGTGCGCCCGACGTTGTTCGCCGACGTCACGCCCGAGATGCGCATCTACCGCGAGGAAGTGTTCGGCCCGGTCGCGACGATCACCAGCTATGACGATCATGAGCAGGCGATCGAGATGGCCAACGACACCGATTACGGCCTGTCCGCCACGATCTCCGGCGATCCCGCGGAAGCGGCCAAGGTCGCCCCGTTGTTGCGCGCGGGAATGGTGACGATCAATGCGTGGAGCGGCGGTGGCGGCACCCCGTTCGGCGGCTACAAGCAATCCGGCAATGGCCGCGAGGGCGGCAAATACGGGCTGGCCGACTTCATGGAATTGAAGGCGATCGTCGGCGAACCCGCCTGAGGATGTTCTTGGCCCTCTCCCGTTCTTCACGGGAGAGGGTTGGGAGAGGGCGTTCTGCCTTGCTGTCCTACAGCCCAGTAGGGAGGGGTTTGCGCGGATTGACCGCGATATGCCCGCGCCCTAGCTTCGCTCGATATGACCGAAACGATCACCTACCGCAGCTATCTCGCCTTGCCCGACCTGCTGGCATGCCAGCGCCCGCTGACCGAAGCCCATGACGAACTGCTGTTCATCGCGATCCACCAGGCGTCCGAGATCTGGCTGAAGCTCGCGCTCCATGAACTGCGCGCCGCCCGCCAGCACATCATCGATGACGATCTCGCCCCCGCCTTCAAGATGATGGCGCGGGTCGCGCGCATCCAGGCGCAGATGATCCAGAGCTGGGAAGTCCTCGCGACGATGACCCCGGCGGACTATACGACGATGCGCGGTCGCCTCGGCACCAGTTCCGGCTTCCAGTCCGATCAATATCGCGAGATCGAATTCATGCTCGGCAACAAGAACGCCGAGATGGTCCAGCTCCATGTCGACGAGCCCGAGGTGCATCAGCGGCTCAGGGCGGCCTTGAACGCTCCCAGCCTGTACGACGAAGCGCTCGAACTGCTCGCCCGGCGCGGGTTCGCAATACCCGCGGACCGGCTGCAGCGCGATGTGACGCTGCCCTATGTCGGCTCATCCGAAGTCGAGGCGGCTTGGGCGATGGTCTATGCGCACCCCAACACATATTGGGACCTGTACGAACTCGCCGAAAAGCTCGTCGATATCGAATACCACGTCCAGCTCTGGCGCTTCGGCCATCTGAAAACGGTCGAGCGCGTCATCGGCTTCAAGACCGGCACCGGCGGCACGGCAGGCGTGCACTATCTCGCCAAGGTTCTGGAGACGACGTTCTTCCCCGAGCTGCTCAGTGTGCGCACCCGGCTTTAATGCGCCGGGCAAATCCACAGGGTCGGCGGTTACGTCGACCCGCAGTACCATCATCGCCTCGTCAGGCCTCATCCTCTGGAGGATGCGTCGGGCAGGACTGAACCGATTAGGGGCGATTGCGAAACAATGTCCCTCACCGGACTGGCGCAGCGCATAAAAAATCGTCACCACTGCGGTCATGTCGATCGAACTGCTCATCACTCGCTACGGCCTCGCCGCCGTCTTCCTCGGCGCAGGAATCGAGGGCGAAACGATGGTCGTCACCGGCGGATTGCTCGCGCATGGCGGGTTGATGCCGGTCACCGGCGTGGCGATCGCCGCCGCCGCGGGGTCGTTCGTTGCCGACCAACTGTTCTTCGCTGCCGGACGCCGCTTCCGTGACCATCCGCGCGTCAGGAAGATCGAGGCGAAGCCCGCTTTCGCCACGGCGCTCGGCCTGTTCGAGCGGCACCCGACCGCGTTCGTCTTCGGCTTCCGCTTCCTCTATGGTCTGCGCACCGTCAGCCCGATGGCGATCGGCACCACCAGCATCCGCACCAGCACCTTTGCCGCATTGAACGCGGCCGCGGCCGTCGTTTGGGCAATCGTATTCACCGCCATCGGCTTCGTCTTCGCCGACGGGATCGAACAGGTGTTCGGCAAGATGAAATCGATCGAACATATCGCGATCGGCGTGGGCATCGCCGCTGCGCTACTCGTCGGGATGGTACAACTGGTCCGCTGGTGGCGGCGCGCTTAATAATCTTTCGATACCCGCACGTTCGCGCTCTGCCGCCCAAGCGTGGAAATGCTCGATAACAACGACAGCCAGCGCGTTACCTGATATTCCACCTGGGTCGCGGAATAGCCCGCGCCGTCGGTGATGATCTCCGCGAACAGCCGCCGCGTGATGTATTTCCCCGCCGCCACCGACGTGCCCTGCCCAGTCTGCGGATCGGCCGGCAGGATGCGGAGCCGGTCCAGCCCCGCCGCGCGCCGGACCGCGTTGATCGGGTTGAGCCCGCCGCCGCCATTCTGCAACGCCGCCACCGCCGCCGCCAATTGCAACGCCTCGGGTGCCGACAAATTGGTGATCGACGTGCCGAACAACAGGCGGGAAAGCAGTTCGTCCTGGGGCAAAGCCGGCACGCTGGAGAAATTGATCTCCGGCTTCACCGCGTTTCCCGTCACCCGTATCGTCGCGTTCAGGCCCGTCGTCCCGGCATTGGCGGCGATATCCAGCGACGGATTGGCCGGCACAGACCCGTCGAACAGGATGATGCCGCGCTCCAGGCCGAACTCGCGGCCCGCAAATTCATAATTGCCGCGCACCAGATCGGCCCGCCCGGTGATTGCGGGGTTTTCCGGCTCACCACCGATCTTCAGATCCGCCGACCATTCACTCGCCAGGCCGAGGCCACTAACCTTCAGCGCCTTGGGCGCCCGCGCATGCACGTCCAGCCGCCACGGCTTGCGGACCACATCGTCCCCGGCATCCAGACCGCCTGGCACGTTGATCTCGCGCAGATTGAGCCGCGGCACCGCGCTCGCCACCGTCGCCCGGCCCAGTCGGTAGCGGCTATCGTTCAATTTCACATCGCCCGAAATCACTCCGCCCGATCCGTCCGACTTGAAGCTGATCGGCCCGGTCACTGTCGCCCCGATATCGTCCCGGTTGATCAGTGCCGCACGATCGGCCTGCAACTTCACATCGATGCCGAAGCCATTGGTGGCGGACAGATCGAAGATGCCGCTGCCCGTAACCTTGCCGTTCTTGCCCGCATCGGCGGTGAAGCTCGGGATGGTCAGCCGCGATCCGCCGAACGTGCCGTTGGCCTGCACGTTGGTCAGCACCGTACCGGTCGTGCCGCTCTCGATCTTCGCGCCGCGCGCCTGCACGACGCCACGAATGCGCGGATCGTTGACCTTGCCGGTCAGATCGGCGGCGATCGCGACCGGCCCGGTCAGGTCGAACAATTCGATATTGGCGAGGCGCCACAGCGTATCCGCCGGGCCAGTATAGCGCAGCTGGGCGAACAAAGCGGCGTTGCTCAACCGGCTGGTGAAATCCCCCGCGCCGAGCGGCATCAATTGTGCCTGCGCCCGGCCGACTGTCTTCCCCCCGCTCGCCATCACCGCGCGCGCCACCGCCTTGTTCGGTTGCAGAACGGCAGCGATACCGACATCGATCGGCTGCGACGACAGCACCAGCCCGGACCGCGTCAGCCCGTGCACCGTCATGTCGATCCGCCCGGTCGGTGCCTGCTCTCCGCCTTGCGCATAGGATAATTTCCCCGAGGCGCTGCCGCCCAGCCCAAGGCCCGGATAGCCGATATCGAGGATCGCCAGCGGCATCCGTGTCAAGCTCGCGTCGATCGCGCTCGACGTGCCGGTAAAGCGCCCGCCGACTTCCGCCGTACCCCCGGCAAAGCTGAGTTGCGTCAGAGCGATGCGCCATCCATCTCCATCGCGGGTAACGATGGCGGGCGTGAGCAGCTTGAGCGGTCGTCGGTCGAGCGTCCCTTCCGCCGCGACGCTGTAGCGGTCCGGCGTAACCTGCGTGATCGTCTGGATATCGAACGCCCGGCCACGATTGCCCGCGATCGACGCCGTCACCTGCCCCACGCCACCGCGCAGCTTGGCGTTGGCGGCAAAGCGCCCGAGGATCAGCGCTCCACGCCTGAGCCCATTGCCGGTGACGGTCGCCTCGATCGAGGTGCCCGCCGGATCGAGCAACGCGACCATATCGATCCGCCCGCGCCGAAGTACTATCTGGTCGGCCAGTCTGGCGGAGGCGGCATCGATGTGCGCCTCGATCCGCTGGATATCGCTGGCCGGTCGGAACAGTAATTCGCCCGAAAGCCCGCCGCCCGCCACCGCAAGCCGCCCGTCAAAGCCACCGGTCACGACTTTCAGCGCACCATTCGCCCGCGTACCCGACACGTCGAGTCGCGCGATCGAAATGGTCGCGTCTCCGCCCTGCGGCAGCAGGATCTCGCCATCGCCGCTGAACGGCCCGATCCGCGATTGCCCTGTGGCCGTGAAGGCGAACCCGGCCGGATTGGGATCGAGATGCACCGCCACCCCCTCCAGCCCCAGCGCCGCATTCGGGGCCGCGAACATCAGGTCCAGCGTCGGCTTGTCGATCTTCCCATCAAGCTTCAACGTCAGCGGCCCATAAACAGCCTGCCGCCCGCTGCCCTCGAAATGGAACGTCCCATCGCGACGGCGAATGCCGGTGCCGCGCAACTGGATCTGCGGCGCGGTCAGCACCAGGTTGCCGAAGTGCAGCACGCCGTCCGTGGTCCGCTCCAGGCCGGTGACGATGCGCGGCAAACCGCCGCCCAGCGAGCGGAAGAAGGCATTGTCGAGCCGCACCATCTGCGCGATGCCGGCGCCGATGACGCGCGTCCCATGCCCGTCTTCTCCAGGCACGACGCGCAGCTTGGTGGTCACATCGACAATGCCAAGCCCCGGAATAAGATACCGCCCGAGCCCACCATTAAGTCCAACCTCATACTCCCCGGTCTTCAGATCGAGGATGAGGTTGATGCGCCCGTTCAATTTGTCGGAGGACAGCTTCAGATCGGTGCCAGTGACTTCCGCCGCTGTCACTTTGAGCACGCCCGCGACGCTCAGATGGCGCAGGATGCCACCTGCGACATCACCCACGCCGGTAACGCGCTGCGCGACCATAACGATCGGCAGGCTGACCGGGGCCCTGGAAAAGCGCCCCTTGCCTGCCGCTAAAACGCCCTCGAATCCGGTATCGTCGAACGCGAAGCGATCGGCGGTCAGGCGATAATCGAACGCAGCGGTGGCAATCGCCCCATCGAGGATCGCGCGCAATTCGATATTCCGCCCGGTCATGTTGGGGAACAGACCCGACGGTTGCAGCAAATGCGCGACGACGCGCACATTGCGCAGGGCATTGGCGGCCAGATCGATCGCGCCGGTCGCATCCACCGCCAATGCTGCCGAACGCAGCGACAGCTTGCCCTCCAACCGCCGGTTTAAGAACATCGCGCCGCCGGTCACCAGCACGCGCGGCGAGCTCAACCGCGCCAGCTTGCCGTGGGTGAACGGCGCCGGGGTCAGCGTGCCACCCAGCGTATAGGCCCCGCTTTTTGCACCGAGCTTCAGATCGATCGCGCGGATATCGCCGATATCGACCTGCGCCGCGCCGTGCCACGCATTCCAGGTGCCGTCGCCCGACACATCCAGCGCGATCGGTCGACCAAAGCCCGACATTCGGGCCATCACACCCTGGGCCGTACCACGCGCATGCACCGCGAGATCGAAGCGGTTGCGGTCCGGCTCGGCATCCAGTTTCATCGTCAGCGTATCGCTGCCCTGCACGATCGCCGAAAGATCGACCATCGCGCGCCCAGCATGGATATCGGCCCGGCCCCGCAGCTGCGCATTGCGCTGAGTACCCGCGACGGACGCGCCAATCGTCAGCCGGTTGATCCGCAACGTGCCGATGCGGATATCGAAATCCGGCAATATCGGCCCGGTCTTTCCCGTGTTGATCGTTTGCGGCACACGCGCGAAAGCCGCGCGCGGGATGACCAGCCGGCTGATATCGAGCCGGTTCGAAACCCACGCCAACGGCGCCCAGCCCAGTTCGGCACGCGGCGCAAAGAAGAATACGCCCTTCGGATCGCGGATCCGCACGTCGATCAGCACCGCGTCGGAATATAGCGATCCGTCGATCCGTCCGACGCTGTATCGCAGGCCGTTTGACGGATGCTGGCTGGCGATCTGGTTGGTGACCCAGCGATGCCCGACGCTGCTGTCAAGCACGCACAGGACGAAGGCGAGCAGACCGATCAACCCCAGCACGGCATAGACCGGCCAGCGCCACCAGCCTCCGCCACGCCGCAGCGGCACAACGGTTTCGACCACAGCGTCGGTCAAAACGCCTGCCCCAACGACACGTACACCGCGACCCGCGCATCACCCGGCTGGGGGTTGACCGGGGTGCCGACATCGACGCGGATCGGCCCGAAGTTCGAATAATAGCGCACGCCAAGCCCTGCGCCGAAACGGAATTCGCTGAATTTGGGCAGTGGCGAGGTGTAGATATTGCCGCCATCCAGGAACGGCACGATGCCGAAATTGCCGAACGCCTTCACCCGCGCCTCCAGCGAGAATTCGGTCAGGCTGCGTCCCCCGATCGGAGCATTGTTCGGGTCTCGCGGGCCGATATCCTGATAGCCGTAGCCGCGCACCGAGGCCCCGCCACCGGCATAGAAACGCCGGGACGGTGCCACCGCATCGCGCGGCGCGCCGACGATCGTGCCCAGCCGCACGCGCCCGGCGACGACTAGCGCCGGCGTAACGGATTTATAGGCGCTGGCATCGAACTGAACACGCGCATAGCCGAACACCTGGCCCTGCAATGACACCTCCGGCGACACCCGCCCGCCAAGCCGGAATCCCCGCGTCGGATTGAGCAGATCGTCTGACCCGTCATATGTCAGGCTCGTCGGCGCTGCGCCGATGAAGAAGGTACGACGGCGCGGCGCACCGGTCGACAAGATCACGTCGCGTTCGTCCGAGGCGACCAGTTCGGCACCGAGCGACCACGTCCAGGTCTTCTGGAAGAAGATGTTGGTCTGCCGCTCCAGCGTTCCGGACAGCAAAAAACTGGTGGCCTGATAGGCATTGCGTTTCAGATTGGAGGCGACCGCCTGAAAGGTCAGCACCCGGTCACGATCATGGAAATTGTTGCGACGGAACACGACGCTGCCCAACTGCTCCTTCGTGCCGAGTACGCCACGCAAGGTCAGCGCGCCTTCGGGCGGAAACAGGTTGCGATGCGTCCAGCTGACTTCGGCGCGCGCGCCTTCACCCGCGCCATAACCTAGTTCACCGGCAATGGTGTGCGGCGGCGCGGGCGCCACCGTCACCGCGATATCGACCACGCCCGGCATCGCACTCTGCACCGGCTTGATATCCACCGTCGAGACCAGACCGGTCTGGATCAGCGCGCGCCGAAGATCGGCGATCTGCGTGTCGCTATAAGGATCGCCGGGTGAAAAGCGCGCGATGTCGGCCATATGGTCGGCGTCGAACACCGTGTTGGGCAGGCTGGTGATCTCGCCGAAGCGTTTCTCGCCGCCCGGCGTCACCTTCATGTCGAGCGTGGCGGTGTGCGCCGCGCGATCGACCACGATTTCGGGATCGCTGACTTTGGCGAAGGGAAAGCCCTCGTCGCCGATTTTGCGGGTCAGATTGGTCTGCCCTGCAACGATCGTGTCGGCATTCACCGGATCATCGGTCTGTATGCCAAATGCACTGCGCAATGCGGTTGTCTTCACCCCCGCATCGGCCAAGCCATTCACCGTCACACCGGCAAAGCGGTACAACACGCCCGGATCCGCCTCCAGCGTGACCAACGGCTTGCCGCCGCGCGGTTCGATACGGCTGGTGACGCGCGCGTCGTAATAGCCCTCGCCCCGCAGCAGCCCGGTGAGCAGTTCGACGTCCTCGGTCGCGCGCCGGTCGAGTTGGGCGGCGTTGGCCGGGGCGTTGGAATGCTGCTTCAGGGTGGAAAGTTCATCGAACCGCTGGCGCAGCAGTGGGCTCTCCACTGCATCGATTCCGCTAACGGCGTAGGAATAGCGCGTCTCGCCGACCAATTCGAGCGTCGCCGAAGGATCGACCGGCTCGGCGGGCGCCTTGGCAAGGTCGGGCCAGTCCACGCCCAGATTCGGCAAGGGCGCGAGCGGGGCGTTGGGATCGAGCTGGGTTTCATCCGGTGCGCCAGTCGCCGAATTGCCAGGCGTCGAAACACCCGGCGGCGCCGCGACCTGCGCGTATGCTGCGGGGGCCGTGACGGCGAGGAGAAACACGGCGGCGCCACACACCGCGCCATGCCGACCGACCGGAAGAGACATTTGCCCGTCCTAGCCGCACTGATGCGCCAGCGACAGGCCTTAAGCGCCGGTTTTCTCGTGAGTCGTGGTTAGTGGACCGTGCCCACGGCACGATTGACCGACAGCAACACGATTAGCCGCTCGATCTGGCGCCAGCGGCAGAAATGGACGTGGTTTCCCACGTCGCGACTGTGGTCCGCCCGGGCGGCCGCCTCGAAGCCCGCATCATCGCCGAACTTCGTCATCAGATCCGCCGCATCGAACACTTCGATACGGTCGGCGAGATACGGCAAATGAGACATCGAATTCCCCGGCATTACGTGCGCGAGAGGATTGCACTCCGCGTGCCAGAAATGACCATGCGCGGCGCGGCGCGGCAGACGGTGGTAAACGCTTTCCAGCGCACCGCCCCACTGGTCCCACCGTGGGACGCTGGCGTACCGAGACGGGACATGGCAGGGGATGCCAATGGCTGACATCCCCCCAAATCGCGCACCCAATCGACAGGCCGGCGGCTTCCTGATCGCGATCGGCACAATGATCGGCGCCAGCATCGGCTTCCTGTACGGGCAAGCGACCCCCGGCTTCCTGATCGGCGCGGGCGCAGGCATCGCGCTGGCGGTGGCAATCTGGTTGATCGATCGCCGGCGGGACTGAGGGGATCGTGCGTCGACGTAACGGGTCGAGCGTAAACGTTATCGCAGGGCGCGCGACAACCATACGACCTTGCCGATAATCTCGACGTCGCTCACAGCGCAATCGGGTAGCGCGGGATAATCGGGGTTATCGCTGCTGATCTTCACTCGATCGCCAGCCCGCACAACGCGTTTTACGACAAGCGTACCGTCGATCCGCAGGACGTAGATCGCGCCGCGACTATCGATCCTACGGTCGGCCTCATCGACCATGATGCGGTCGCCATGCTCGATCACCGGTGCCATCGAATCGCCCGCAGCGTCGATCATCGCCAGACTGGACGACCGGATACCGAGCCGCTCCAGCATGGCCCGGTCGAACGGCAGGGTCGCCGTGGCGCGTTCTGCTTCGACCAGCCGCCCCGGCCCGGCCGATGCCGCGATATTCAGCAACCGCACGGCAATCGTCGTGGTCGGCGTTGGCGCTGACGCAACCGGCCCACCCAAAACGACCTCCTCGACCCGAAAATAGGCCGCGAGTATCCGCCTGTCACGCTCGGCCAGCAGGCGCGGCGTACCGCGCTTCACGAATTGCTGGAGATACGCATCGTTACGCCCGAGCAGGCGCGACAGGGCGGCAAGGCTCTCCCCGAACGAGACGGCGAGGGTCTCGATAACCCGGCGTGGATCCGATTGCTCCATTATCGAGCGATAGCCGTAGGAATTTTCCTAGACAAGTTGGAATGCGCGGAACATTTCAGGAACAGAACCGGGACTCGAAAGGCCAAGGTTCTGGGCAAAAGGAGAATCGCGACATGCCGGTACTGAGGAAGATCGAAAGTTACCTCCGGAAAAGCAAAATGCCGGAGACAAGGTTCGGCCGCATGGCGGTCAACGATCCCCGATTGGTTCGCGATCTGCGAAACGGACGCGAGCCAGGCTTTCGCCTGACGCAACGGATCGAGGCGTTCCTCGCCGATCGGGCACCGCGATGAGCCGCGGGCCAGATATCGGCACATTGCTGGTGCGCACCCTTTATCGCGATTCGGTCGCGAAGAACTGCCCGGTGGAAATCGTCGCGTCGGACTGGGTGCGCTGCGCCAGTGCGACTTTCGTCGGCGCGCGCCATGCGATGACCTGGACCGCGTTGCCCTCGCCTGCGCTGGAGACATGGCTGGCAGGATTGCCCGAGGCGGACTTCGACCTGCGCGGACACCTGCTCGCCGACCTCACCATTGCGGCGGTCACGCGCACGGCGACCAGCGTGGGAATCGAAATCGAGGCGTTGACGGTGGAGGGCTGAGCCCTCAGCGCGCGGCCGCCAACCGGCGCAGCGTCGACAGCGCTTCCTGCAGCGAATCGTTGCGCGATGCCGGCTTGGTCACGATCTGGACCTCGCGACGGACGACGCTTTTCTCCAACCGGTCGAGCAGGACGTGAATGCTGGCCGAGGGGTCGAAATCGCTGCGCGCGCGCGACGCGTCTGCCGCAGTCGGTTTCAGTTCGAACGTTTCGAAGCGCTCACTGGGCGCGAAGGTCTGCGGACGCTCGGCCTGAACGGGCGGCTTGGCGGGGATGAACCAGTCGAGCGGCTGTTCCGGAATGGCATGGGGATCGAACGCGGCAAGCGGCTGATCGAGATCGATCGGCAGATCGGCCTCGACCGGGGCGACGAACGGCACCGCCTGCGGGTGCGCCGGCGCGAACACAGCATCTTCGATATCGTCGGCCACGACATGGATCGGCGCGCGTACATCGAGGAAGGGCGTGCCGAGATCGCTATTTGCGAATAAGGGCCGGCGCGCCGGGGCGTCGGGATGGGCATCGGCGCGGCGCAGGACAGGAAGCTCGGTAGCGTCGGCATCATCCGATCCACCAAAGACCGCGATCGATCGGGTGCCGACCATCAGATATAAAGCGAACCACGTGATCAGCCCGAGCCCGCCGCCACCGGCGAGCGTCAGCACAGCGCGGGCGGTGAAGCCCAAAGGCGGTTCCGCCGCCGGCACCACCGCGGCGATGCCGCTGTCCAGCACGAGATTGCCGAGCACGCTGCCGGGCGACAGCGCGAAGATCAGGGCCGTGATCGCCGCCACGCTCGCCGCAGCGAGCGGGGCGACGGGGAGGTTCAGGCGCTTGCGACGGAAGATTTCGACCATATTCCGGACGTTACGTCCTGCTTGGTGAGTTTTTGGTAAACGGGCGCGTAACGCGCGACGTTGACCGACCAATTGCGCTCCGTTTCCACAAACGCGCGGCCGCGCGTCCGCCGCGCCTGCCACACATGCCGGTCGGACAGCAGGCCGGAAAGCGCGGCGGCCATCGCTGCGGGGTCGTTCGGCGCGAACAGGGTGCCTGTCTCGCCATCTCGAATCAACTCGCGGTGGCCGCCGACATCCGATGCCGCCACCAAACGACGCTGCGCCATCGCCTCGAGCGGCTTCAGCGGCGTCACCAGATCGGTCAGCCGCATGAGCTTGCGCGGATAAGCCAGCACGTCGATCACGCTGTAATAGCGATCGACCTCGCTATGCGGCACGCGCCCGACGAAGCGGATATGATCGGCGACCGGAGATGCAGCGGCCTGCGCGCGCAACGCCGCATCCATCGGTCCGCCACCGACCAGAACGAGGTATGCATCAGGTCGCGCCGCAACCACGATCGGCATCGCCGCGATCAGATCGTCCAGCCCCTCATAATCATAGAAGCTGCCGATGAACCCGATCACGTCCTTGCCGGTCAGCCCCAGCGACAAAGCGAGCGGCGCATCATAATCCAGCGGTGCGCCAAACATTTCGAGATCGACGCCATTGGGCGACACGAGGATTTTGTCCGCCGGCACCCCGCGTTCGACCAGATCGCGGCGCAGGCCCTCGCAGATCACCGCCACGCCATCGGCCTTGTTCACCGCCCAGGTTTCCAGCGCGCGGATCGCCTTGTATTTCAACGATCCCTCGCTGCCCGTCCCGTTCCCCACCGCAGCATCCTCCCAGAATGCACGGATTTCATAGAGCAGGGGCAACCCGCGCTTTTTTGCGACCCTGAGCGCGGCGAGCGCATCCAGCACCGGCGAATGGGCGTGCAGGATGTCAGGGCGGAAGGTGTCGACCGCCGCATCGATCCGTTTGGCGAACGCGAAAATTTCGCGCAATTCGCCCAATGGACTGGGCAACGCACCCTTGGCGGCCGTGCGGTGGAAATCGATCCCGTCCACCCTCTCCATTTCCGCATCGTATTTTCCGTGGCGCGGGCTGGTGACGGCGGCGACCTGCCACCCGCGCCGCATCTGGCTCTTCAGGATCGCCCGGGTGCGGAAGGTGTAGCCGCTCTGCAGCGGCAAGCCATGGTCGAGGACGTGGAGAATGCGCATCGTGAACCTCCCTGCCACACCAGTGTTTAACGGCGCGTCAACCCAAGGCGGTTAACGCGAAGCCGACAGTATCTCCCCGAGTGGACCCGCCGCCTCATGTCCGTCGCCTCATGCCCGTCGCCTCATGATTGACAACCTTGCCCTTGCCATCAGCCACGGCCTGATGCTGCTCGCCGCTTGGCTGCTGCTCAAGCGGCCCGATCTCGACGATGACCCCGATCTGGATACTGAAGACGCACCGCCGCCTTCGACGAAGAAGAAGGACAGGCCGCATGCGTGATCTCGTCTTCGTTGCGTTTCTCGCCGCATTCTTCGCGTGCGGTTTCAAACGCCCGTTCATCTTCGTCCTGTCCTATGTTTATATCGACATCGTCAGCCCGCAGCGCCTGACTTACGTCCTGCTCAACACCGTGCCGATCTCGCTGATCGCGGTCGCGCTGGCGGTCGGCGGGTGGGCGCTGACCGACCAGAAGAAGGACAGTCGCGTCGCCCCGCGCCAGGTGTTGATCGTGGTCCTGCTGGTCTATTGCTACCTGACCACGCTGACCGCCGATTTCCCGGTCGAGGCGCACGACAAATGGGACTGGGTGTGGAAGGCGCTGGCCTTCGCAGCATTCCTGCCGCTGACTCTTCGCACCAAATTGCGCATCGAGGCGTTACTGCTGATCATGATTCTTGCCGCCTCGTCGATCATCATGGTCGGCGGCATCAAGACAATCGCCAGCGGCGGCGGTGGATACGGCCAGCTCGACCTGATGGTCGCCAACAATTCCGGCCTGTACGAGGGCAGCACGATCAGCACCGTGGCGATCGCGATCATCCCCATCATCTTGTGGTTCACGAAACACGGCACCGTGTTCCGGCCCGATTGGAAGGTGAAAATCTTCTGCTATGGCCTCGTCTTCGCCTGCCTGTTGATCCCGGTCGGTACCTCGACCCGCACCGGCCTGCTGTGCATCGGCCTGCTCGCGGTGCTGATGCTGCGCGATACCAAGCGCAAGGTATTGTACCTCGGCGTGCTGGCCGTGCTCGCCGTTGCGGCGATCCCGTTCCTGCCCAGCACCTTCACCAACCGCATGAGCACGATCCAGACCTACAAAGGCGACGAATCCGCCTCCACCCGGCTCGCGGTGTGGAAATGGACGTGGGCATATGCGCAGGATCACCCGCTGGGCGGCGGTTTCGAAATGTACCGCCAGAACCAGATCCGCTACGACACCGACCTGCTGGAACGCGGCGATGACGGCCAGCAACGAATGGTCCACAAGGTGCTGGTCGACAAGGCCCGCGCGTTCCACAGCGCCTATTTCGAGACGCTCGGCGAACAAGGTTTTCCGGGGCTCATCATGTGGCTGATGATCAACGTGATCGGCCTGTTCCGTATGGAAGTCATCCGCCGCCGCTATCGCAAGCCGGCAGAAGGCGGGGAATGGATCGCCCCGCTAGCCGGGGCATTGCAAGCGGCGCAATTGTGCTACCTGCTCGGGGCGGCCTTCATCGCGATCGCGTTCCAACCGTTCATCTATATGCTGCTGGGCGCTCAGATCGGGCTCGATACGTATCTCGCGCGCAAACGCAGCGAGCAGAGCTTTCGGCCGATGCGCAAAGTGCGGCCGTCAGTGCCTGAGGCGCTGCCTGACAGCGTGCCCGCATGAATGAGGCCAGGCCAGAACTCCGGGCGCTGACCAGCGTGCGCGGGATCGCGGCGTGGTTCGTCGTTTTGTATCACATCCGCCTGTCGATCGCGGGATTGCCGCCTACGTGGACGGCGGTGTTGGCCAAAGGCTATCTGGCGGTCGATTTCTTCTTCCTGCTCTCGGGGTTCGTCATCTGGCTGAGCTGGAGCGAGAAACTGCGCGCTGGCGGATTCGGAACCGTACCGGAGTTCCTGCGCAGACGCATCGCGCGGATATGGCCCCTGCACCTGTTCATGCTCGGTTGCGCGGGCATGCTGGCCTTGTTGCTGTTGGCCACCGGGCGGCACGATGCAGCGGAATATCCGTTCGACCTGCTACCGCTCCATATGCTGCTGCTGCAGAATTGGGGCTTTACCGATCGGCTGGCGTGGAACGACCCGAGCTGGTCGATCAGCGTGGAGCTGGGCGCGTATCTGCTGTTTCCAGTATTGGCGATGGCGATCGCATGGCGTCGCGTGCCGAGTTGGGCAATCTTGGCCACGATCATCGCGCTCTTTGTGGTTCTGGCGGCGGTGTTTGCCAGCGTCGGCAGCGTCTCGCTCGGCTACGAAATCGCACATTTCGGGCTGATCCGCTGCGTGATCGAATTCACTGCCGGTACCGCTGTCTCCGCTTTGTGGCTGCGCTGGAAAGATAGTCCTGCCCGGCCCGCTCTGGTCACGATTGGCATTGGAGCCGTGCTGATCCTGTCCTGGCGCGCAGGCCTGCCTGAAACGCTCGCCATACCGGCGCTGTTCGCCGCGCTGTTGCTGGTCCTAGCGCTCACCGCCGGGCTACGTCATAATCCGCTCGATGCGCGCTGGCTGCATTATCTGGGCGAAATTTCCTACGCGACCTATCTGGGCCATTTCCTGCTGTTCGTGGCGTTCAAACTGGCGCTGGTCGATGACGCGCACGCCATCCCGCCGCTACTGATCGTTTTATATCTGCTGCTTGTCCTAGGCAGTTCGATTGCGCTCTATCATCTGGTCGAGCGCCCGGCGCAGAAGTGGTTCAACCGCCTCGCCCTCCCCGTCGGTTCGACGGGAAAGGCGAGGCCGTTGCCGCATTAGCCGATCAGGCCGCCACCGGCTCCTTTTCAAGCGCTGCGATCAGGGCCTTGCTGAACGCGGGAATATCGTCCGGTTTGCGGCTCGTGATGAACTGGCCGTCCACTACCACTTCTTCGTCCACTACGTTCGCCCCGGCATTGGACAAATCGGTGCGGAGTGACGGCCAGCTCGTCATGCGCACGCCGTCCACCACATCCGCCTCGATCAGCAGCCAAGGCGCATGGCAGATCGCCGCGACCGTCTTCCCGTCGTCGACAAAGTCCTGCACGATCTCCACCGCGCGCTCTTCCATGCGCAGCGCATCGGGATTGGCCACGCCGCCGGGCAGCAGCAAGGCGGTGTAATCATCGCTGTCGACATCGGCCAAGGTCATATCGGGCGTGATAGTCTTGCCTTTCACGTCATGTTCCATGCCCTGGATCGGGTCGGTGCCGATCGATGCGAGCGTCACTTTGACGCCGGCATCGAGCAATGCCTGGCGCGGATCGAACAATTCGGATTGTTCGAAACCGTCGGTGGCGATGATCAGGACGTGGGCGTGCGACAAATCGGCCATAGGGAATTTCCTTGCTTGGGGAACAGCCCGAACCCGCCCGATGCGATCGGGTTCCGGCCGATGTGGAACGAAGCGACGGGCCGCGCATTTCGCAAGACGATGAGCGCACGCATAATCTATCACGACGATTCCGAACCCGGCATCACCCGCAAGAAGATGTCGCATGGCTGGGGCTATTACGACCCGCACGGTACGCGCATCACCGATCGCGACGAGATCGACCGGCTTAACGCCGTCGGCCTGCCCCCAGCCTACCGCGATGCATGGTTCTGCCCCAAGCCCAACGGCCATATTCAGGGCGTCGGCTGGGACGAAAAGGGCCGCAAGCAATATCGCTACCACGGCGATTTTCGGGAGAAACGCGATCACGCCAAATACGATCTTTGCGCACCATTCGGTCGCGCACTGCCCAAACTACGCGCACGGGTGGACAAGGATCTGAAGCGTCGCGCACTGACGAAGCATGCCGCCGTTGCGGCCGTCGTCCGCTTGCTCGATCTCGGCCATGTTCGGGTCGGCAACGAAGGCTATGTGAAAGAGAATAAGAGCTACGGCGCAACCACGTTGCGCAAGCGCCATGCCGATCTGCACGGCCGCACGCTGAAGTTGCAATACAAGGCCAAGTCGGGGAAACTGCGCAGCCTGACGATTACCGACCGATCGCTCAGTCGCTTCGTGAAGAAATGCCAGGATCTGGATTGCCAGCACCTGTTCAGCTGGGTCGATGAAAAGGGTGGCTGCCACCCGGTCACTTCATCCGACGTCAATGAATACATTCGCGACGCGATGGGCGAAGGCTATACCGCGAAACATTTCCGGACCTGGAGCGCCAGCGCCATCGCGTTCGAGGCGATCGCGACGGCCGATCACGATATCGGGTTGAAGACGATGCTGGAGCCGGTGACCGAGGCGCTGGGCAATACCCCGGCCATCGCGCGCAAATCCTATGTTCATCCTGCGCTCCTCGCGTTGGTGAAAAAGGGACAGACGAAATTTCGTAACGGGCTGTCGCTTCCCCGTCAGACCAAATATCTCTCACGAGCCGAACGCGGGCTGATCGCTTTCCTGGATCATGCTAAGCCCGGGGCCAAGCCAGTTCGCGCCGCCAAGGCTGCCTGAGACCTTTTCCGAGAGTTATCATGACCAATATGACGGCCGCCAGGGCGACCCGACCCACCGAGGACCTCGGCGCGCAGGCACAGAGGTTGTTCGAAGCCAGTTTTGCGTGGTTCCACACGCATTGGTTGCAGATCATCATCGCCTGCGCCATCGGCACCGGTATCTTCCTGGCACTGCACGCCGCGCGCAAGCTGGGCACCGGGTTGTGCGAACGTAGCAAGGGCCCGAATGGCTGGGGCCGCGTGTTCGGTCGCGCGATCGGCATGACCGGTAATTTCTTCATGCTGATGGTCGCGACCAAGCTGGTCACCGGCTATTCCGGCGCACCGCCCCAGGTCGCCAGCACGGTCACGTTCCTGTTCACGGTTGCCGCCGTGTTCCAGGCCGCATTCTGGGCTCGCGAGATTATCCTCGGCGCGATCGGCCACCGCACCGCATCCGAACATTATTCGGGCGAGGCGCTGGGTAGCGCGATGAGCATCATCCGCCTGCTCGTCACCTTCGCCGTGTTCGCCATCGCCCTGATCGTCGTACTCGACAATCTCGGTGTGAACGTGACGGGGCTGATCGCCGGCCTGGGTGTAGGCGGCATCGCCATCGGCTTGGCCGCGCAGGGCATTTTCGCCGATCTGTTCGCCGCTATCGCCATCATCTTCGACCGCCCGTTTCGGAAGGGCGACGCGATCACCTTCGGTACCTCCGCCGGTTCGGTCGAGGCGATTGGCGTGAAATCCACCCGCGTCCGCGCACCGAGCGGCGAAGAATTGATCATCGCCAACCGCCTGTTGCTCGACAAGGAAATCATTAACAATACGCGCCGCGAATATCGCCGTGTAAAGTTCACCCTCAGCCTCGTGCAATGGACATCGGTCGATGTAATGGACCGGCTGCACGATATCCTGAAGGAGGAGGTCGAGCGCTGCGAGTTGAAATTCGTTCGCGCAGGCTTTGTCGGTTTCGGGGCGAGCAGCTTCGATTTCGACATCGAGTTCGATTCGGAAAATGCGGCGTTCCAGGATTTCTTCGACGCGCGCCACACCGTCGCGCTGGCGATCATCCGTCGCTTCAATGCGGAAGGCATCGAACTCGCTTATTCCACGCAGACCACGTTCACCGCCGCGCCGCGGGGCGGCATGATCATGCCCTACGCCGCCGATCCGCCCGCCGCGCCGGCGCCCTCGACCATCGTCGATGCGCCGCCCACCCCGCGCGAGAAATCTACCGACCGCTCGGCGGTGGATGGCTGAGCTTTCTTTCGATTCGCGCTTTTAGAATATCGGGTTCGGAGACCACCGCGACGACGAGGCCCCGTTCTGCCTTGTAGACGCTACGTCCTGCGCCGGTTTCCAGTATC
This sequence comes from Sphingomonas sp., assembly GCF_025363195.1. Lineage (GTDB taxonomy): Bacteria > Pseudomonadota > Alphaproteobacteria > Sphingomonadales > Sphingomonadaceae > Sphingomonas. The sequence continues at coordinate 39,072 of NZ_JANYEK010000048.1, forward strand.
GGGTCGGGTGCAGGCTTGCGCCCGGCGGGCCGTAGTGGCATTTGCGCGGCGCACCATGATTTTCGAGGAAGCACATCGTGACGACGATCACCGCACAGGAAATGGCCGGCCGGATCGGCACCGAAAGCGTCTCCGAATGGGTCGAGGTCAGCCAGGAGATGATCGACAAGTTCGCCGATGCCACCGGTGATCATCAGTTCATTCACATCAACCCCGCAATGGCGGCGATGACCCCGTTTGGCGGCACGATCGCCCACGGATTTCTCACGCTGTCGTTGATGCCGCTTTTGTCGTCCAAGATCATCGATCCGGTTACGGTCGAAGGCGTGAAGATGGGCGTGAATTATGGCGGCAACAAAGTCCGCTTCCTCACCCCGGTCCGCTCCGGCAGCAAGGTGCGCGGTCGGTTCAAGCTGCTGTCTTTCGATGAAAAGAAACCAGGCCAGTGGCAGCAGACCAACGAATTCTCGGTTGAGATCGAAGGTTCCGACAAGCCTGCCATGATCGCCGAATGGATCAGCCAGATTTTCGTCTGAATTGATAAAAACCAACATCGTCATCCCAGCGCAGGCTGGGGTCTCGAGGTTCGGGCCGCAGCGCTCACCCGGAAAGACCCCAGCCTTCGCTGGGGTGACGACCATAGCACCAAGAGGATCACATCAATGCGTTCAGCCGTAATCGTCTCCACCGCCCGCACGCCGATCGGTCGTGCGTATCGGGGTGCCTTCAACAACACGCCCTCGCCCACGCTGGCATCGCATTCGATCAGGGCCGCCGTCGAGCGTGCCGGGATCGAAGGTGGCCAAGTCGATGACGTCGTGTTCGGCTGCGCGCTGCAGCAGGGCCATCAGGCCGGCAACATCGCGCGCACCTCTCTGCTCCGCGCCGGTCTGCCCGTCACGGTGAGTGGTATGTCGGTCGATCGTCAGTGCGCATCGGGCCTGATGGCGATTGCCACCGCCGCCAAGCAGATCATCACCGACAATATGGACATCACCATCGGTGGCGGCGTGGAATCCATCTCGCTCGTACAGACGCCGCAGATGCGCGTCGCGCCCGACCCCGAGCTGATCGCGATGCACCGCGACGTCTACATGCCGATGCTGCAGACGGCAGAAGTCGTGGCCAAGCGCTACAATATCAGCCGCGATGTGATGGACGAATATGCGCTCAAGTCGCAGCAGCGCACCGCCGCCGCGCAGGCCGCAGGCTATTACGACGCTGAAATCGTGCCGGTCACCGCCAACATGGCGATCGTCGACAAGGAAACGAAGGAAGTCTCCTACAAGCAGGTCACGATCTCCAAGGACGAGGGCAACCGCGCCGACACCACGCTGGAAGGCTTGAAGTCGCTGAAGCCCGTCATGGGGCCGGACATGACGATCACCGCCGGAAACGCGTCGCAGCTGTCGGACGGGTCGTCCGCCTCGGTGTTGATGGAAGAGTCGATCGCCTCGAAGCGCGGCCTGCAGCCGCTTGGCCGTTATATCGGCATGGCCGTCGGTGGCACCGAGCCGGACGAGATGGGCATCGGCCCGGTCGTTGCGATCCCGTTGCTGCTCAAGCGGTTCGGCCTGAAGATGGACGATATCGGGCTTTGGGAGTTGAACGAGGCGTTTGCGGTGCAGGTGCTGTATTGCCGCGACAAGCTCGGCATTCCGGACGAATTGCTCAACGTCAGCGGCGGCGCGATCTCGATCGGTCATCCATACGGCATGACCGGCGCCCGCGCGACCGGCCACGCTTTGATCGAAGGCAGGCGTCGCGGGGCCAAGCATGTCGTGGTCACGATGTGCATCGGTGGCGGCATGGGCGCGGCCGGGTTGTTCGAGGTGCTGTGATCCACGCCGATGCGTGACAGTATCAAACTATAACGTCTCCTTGATGCGAGCCCCGGTCGTGACCACGGCCGGGGCTTCGATTTTTTGCGGGTGGCATCACCGACCTTGATACATCCGGCGGGAAACCCTTTGGCATCCACGCGTTATCTTCCCGAACCCCTTCGAGGAGCACCGCTATGACCGACCCCGCAAAAATCAAGCAAGACATGTGGACCAAGATGTCCTCCAGTCCCTTCGTCATGGTCGGCCTGACCGACTCTGGCGAACATAGCGAGCCGCTGACTGCGCAACTTGACAAGGATCAGGTCGACACCCTGTTCTTCTTCATCGGCAAGGACAACCGCCTCGCCAAGGGCGGCAAGGCGATGGCGCAGTTCGTTTCCAAGGGGCATGATCTCTTTGCCTGCCTCAGCGGCACGGCGCGTGTCGACAATGATTTTGCGATGATCGAAAAGCTCTGGAACAACCAGGTCGAGGCCTGGTTTCCGGGTGGCAAAAACGATCCTAACCTCGCGCTGCTACGCTTCGACATTGCCGATGCGGAATTGTGGGAGGCCGATGTGTCGCTGACCGGAAAGCTGAAGATGCTGTTCGGCGGCACCATCAAGCCGAGCGAAGCCGGCAGTCACGCCAAGGTTTCCACTACCGCCAGCTAAAAACCCAGCCGCTCCGTTCGAGCAAAGTCGGGAAAAACCGGATCGATGACCGGACACCATTTCTCGACTGCGCTTGAAACGGACGGATCAAATGATCGAAGATCAACTCTCTGCGTCGGCGTGCCTGGCAGGCCGGGCATCCAGACGTCTTCATGCCACGGTTTTTCGTCCTTCTCCGGTCGATATCGTCAACCAAACAGACAGTGAATTAGGTTTACGTTCTGTAGCAGGTCGATCAGGCGTTGGAGGCGATCCATTTTTCGACGACGGGCGCAACGCGATCGCGCCACTTGCTACCGTTGAAGATGCCGTAATGGCCGGCCCCTTCTGCCATGTAATATTTCTTCTTTGCGGCCGGCAAATTGGTGGCGATGGTCAGCGCCGCCTTGGTCTGGCCAAGACCGGAAATATCATCCTTCTCACCCTCGATGGCGAGGATGCCGATGTCGGTGATCGCCGCCGGATCGACCTTGTTGCCGCGATGCAGCATCTCGCCCTTGGGCAGCGCATGATCCTGGAACACAACACTGATCGTCTGGAGATAGAATTCCGCCGTCATGTCGCAGACCGACCGATATTCTTCGTAAAAATCCTTCGACAGATCGGCGCTGTCATCATCGCCCTGAACGAGGTGTTTGAACATCTCGTAATGCGACATCATGTGGCTGCCGAGGTTCATCGACATGAAACCCGCGAGTTGCAGGAATCCGGGATACACCCGCCGCCCCGCGCCGACATAGGTCGCAGGGATCGTCGCAATCACATTCTGGCTGAACCAGCTGTGCGGCCGCTCGGTCGCCAGCGTGTTGACGGCGGTTGGCGCCTCGCGCGTGTCGACCGGTCCGCCCATCACGGTCAGCGTCTTGGGCCGATACGGATTCTTGTCGGCGCTCATCACGCAAGCCGCGGCGTAACAGGGTACGGAAGGCTGGCACACCGCGAGCATGTTCGCACGCTGGCCTTTCATGTCGCCGTCGCCGCCCTTCCCGATCACTTCGAGGAATTCGATGACGTAATCGACATAATCTTCGAGATCGAAAGTGCCGTCGCTGAGCGGCACCTGCTTCGCATCGCGCCAGTCGGTGATGTACACGTCCGCCACCGGCAACATCCGCTCGACCGTACCGCGAAGCAACGTGGCATAATGGCCCGACATCGGCGCGACGATCAGCAGCTTTGGCCCGTCGGTCACGCCCTTACGCTTGAATCGCTTGAGCTGCCCGAAGGCTTTGCGCAGGACGATCTCTTCCTCGACTGCGACCGGCTTGCCGTCGATGATCGTGTGATCCAGCCCGAAGGCGGGCTTGCCGCGCGGCGCTGCTGCGTGAGCGAACACTTCCAGTGCGGAAGCGACGATCGCGCCGCCGCCCATATACGAGAAAGGATTGGCTGGATTGTTTAGCCACCCTGCGCTGAAATCGGCCATCGCGCTGGCGCCGGCCAGCATGGATTTCTGCATCTCATAGGCGTTGTACAGCATGGCATACCCAGTTTTTGAAATCGTTTCTCTTCGCAGGTGCGGCATAAGCCCGTCCGACAGCGCTGACAATGACACAAAAGAGCTACTGGAAGGTAGCATACCCACCATCGTGGCCCGTTGAGAGACTGACGCCATCCTGCTAGCGGTGCGCGCAATGTCCGACACACGCACCATCCCCGCCGCCGCGCAGGACGCAGCCCCGAAACGTCGCCTCGGCGACCTGGCAATGGTGTGGCAGCACGCGCGCAATTATCCGCGTCAGATCATTACCGCGGGCCTCGCGTTGATCTTCACCTCGGCGGCGACGATCGGCATTCCTTATGGCTTCAAGCGCGTGATCGATCGTGGCTTCGGTCCGGGCGAGAGCGGCACGGTCGACTCGTCATTCCATTACCTGCTGATGATCGTCGTGGTGCTGGCGCTCGCCACCGCAGTGCGCTTCTATTACGTCTCGTGGTTGGGCGAACGTGTCGTCGCGGACATCCGCACCTCGGTGCAGGCGCATCTGCTGACGCTCACGCCGCGCTTCTTCGAGGAGAACAGGCCGTCGGAAATCGCCTCGCGCCTCACCTCGGACACGACGTTGATCGAACAGGTCGTCGGCACTACCGTTTCGGTGGCGCTGCGCAACAGTTTCACCGGTATCGGCGGGCTGATCTATCTGTTCGCCATCTCGCCCAAACTGGCGGGCATGCTGATGCTCGGCATCCCGGCGATCATCCTGCCGATGGCTCTGCTGGGCCGACGCGTGCGCAACCAGTCGCGCCAGTCGCAGGACCGCGTCGCCGATGTCGGGTCGATCGCGGTCGAGACCTTGGGCGCGATGAAGATCGTTCAGGCATTCGGTCAGGAAAGCCGCGAGGCCAAGCGCTTTTCCGACGCAGTCGCCGCCACGTTCGCCGCCGCGCGCCGCCGCATCGCATTGCGCGCAGTGATGACCGCGATCGTCATCGGGCTGATCTTCGGGTCGATCACGCTCGTATTGTGGGAAGGCGCGGTGGATGTCGCGGCAGGACGCATCAGCGGTGGATCGATCGCCGCATTCGTGCTGACCGGCGGCATCGTGGCGGGTGCATTCGGCTCCTTGACCGAAGTGTATGGCGACTTGTTGCGCGGCGCCGGCGCGGCCAGCCGCCTTGCGCAATTGCGCGCCGAACAGCCCGAGATTGCCCCGCCCGCGCACCCGGTCACCCTGCCCTTGCCCGCACGCGGCGCGCTGACCTTCGATTCCGTCGAGTTCCGCTATCCGACCCGGCTCGACATGCCCGCATTGCACGACTTCTCGCTCGACATCGCGCCGGGTGAAACGGTCGCGGTGGTCGGCCCGTCGGGCGCTGGGAAGACGACCCTGTTCCAGTTGATCCAACGCTTCTACGATCCCGAAAGCGGGGAAATCCGCATGGATGGCGTGTCGCTGCGCGATGCCGAGCCCGCCGAAATCCGCCGCCGCATTGCGATGGTGCCGCAGGAAACGGTGATCTTCGGCGCCTCGGCGCGCGACAATCTGCGCTATGGCAAATGGGAAGCCGGAGACGAAGAATTATGGGCCGCCGCCGAAGCCGCCAACGCTGCGGAGTTCCTGCGCAAGCTGCCCGAGGGGCTCGACACTTTTCTCGGAGAAGGCGGCGCGCGCCTGTCGGGGGGGCAACGCCAGCGCGTCGCCATCGCACGCGCCTTGCTACGTGATGCGCCGATCCTGCTGCTCGATGAGGCGACCAGCGCGCTCGATGCCGAAAGCGAACGCCTCGTGCAGCAGGCGCTGGAACGCCTGATGCAACACCGTACGACGATCGTCATCGCTCACCGCCTCGCCACGGTCCGCGCGGCGCAGCGGATCATCGTGATGAGCGACGGCCGCATCGTCGAATCCGGCGATCATGCCGGGCTGATCGGCCAGAACGGTCTTTACGCCCGTTTGGCCAGCCTGCAATTCAACGAAGCGGCCTGAGCCCTCCGCTCCCCCTCAAACGAGGTGGAAAAAGTGCCGTGCGATGAAGATCACCACGATCGCGCCGAGGATTGAATAGAGGAAGCCGGCGGGATGGAATGGCTGGCGCGCGACCGCTGGCTGGAACATGTTGCCGACGAATCCGGCGAGCAGCGACCCGGCAATGCCGAGCACCGCGCTCAGGATCAGCCCCATGTGCACGGCCCCGGGATAGAAAAACCGCGCCAATATGCCCACGATCAAGCCGACGATCAGCATGCGAACGATATGCATTGTACCTCTCCCTTTATCCCGCCGTTTCGGCGATGATTATTACGGAATGCTAACGATCGCCGCTGGATTGGCAAATGATGAATCCGTCATCATCACGGCAATGGCGAAACGCTTGTCCCCGCCGCGCGTCTGCCGCACATTCAGGACAGAATCGAGCGACCGGGCAGCATTCCGGCGAAGGAGAGCGAGATGAGAGATTTCGACATCATCGTGTACGGTGCCACCGGCTTCACCGGTCGCCTCGTCGCGGAATATCTCACCCAGAACGCCGCGCCCCGCTGGGCGATGGCGGGCCGATCGCTGACCAAGTTGCAGGAGGTTCGCGACGAGATCGGCGCGCCGGCCGATACGCCGCTGATCGTTGCCAATTCCGACGACGCCGCCACCCTGAAAGCCATGTGCCAGCGCACGGAGGTCTTGCTGACGACGGTCGGCCCGTACCAGCTTTACGGCAACGATCTCGTCGCCGCCTGCGCCGAAACCGGCACGGCCTATGTCGATCTGTGCGGCGAACCGGCGTGGATGCGCCACATGATCGACGCGCATCACGAAACCGCCAGACGCACCGGCGCACGCATCGTGTTCAGTTGTGGGTTCGATTCGATCCCCTTCGACCTGGGCGTCCTGACCTTGCAAGAAGCGGCGAAAGCGAAGGGCGGCCACCCCGCGCCGCGCGTGAAGTGCCGCGTGCGCAAGATGCAGGGCACGTTCTCCGGGGGCACGGCGGCCAGCCTGAAGGCGACGCTTGCCGCCGCCGCACGCGACCCGAGCATTTTTGGCCTGCTGATCAACCCGTTCGCGCTGACCCCCGGGTTTGACGGACCGAGCCAGCCCAAAGGCATGTTGCCCGAATATGACCGGACGATCGGCGCCTGGGTCGCGCCGTTTATCATGGCGCCGATCAACACCAAGAACGTCCACCGCACCAACTTCCTGCTCGGCGAAAGCTACGGGGCCGACTTCGTCTATGACGAGATGGTGGTCGCACCCGGCCTCGGCGACATGGGCAAGGCGGCGGCGGAAGCGATCGCCCGCATCAATCCGATGGCCAGCGACAAAGGCCCCAAGCCCGGCGAAGGCCCAAGCAAGGAAGAACGCGACAACGGTTTCTACGACCTGCTGTTCATTGGCGAAATGGCGGACGGCACGCGGCTCGACGCGGTCGTCACCGGCGATCGCGATCCGGGTTACGGATCGACCAGCAAGATGATCGCCGAAGCCGCTTTGTGTCTGGTCCACGACGTACAGGGAGACGGCGGCATCTGGACGCCCGGCGCATTGATGGGTGTGCCGTTGCGCAAGCGGCTGATCGACAATGCCGGGCTGACCTTCACGGCGGGGTGACGACGTATCCGGAAACGCTTCGTGCGCCGATCAAAGGTCCGTGCTTCGGCATGCTCAACATAAAAGGGGTGGGTGGCGCCACCCCAGCCGGGCTATTTAATCCCTGCCGCCCGTTTCAAATACGGCTTCACATCGACCAGCCGATACCCCGGCGTCGTCGCCGCGAAGTGCCGCAGCCAATAGCCATGCCCCGCGCCATAGATGACCAGCACCCGGTCCCCCGGTTTGGCGGCATCGATCAGTTTGCCGAAAATCTTCGCATTGCGCATGTACCACATGGCGTTCAGAACCGCGCCCGGCTGCTGCTCGCTATCGCCGAACCGCAGCAGATTGTAATAGAAGCCCTGCCCCGCCGTCGGCGAGTTTTCATCGTTATAGCGCAACAGCATCGCCGGGATGCTCATCGTCGGCAGATCGTGTTCCGTCCTCGTCGCACCGGCCTGAACCTCGGCGATCATCGCGTCGAGTTGATCCTTGCGCCCATGCGCTTTCGCCCAGTCCTCGACCGGCCCAAACGGGAAGTAATCCGGCCCGTCTTTGCCCGGCTGCTCGTCGATCCCCTGCACGCTCGGCAACTTCATCTTGGCGGCGATGCGATAGCCCAGTTGCACCGTCTCATCACGGGTCTTGGTCAACAGATCGGGTGTAAAATTATGATACGGCGTCACATCATAGGCCGGGCCGGGGCGCCGGGATTCGACCATCACCCGGGTCGGCTTGAACGTCGCGATCGCTTCGGCCAGCGCATCAAGTTCGCGTTGGCGGCGCGGCACGGTCACGTCGTCCACCTTGACGTTGACCTTGTCGAGACCCGGATTGTCAAAATGGTATGTGCCCAACACCATGACCTGCACCGGCTCGGCCGACCCGGGAAGAGGCGCGGGAACGGGCGCCGCCACGACCGCCGCAACGAAACTCAACAGCCCGATCATCGCAGTCTCCCCTGTGTGCTATTAAGCTAATACACTTCGGGTGTGGTGTCGAGAGGGGATCGCGGGGAATTTATCGCTTTTTCCCTTGATGCCGGATATTCGCCGGGCGCCCGCGCCGCTTGATCACCCGCGCCGGGCGCACGCCGGTGTCCTGGTCGGTCCGCTCAGCCTTGCCGTCGACCATCTCGAAGCGCAGCCCACCGGTCACCGGGTTCGCCTCGGCCAGCCGCAATTGCAGCTTTTGCCCGCTGGCAAACGTCGTGCCCGAATGCTCGCCGACCAAGGTTCGCGCCTTCTCGTCGAAGCGGAAATATTCACCCCCAATGTCCCGCACCGGCATCAACCCGTCGCCGCCAATCCCCTCGACGGTCGCAAAGAAGCCGAAGTTCGTCACGCCGGTGATCCGCGCATCCACGACGTCGCCCACCCGCTCGGCTAGAAACGCAGCGACATAACGGTCCACGGTGTCGCGTTCCGCCTCCATCGCACGGCGTTCGAGCGCGGAGATGCTCTCGCCGATCCGCTCCATGCCCGTCGCTTCGCCCTCGGTCAGCCCGCCCGGTCCGAGCTTGAACGCGCTGACCAAGGACCGATGCACGATCAGATCGGCATAGCGGCGAATGGGCGACGTGAAATGCCCGTAACTTCCCAAAGCCAGCCCGAAATGCCCCAGATTGGCCGGCCCGTAATAGGCTTGGGTCTGCGTGCGGAGCACTTGCTCCATCACCTGTTGACGGAAATCCGCCTCCCCCACCCGGTCGAGAATGTGGTTGAACGTGCGCGGCTGCACCACCTGCCCCAGCGCGAACTCCACCCCGAAGGTCTTGAGATAATCCTTCAGCGCGACCAGCTTTTCCCGGCTGGGCGGTTCATGCACGCGGTACATTACGGGCGCCTTCTTGCCCTCCAGCGCTTTCGCCGCCGCCACGTTGGCAGCGATCATGTAATCCTCGATCAACCGCATCGAATCCAGCCGTTCGCGCGGCGCGACCGACATGATGCGGCCTTTCTCGTCCAGCACGACGCGACGTTCCGGCAGATCGAGATCGAGCGGGCCACGCTTCTCCCGCGCTTTGAACAGCGCGCTCCAGCATGCCCAGAGCGGGAGGAGCATCGGCAATACATCCTCCTCCCGTCTGCGGGACGGGTCAGGGTAGGGGCTGGCCGCAAACGCGGTATCCGCGGAAACGCCCTCCCCCGAACCCGTCCGCAAAGCGGGAGGGGGACGAGAAGAATCGATCGCCGCCTGCGCCTCCTCATAGGCAATATTCGCCGCGAGCCGCACCACTGCACGGGTAAAGCGCCAGCTCTTCAGCGTGCCGTTCTTCGCCACCTTCAGGTGACAGACCAGGGCCGCGCGATCCACGCCCTCCTTCAGCGAACACACATCCGCCGACAAAATCTCCGGCAGCATCGGCACGACGCGATCCGGAAAATATACCGAATTCCCGCGCCGCCGCGCCTCGCGGTCCAGATCGGATCCGGGCCGCACGTAGAAGCTCACATCGGCAATTGCGACGATCGCCTTCCACCCGCCCTCATTGCCGGGATCGTCATCCGCCGCCGCCCATACCGCATCGTCGTGATCGCGCGCGTCCGCCGGATCGATCGCGATGATCGGCACGTCACGCAGGTCCTCGCGATCATCACCGAGCGACTGAGCCGCCACCCGCGTCGCCTCCGCCATAGTCTCGGGCGTGAACACCGTCGGGATGCCCAATTTATGGATCGCGATCAGCGAGAAACTGCGCGGCGCGAACGGATCGCCCAGCACCTCCGTTACCCGCACCGTGATGCGCGGCGGTCGCCCGCCTTTTTCCGCCAGCACCAGGTCGCCGTCCTCGGCCTCGCCCGCATCGGCGACGAGATATTCGCTACGATCGCGCTTCTCGACCCCGGTCAGCCACAGCTTGCCCCCCTCCTGCCGCAACACGCCGAGCACCAGTTCCTCGCCCTTGGCCAGCGCCTTCATCGGGTGTGCGATCCAGCCCGATCCGGCCTCCTCGGTCCGTGCCAGAATTCTGTCGCCAATCCCGAGCGCCCCGCGCCGCCCCGTCTCGCGCACGCGCAGTTTCGGCGGTGGCGTGTCTGCGTGCCAATTCTCCGGCACCGCCCAAACATTGCCGCCATCATCGACATCGGCGATGCGCAGCACCGTCACCTTCGGCACCCCGCCCATCTTGTGGAACGAGCGGCCCGGCGCGCTGTCGATCAGACCCTCGTCGGCCATGTCCTTCAACAACGCCTTAAGCGAAATCTTCTGTTGCGCGGTCAGCCCGAACGCCTTGGCGATCTCGCGCTTGCCGGCCGACGACTTCGACTGCGTGATGAAATCCAGAATCTGCTCGCGCGTCGGCAAGCCGGGGGAAACTTTGGGCATGGCCGCAAGCCTAGAGGCTCACGTCGCCGCCGTCACCTGTTCCTGCCGCCGCTTCAGGATCACCCCAGCGCGCCAGTAATGGAAGATCGCCCACGGAGTCAGCGCGACGACCGCCACCAGCGCCCAGCGCAAGGAGTCCGCCTTGCCGACATACGGAACGAGGGCGTCACTGAGCGCACCGATCGAAGTCGGCCCAAGGCCAAGGCCGATCAGGTTGATGGCCAGCAACGTGATCGCCGCCCACAACGCGCGCATCCTGAGGGGTGCCAATCCCTGCAACATCGCGAAGGTCGGGCCGAGATAGGAATTGGCGAACAGCGTGGTGCAGGCATAAGCGGCGATCGCGATCGCCGGACTGTCCGTCGTGAAAAACAGCACGGTGAACGGCAAAGCGGCGCATTTGAGCAATCCGACCATCCAGCTTTGTGCATGAATGCCCCAGCGCTTCGCCGCCCAGTCTGCCACGCGCCCGCCTCCGACGCCCGAGACCGTGCCCAGTACCGCCGCAATCGGCGCAATGATCAAGGCGACCTGCCCGACCGAAAACCCGAGCGAGCGTTGCAGGTAACTCGGCCCCCAATAGGTCGTCGCATAACCGATCAGCGAGGTCAGCGTCACCGCCAGCACCAGATGTCGCGCCGCCGCATCACGCCACATATCGCCGAATGCCGACCAGATGCCTGGCACCTCGCCCGGATGTCGGGCCGCATCTACCGCGCGCGCGGCATCCGACAAGCCCCGTCGTGGTTCGACCATGAACAGCCGCACGACCAGCGCCAGCACGAGGCCGGGGATCCCGATCGCGATGATCGCGACACGCCAGCCATAATGGCTCGCCAGCGCACCGCCCAGCATCGTGCCGAAGCCACCGCCGAGCACGACACCAAGTGTATAGATCGCCATCGCGCTCGCTCGTTTCTCGACCGGATAGAGATCGGCGATGATCGAATGCGAGGGCGGGCTGGACCCCGCCTCCCCCACACCGACGCCGATCCGCGCGAGGAGCAACTGAAAGAAATTCTGCGCCAATCCGCAGAGCGCCGTCATCAGGCTCCACAAGGCCAGTGACACCGCGATGATGTTACGGCGGTTCGACCGATCGGCCAGTCTGGCCACCGGTATGCCCAGCCCGGCATAGAATACCGCAAAGGCCAGCCCGCCGAGCATCCCCATCTGCGTATCCGACAGCTTCAGGTCGGCCTTGATCAGCTCGACCAGGATCGAGAGGATCTGCCGGTCCATGTAGCTGAAGAAATACACCAGCGTCAGCAGCGCCAACGTCAACGTCCGCCGCCGGATCGCCAGGGTATCGGCGATTTCGGGATCGGTTGCGGCCAGGATCATGCGGCGCGCACGACGCGGATCACTGGGGTCGAACCCTCCGCGCCATTCTGGCAGCAGCGGGGATCCCGCTGATTTGCCTCATCCCAACGATCAGAAGCGGGGGTCTCGCCTGCGCACGGACGAAAAAGGTCAGGATCGAAGTTCATCGCAGGCCCCGAAAAAAGCCCCCCGTCCTTCATGTCGGACGAGGGGCTGTCAGTCACTCCATTCCGGTAGTCCCACCGGTAAGGTCTTGGTACTGGCCGCTTAGAACTTGCCGCGCACCGTCACACCGTAAGTCCGCGGTTCAGCGAGGAACTGCGAGAACAGCTGACGACCACCCGGATAGCGGGGGTCCTGGAAAGCTGCCGTCGCGGCGCCTTCCTGGAACGGCGAGTTGAACGCGACCTGGGTATAGTCCTTGTTGAAGATGTTCTGACCCCAGAACTCGATCGCCCAAACCTGGTTCTTGCCGCGCAGGCCCACACGAGCGTTGAACAGCGCGTATCCGTCCTGCGCCTTTTGTGGGAACAGATCGGACCCGGTGTTATAATCGCTGGTCAGGCGACCATCGACATAGAACAGGGCCGACAGGCCGGAGTGGCCGATATCCGGCGTGAAGGTCACCGCTGTCGTCGCGACGATTCCGGCCGAGTTCGACAGGCGCTGACCCGGCAACCGGCGGAGCGCCTGATCAAGCGGGATACCGGACGAGTTGCCAACCAGATTGTCGCGATACTTGGTGTCGGTAAACGTCGCGCCCAGCGAGACGCGGAAGTCGCGTGCCGGAACCAATGAGGCCTCCAGCTCTACGCCCTGTGCTCGCACGCCGTACCCCACGCTGCCCGATGCGCACGAACCGCTCGCCCCGGCGGCGGGGTTGTAGTTGGGTGCGGCGGGGAACTTGCTCTGGTCGCGATCGCCACCGTTCAGGCTGTCGCTGCAACCGTTGATGTTCTGCACCAAGAAGACCGTTCCGTTGAACGTGTTCAACTGGAAGTTGCTGAAGTTCTGACGGAACGCCGCGACGCTCAGCGAGAACGGGCCGGTGGCATATTTCGCGCCCACTTCGAACGCGTTGACCGTTTCAGGATCGAATTGCAGATTGTTGACCAGGGCCTGCGCCCCGCCCGCCGCTGCAAAGGTCGTCGTCGGCACGCCGTTCACGATCTGGATCGGGTTCTTCAACGCCGAGCGATCGAGGTTGAAGCCGCCGGCTTTGTAGCCACGGGCAAAGCTTGCATAGACGAGCAGATCGTTGATCGGCTTCCACGACAGGATCGCGGTGCCGGTGAACTTGTTCTCGCTGCGCTTCGAATTGATCGCGACGCCGTTCAGCTCCGCCGTAGAATTGCCCTGGCAGCCGAGGCCGATCAGCGCGCCGGCCAGCGCACGACCGGTAGCCGTAGTTGCCGGGTTGCTGATGTCACCGGTCAGCGAGGATTCGAGCCGCGTGCAAACGGTGTTATCGTTGCCGAACAGCGCATCGAACTTCTTGCGTTCGTGCGTATAGCGGCCGCCCAACGTCAGATTGACGGTGTTGGTGAGGTGGACGATGTTGTGGGTGAACGCGGCAAAGCTGCGACTGTTCTGTTTGTAGGTGTCGTTGGTCGATCCAAGATCGTTGAGCGAATCCAGCAGCGTAAAGCCTGCCAATACGTTCGCACCACTCGGGCCGCTGGCACCACCGATCGTCGCCTGACCGATGCCAGGGATGACGCAGCCGGGGCTGGTCGGCGAATAAAGCCCGGCCAGACCGCCGCCGGAAATGATGCGGCAAGTGGCAAAGCGGCCATATTGGGTACCGAAGCGCAGATTGTCGTGAACCGTCAGATCCTCATTGGCGAAGAAGCCGCCAACCAGCCAGTCGAGCTTGCCGCCGAACGCCTCGCCCTGCAGGCGAAGTTCCTGCGTGAAGGTCTTGAACTGGCGCGACGATCCGCCATTGGCCGCACGATAGAGGATGTCGACCGCACTGTAATCGGTGTCGGAACCCTGATCCGACTTATAGTCGCGATATGCGGTGATCGAGGTCAGCTTCGCACCACCGAGATCGTAGTCGATCTGGCCCGAAAAGCCGTAATCCCGGGTCACGCCGGAGAAGCTGCGCCCCGGGCTCACATAAATATTGCGCGAATATCCAGGCGATTGCAGGCCGGCGAGCGGCTGGCCGAGATCGCGCAGCACGTTGACGATGTTGTTGCCGTTGGGCAGGCCCGTCGTCAGGGGCGTCGCCGGATCGTTCAAATTGCCGACATACGGATTGACCGAACGATCGACATAGGTCGCCGCGCAGCACTTTTCCTTGCGATGCGTGTAATCGGCGATCAGGCGGATCTTCAGGTCCGATGAGGGCTCGAACAGCAACTGGCCGCGCACGAAGTAGCGGTTGCGATTGTTCACGTCGGTATTGTTGGTCGTATCGTAATAGAAACCGTCGCGCTTGTTATAGACGGCATCCACGCGTGCGGCGATCGTCTCGCTGAGCGGCACGTTGATGTTACCGGCAAGACGGATGTTGTTGTAATTGCCATAGGTCGCTTCGCCGCCGGCGCTGAGCGCCGTGAAGCTGGGCGATTTGCTGATGATGCTGATCAGGCCCGCCGTGGAATTGCGCCCGCCGAGCGTGCCCTGCGGCCCGCGCAACACTTCGACGCGGTCGATCTCGCCGAGTTCGTTCAGGCCGATGCCGGCGCGCGAGCGATAGACGCCGTCGATGAACACCGCGACCGAGCTTTCGAGACCGGGATTGTCGCCGACCGTGCCGATGCCGCGAATACGCGGCGAGGCGTTTGCCTCCGATCCGGTCGAGGACACCAACAACGATGGCGCAACCTGGTTGAGCTGACGAATGTCGTTCGCGCCGGAATTTTGCAGCGCCTCAGCCGATACGGCGGAGATGGCGACCGGCACGTCGGCCAGCGCCTGGGCGCGCCCCTGCGCGGTAACGACGATGTTACCCTGGTCGGAAGTATCTTCGGCCTGTACTCCAGCCGTGGCCGGTGCGAGCGAGGTTGGCGCGGCCACCTGCGCGAATGCCGGCGTCGCCAGACCCAAAGCAAGGACCGTAAAGGCGCACGCCGACATATATTGCTTCTTGAGCATCACTCTCTCCCTGATTGGCCGAAGCGCTCGCCGGCTCCGTACCTCATCCTCTAAATGACAGGGAGAGTGTGCCTGCGTCAAGCAGAACTAGTGTTTCAATACACTACGTATCGAGGCGTGTTGCTTAAAAGTCATAGTCAGGAAATTCCCGAAGCGGCCAGAACGCACATTCGAAACACGTTTTAGACAGGTCGGAAACCATTCCTCCCCACTCGACACGCGCTTTAATAGCCGTTTAAACGGGCAAACCGCTCGCGGTGGAAGGCGGCATTGCCCCACATGGTTTCCAGCACATATGCACGCTTCAGATAGAAACCGGCATCGTGTTCGTCGGTCATGCCGATGCCGCCGTGCAGTTGCACCATCTCGCGGCTGACGAGATGCAGCGTGTCGCTGGAGATCGCTTTCGCGAGGCTCACCGCCTGGTCGGCATCGCTGCGCCCGGCGTCGATCGCTTCCAGTGCACCCTCCACGGCGGAGCGCATCAGTTCCAGTTCGGTGAACATCTTGGCCATGCGGTGCTGCAGCGCCTGGAAGGTCGACAACGCCTGGCCGAACTGCACGCGCGTTTTGAGGTAATCGTTGGTCACCGCAAACGCCTGCTCCGCCATGCCGAGCATCTCGGCACACAAAGCGGCGGTGGCGAGATCGATCACCTGCGCGGTAAGGTCCGGCCCGCCGAGCTTCTCTGCCTTCGCGCCATCGAATGTAACCTGTGCATGGCTGCGGAAATCCGCCATCTTGCGCGTCGATCGCGTCACGCCGGAATCCCCGGCCACCACATACAGCCCATCGACCGCAGACACGACCAGTAACTGCGCGCTGTCGCCTTCGGCCACGAACTGCTTCGTGCCGCTCAGCACGCCACCCGACACGCTGGTAGCAACCTTCGCGGGATCGTGGTTCGGCCCCTCGTCGATCGCCAGCGTCGCGACGATTTCGCCGGCGGCGATTTTCGGCAACCATTCCGCCTTGGCCCCATCCGACACGCCAAGCGCGATCGCCGCTGCCGCCGCCGCGGTCGAGGCCAACGGCGAGGCGGTCAAATTGCGCCCCAATTGTTCCAGCACCATTCCCAGCGACAGATAGCCGAACGCCGATCCGCCGAATTCTTCCGGTACCACGATCCCGGCCCAGCCCATCTGACCCATCTCGGCCCAGGCGGCGGCATCATACCCCTCCACCGTGGCGGCATTGCGCACCTTGCGGAACGCGCTCACCGGCGCCTCATTGTCCGCCCATTCCCGCGCCATATCGCGCAGCATCGTCTGTTCTTCGTTCAATACGGCCATGTCTTTATCCCTTAGCCCAATGCCGTCATCCCAGCGCAGGCTGGGGTCTCGCGGAGGCGCGCGTCCGGCCCGCCCCAAGGAAACCCCAGACCATGCTAAGGTGACGACCGCCGCTGAAATTCACTGGTGGTCCAGCATCCCGAGGATCCGCTTGGCGATCACGTTGTTCTGGATTTCGCTGGATCCGCCATAGATCGACACCGCCTTGCCCCACAGCCAAGTGCGCGTCTGGGTCAATTCGTCTTCGCTGAACCCCTCGCCTTCCCAGCCGAGGCCGTTCATGCCCATGATTTCAATGCCCAGCTCGGCGCGATCCTGCGTGATGCGCGCGCCGACATTTTTCATGATCGAGGTCGCCGCCGACGGCCCCTGATTGGATTTCGATTCCAGCGCGGCGCGGCGCAACGTCAGCGCAAAGGCGCGCATGTCCATTTCGTGCCGCACGATCCGCATGCGCAGATCGCCATCGTTCAACCGCCCGCCATCGTCGATGCCGCGATACTTTTTGGCCATCGCGCTGATCGGTTGCCCAGCCATCATCCGCCCGGCACTCCCGCCGCCACCCGAGAGGCTGGACCTCTCATGCTGCAACAGCCGCTTGCCGATCGTCCAGCCTTCGCCCTCACGCCCGACCAGATTGCCCTTCGGCACGCTGACATTGGTGAAGAACGTCTCGCAGAACGGCGACGAGCCCGAGATCAAGCGGATCGGCTTCACTTCGACACCCGACGACGTCATGTCGATGAGCATGAAGCTGATGCCCTCATGCTTTTTCGTCTTGTCGGTGCGGACCAGCGCAAAGCATTTGTCCGCCCACTGCCCACCCGAAGTCCAGGTCTTCTGGCCGTTGACGATATAATGGTCGCCCTTGTCCTCGGCGAACATCTGCAAGCTGGCGAGATCGGACCCGGCACCTGGCTCCGAATAGCCCTGGCACCAGCGAACTTCTCCCTTGGCGATGCCCGGAATATGCTCGGCCTTCTGCGCCTCGGAGCCGTATTCCAGCAGCGTCGGGCCGAACATCATCACGCCCATCCCGCCGATCGGGTTCCACGCACCGATCCGCGCCATTTCTTCCTGCAACACGCGGATCTCGGCCTTGCCCAGACCCCCGCCGCCATATTGGACCGGCCAGCCGGGTACGCCCCAGCCTTTCTCGCCCACGGCCTTTTTCCAAGCTTGCTCATCCGCCGAAAGATCGGTCGGCCCGTCGATCGCGGACATCGCATTGTCCTTGCCCTTCAACGCGGGCGGGAAGTTCGCCGCGAGCCAGTCGCGCACATCCAGGCGGAAAGCATCGGTGGTGCTGACGGGAGCATCGAGTTCGGCAGCGGAAGCCATGAATCCTAATCCTTCTTTACGAATCTGAATTTCGGGTATGGCGTCCGAATGCCACAGAACAGCGCACAAGCAAAGGGGGTCAACAGCACCGCAACGTCCGCATACAATGGCTGTGACCGGAGCCGGGCCACTGCCTTCGCCAGACAACGGGAATGGTGTAGAGACGTCGTGAGCCAGGGAGGGGAACGCCCATGAAGTTCGATCATCGCGCCGTGCCGATCGCATTAGCCGCCGTGCTGATCGACACCATCGGCTTCGGCATCGTCATCCCCGTCCTGCCGCGATTGCTGATGACGCTGGACCATGCCGATATCGAACACGCCACGCGGATCGGCGGCTGGATGCTGGTGGCCTTTGCCGGGATGCAGTTCTTCTCCGGCCCGGTGCTTGGCAATCTCAGCGACCGGTTCGGTCGTCGCCCGGTGCTGATCGCCTCGATGCTCAGCTTCGGGCTGGATTACGGGCTGATGGCCTGGGCGCCGACGATAGCCTGGTTGTTCCTCGGCCGCGCCATCGCAGGGGTCGCGGGCGCGGTCTACGGCCCGGCCGGATCGGTGATCGCAGACGTCACCCCACCGGAGAAACGCGGGCCGACATTCGCGCTGATCGGCGCGGCGTTCGGCCTTGGCTTCATCATCGGCCCGGCGCTCGGGGGCTTGCTGTCGGTGTGGGGCCCGCGCGCCCCCTTCTTCGCGGCCGCTATCCTCGCGCTCACCAATGCGCTGGTGATGTTTTTCGCCATGCCGGAGACGCTGGCGCCAGAAAATCGCCGCGCGTTCCGCTGGCGTGATGCGCATATCGTCGCCTCGTTCCGCCCGCTTTTCCATGCCGGTGTCGCCGGGCCGCTGCTGCTCGCCGCCTTCCTGTGGCAGCTGGCGCACATGGTCTATCCCGCCACCTGGGGTTTCTGGGCGACGGCGCGTCTGGGTTTCGATGCGAAGGCGATCGGCTGGAGCCTAACCCTGGTCGGCGTGCTCGGCGTGATCGTGCAGGGCGGGCTGGTCGGCAGGATCATGGCGCGTATCGGCGAACGCCGCGCATTGTTGATCGGGCTGCTGACGGGATCGCTCTCCTTCCTCGGTTATGCCTTCGTTACCGCGTGGTGGCAGATCATTCCGCTGTTCATCGTCAGCGCCTTTTCAGGTCTCGCCATGCCGGCGGTGCAGGGCCTGTTGTCGCGCATGGTCGATGCGAGCCGACAGGGGCAGTTACAGGGCGGGATAGGCAGCATGGGCAGCGTCGCCGCGATCCTCGGCCCCTTCGCCTTGACGCAGGCACTGGCGACGGGGATCGACCACGACTTCCCCGGTGCGGCCTTCGTCCTCGCCGGGCTGCTCGGACTGGCGGCAAGCGGCATCATCGTCTGGAAAGTGCTCGGACAGGTGCCGGAAAAGGCGGCATCGGCCGACGCGCCAGCGGATAGCGTTGCGTGAAGGAACACCCGTCACTGGGGCACCCTATGCCAAGGGGGCGGCGATCCAGCCCGCCGCGACGCCAATGACCCATAAGCACAGGAAAGTCCTGTTCGGCCAGACCGCGAAGACGGGGGCTGAATTTTAGCGGGGACGCCAAAATGACGTCCCCTATTATTTCATTTCTTGACCGCAGCCGCAGCGGGCACGATCGCACCAGCGACCGGAACGCTGGCCGCTGGTGCGGCCACGACGACTGGCTTCACCGCAGCCATATTGACGACAAACGGAACGTTTTCGTCGATGAACCCCTTGACCGGCGCGCCGAGAGCGATCTTCGCGCTTGTGCCGGTCATAAAGAAGCCGGCCGGCAAGAACACGACCGCTGACACGGCCGTCGCACCGATACCGCCTGCCGTGCCTTTGTTGTCAAAGGCTCCAGACAGACGGATTTGTCGCCCGTTGGCCGTCAGATACAGAATCCTCGCGCCCAGATGGCCCGACTTGCCCCACATACCTTTGTTGCGAACGTCCGTAATCTCCCCGACGGCGGGCGATCCTGCTGGCACTACAACGGAGCCGTTGACGACGATGTTTTCCGCAACTTCCATATTGAACCGCTGCCCTACCGAGAGTTTCTTGCCCTTGGTCGTCAGTTCTTCGCTGATTCTCAGCGGCACCGGCGTTCCAACCCGTAGGATACTTTCCCCTGCAACCGGCTGCAAAACTACGCCGTTGGCAGGGATGGTCTGCGGAACAGCGGCGGCAACAACTGGCTTAACCGCGGGGGCCGGGATGGCAACCTGTGCAAAGGCGGTGCCGGAAACGGCAGACGCAAGAATGACGGTCGCGAAAAGTGAACGCATAAATAAAAATCCCCCCAGGGTGTAGTGTAGTTCCCCAGCAACACATCTCAATCAGCGGATTTCATGAGTCAATACGGTAGGACACGGAAATGATTGTATTCCTTGGATCACCCTCACATCTCCCGTCCCGCCCGCCGCGACAGCCCCACATCGAGATGCGCGCCCGCATCGATCAGCATCGTCTCGCCGCTGATCGCGCGGGCGTCGGGGCCGAGCAGCATCACGATCGGTCCGGAAATGTCGTCCGGTCCGGCGGCGATGCCCAAGGGCGTCTTGCTGGCGATCGAGGCGTTGAGCGCGGCGAAGCCTTCCTCGCCCAGCCGTTTCTCGAACCAGCCGGTGCCGACATAGCCCGGCGCGACCGCGTTGACCCGAATCGCGGGGGAAAGCGCGCGGGCGAGGCTTTTGGTCATCGTCACCAGCGCGCCCTTCGACGCAGCATAGGCCACCGACGATCCGTTGCCGAACATGCCCGCCACCGACGCGACGTTGACTACCGCGCCGGGCCCGTCGCCTCGTTCGAACCCGGCCTTCATCACCGGCGCGCACGCCCGGATCATCTGGAACGGTGCGATCGTATTGAGCCGGTAGATATCGACGAAATCTTCCGCCGTCAGCGCCTCCAGATCTTCGTGATTGGCGAATTTGGTCCGCCCGGCATTGTTGACCAGAAAATCGATCCGCCCGAACGCATCCACCGCCGCCGCCGCCAAGGCGCGGCACGCCGCATCGTCGACGACATCGGCCTGCACCGCGATCGCCCCATTGCCGACCTCCGCCGCCAATGCCTCCGCCTCGCCCCGGCTCGAGGCATAGTTGATCACGCAGCGCACACCCTGCGCGGCAAGCTTGCGCACCACCGAGGCGCCAATCCCGGTGCCGCCTCCGGTAACGATCGCGACTGCGTCCTGCATCATGCCCTCATCCTCCACGATTCTGTTTTTCGAACATCGCGTATGGCATTTCGCCGGACGCTGGCCTAGCGAACTCGACCTATGAGCACCGAACCGCGCGACCACGCCCCGCCTTCCACCCATACCGCCGCCGAGATGCTGGCCGGCGAATTCGCCACCCTCCCCGATCTGATCCGCGCCCATGCCCGCGATCAGGGCGACAAGATCGCGCTCGCCGAGGCCGGGGGAGAACTCGATTATGCGGGGCTCGACGCATTGACGGACCGCATCGCCGCCGCCTTGCAGCGCGACGGCGTACAACAGGGCGCATCGGTCGCGATCGTCGCCTCCGCCAGCATCGAGAATGCCGCCGTGTTCCTTGGCGCACTGCGCGCCGGCTGCGTCGCGACTCCGCTCGCTCCGTCTTCGACCGGCGAGGCCCTCGTGGCGATGATCACCGATTGCGGCGCGCCGATCACCTTCATCGATGGCGACGCCGCGACCACGCTCGCCGGGCAGCACGTGCCCGGCAAGCTTGTCCACCTGAAGTCGCTCGCCACCTGGCTCGCCCCGGAAGGCGCACGGCCCGCTCCGGTGACGATCCCGCCGGAAGACGGCTTCAACATCATCTATTCCAGTGGCACCACCGGCACGCCCAAGGGCATCGTGCAGAGCCACGCGATGCGTTGGGCGCACATCGCCCGCAACGCCGCCGCCGGGTTCGACCAGGCGGTGACGATGATCGCGACGCCGCTCTATTCAAACACCACGCTCGTCAGTTTCCTGCCGACCCTGGGCTGGGGCGGCACCGTCGTGCTGATGAAGAAGTTCGACGCGCGCGGTTACTGCCAATTGGCCGAGCGCCATCGCGCGACCCACACGATGCTCGTGCCGGTGCAATATCAGCGCATCATGGCCCTGCCCGATTTCGACGGCTTCGATCTCACCAGCTTCCGTCTCAAGACCAGTACCAGCGCCCCCTTCGCGCCCGCGTTGAAGGCCGATGTGCTGGCGCGCTGGCCCGGCATGCTGCTGGAATATTATGGCATGACCGAGGGCGGGGCATCGACCGGCCTCAACGCCACCGCGCATCCCGACAAATTGCACACCGTCGGCCAGCCGCTGCCCGGTCACGAAATCCGCCTGATCGACGAAAATGACAACGAGGTCGCGCCGGGCGAGATGGGCGAGGTGGTCGGCCGGTCCCCGACGATGATGACTGGCTATCACGGCCGCGCCGAGGCCACCGCATCCGCCGAATGGCACGACGCGGACGGCAATCGCTATATCCGTCACGGCGATGTCGGGCGCTTCGATGAAGACGGCTTCCTGATCCTGCTCGACCGCAAGAAGGATCTGATCATCTCGGGCGGATTCAACATCTACCCGACCGATCTGGAGGCCGTTCTGCGCCAGCATCCGGCGGTGGCCGATTGCAGCGTCATCGGTGTGGCGAGCGAGGCGTGGGGCGAAACCCCGGTCGGCTTCTACGTGCAGCACACCGGCGAGAATTCCAGCGCGGAAGAGATCCGCCAATGGACCAACGCGCAGCTCGGCAAGACGCAGCGCCTGTCGGAACTCCACGCGATCGACGAACTGCCGAGGAGCGCGATCGGCAAGGTGCTAAAGCGCGAATTGCGCGACCGGCTCGTGGGCGTCGCGGCATGACGTCGCTGGTCGATATCCTTGCTGCCGCAACGCCGACCGACACCGGCTTCGCCGCCAGCATTCCTTCGAACTGGCTGCAGGGGCGCACCGCCTATGGCGGCTTGTCCAGCGCATTGGCGCTCCACGCCGCGCAGGCCTGCGAGCCGGATCTGCCGCCGCTGCGGTCGGCGCAGGTGTCGTTCATCGGACCATTGGCGGGCGAGGTCACCGTCACCGCAACGAAGCTGCGCCGCGGGCGCAACGCGGCCTTCATCCAGTCCGACATCACATCCGAAGCGGGCCTCGGCTACCGCGCGACCTTCGTCTTCATGGCCAATCAGGACTCCCGCGTCGACTTGGACACCGCCTCGCCCGCAGCGCAGACGCCGCCTGCGCCCGGCACGAAGCTGTATGTCGGCCCACCCGAATTCTTCACCGGCAATTTCGAATTCTTCGATTACAAAAATGAACCAGGCGCCGCGACGTGGTTGCGCTGGGCGCGCCTGCGTGACCGCTCGCCACTCCATCCGATGGTCGAGATCATAGCGATCGGCGACGCCTTGCCGCCCGCCGCGTTCAAGCTGTTCGGCAAGGAATTCGTGCCGCTTTCCTCGCTGACTTGGCTGGTCAACCTGCTTACGCCCACCCCCGCCACGACCGATGGCTGGTGGCTGCTCGCCGCCGAATCGCAATTCGCGCGGAACGGGTCTTCCAGTCAGACAATGGCAATTTGGAATGCCGACGGGGTGAAAATCGCCGAGGGCATGCAGAGCGTCGCGATCTTCGGCTGAAGCACCGCGACATTTGAGCGTGAGCCGAATTAAAGGTGTGAGCGGAGACGAAACCTCTGCGACAAGTTGCGACAGTTTTCCCCGCCCCTGACACATGGCCGCGACAGGCTTGGTGCATTACCCTGTTCAGGACGCGGATCGGCTGCGTCGTTTCGTGAACAAG
The DNA here is from genome assembly GCF_025363195.1 of Sphingomonas sp. Classification (GTDB taxonomy): domain Bacteria; phylum Pseudomonadota; class Alphaproteobacteria; order Sphingomonadales; family Sphingomonadaceae; genus Sphingomonas. The sequence continues at coordinate 62,759 of NZ_JANYEK010000048.1, forward strand.
GAATTCCAGGGCCATGAAGATACTCATTCTCGCCGCCGCCCTCGCCAGCACTGCAATGGGTGGTGTCGCCATCGCCGGACATACTGCCGCGCCCGCCGAGAAAGGTGGCCGCATGATGCAGCCCGACGCTAATGGTGAGGTCACCCGCCCCGAATTCCTCGCCCGCGCCGGCGCACGTTTCGATGCGCGCGACACCAACAAGGACGGAACGATCTCCGGCGACGAACTGACGGGTCGCGACGGCAAGGTCCGGCCCAATGCCCGGCCAATCACGCGCGCCGCCGCAATGGCCCGCGCGGCTGCGATGTTCGACAGGCTCGACACCAACAAGGACGGCAAGCTCGACGCGACCGAGCGTCAGGCGATGCTGGACCGGATGGGCAGCAGGCGTCCCGGCGGCGGCGAAGGCCCGGACGGCGCGGTGCCCCCGCCCCCTGCCGCTCCCGATGGCCCACACGCCATGAACGGTGGCCATCACGGCAAGATGCTCGCCAGGCTCGACACCAATCATGACGGCAAGATCACCCGGGACGAGATGCGTGCCGAGGCCGACAAGCGTTTCGCCAAGCTCGACACCAATAAGGATGGGTTCGTCGATGCGACCGAACTTGCCGCCGGCCGCCCGCACCACATCAGGGGCATGGGCGGCCCCGGTGCCACGCCCCCGGCCGTCACGGGACAATAGTTCTGCGGCCCGCATCTCGCTGACCGGGCTGCCGGGGGGGCCTGCCCTTTTGGCAGCGTCCGAGCCTGGCCTTTCCTGTCCCAGCCTTCTTTCGCACAGGGATTATCATGCTAAGCCCCGAACCGATGGGAGAGTTGCCACATCTGCTGCTGGTCGATGACGAGCGCTCTATCCGCGAGCCGCTCGCCACCTATCTCGGCAAGCAGGGGTTCCGCGTGACCCAGGCGGGCGATGCCGAGACGGCGCGCACTCGCCTTGCCGCCTATTCGATCGACCTCGTCGTGCTCGACATCATGATGCCGGGCGAGGATGGCCTGAGCCTCACGCGGCACATCCGCGAAACCGGCGAAATCCCGGTCATCCTGCTCACCGCACGCAGTGAGGAGACCGACCGTATCGTCGGGCTGGAGATGGGCGCCGACGATTATGTCGTAAAACCCTTCTCCCCACGCGAACTGTCCGCCCGGATCAAGGTCATCCTGCGCCGCGCCGCCGCCGGTGGCTCGCGCCAGCACGCGCCGGACAGCGGATCGTTCGCCTTTGCTGGATGGGTGCTGAAATCCGGCGAGCGCGCTTTGGTCGACCGCGAGGGCGTGTCGGTGCCGCTGTCGACCGGCGAGTATAATCTGCTGCAGGCGCTCGTGACGCGCCCACGTCAGGTTTTGACCCGCGACCAGTTGCTCGACCTGACGCAAGGTCGCGAGGCCGCCGCGTTCGACCGTGCGATCGACAATCAGGTCAGCCGCCTGCGCCGCAAGATCGAGGCCGATCCGAAGAATCCCGACCTCATCAAAACGGTGTGGGGCGGCGGCTATACGCTGGCGTCGGAAGTCACAAGATTGTGATTGGCGCGTGAAGCATGTCCGCTTGTGGCCGCGCAGCCTTGCAGGCCAGATGGCGCTCATCATCGCCATCGCCTTGTTCGTTGCGCAGGCGATCAACTTCATGCTGCTGCTGCAGGAACGGAAGAATTTTCGTTACGAACAGGCCACTGGTCCCGCCGTCGCGCGCATCGTCGACGCGGTGGAGCGGGTCAGTGCTGGCGGCGTGGTCGAACGGGGCGGAGGTCGCGTGCGCGTGCTGCCCGCATCGCCGATCCGGCCTAATGCCGAACATCACGCGGAGATCGAACAGGGCGTGCGCGAGGCCTTGGGTGAAGCGGGCCTGAAAGTCGGCCGGATCGAAACCGGCGTGCGCGACATCCGCGCCGACAGCCCGCGTCTAAAGGGGCTCAATCCCCGTCTGGCCCAGCGCATGATCCGGCGCGGCGGCGAATTACTCATCGCAGTCGAGCAGCCCGGAGGCAACTGGCTGGTGCTCACATCGCCCTGGCCGCGCGCCGACATGGAAATGATCTGGCGCACCATCGCGCAGACGCTGATCCTCTACGGTATCGTGCTGCTGCCGGTGCTATGGATCGGTCGCCGCATCTCCCGCCCCTTGCGCAGCCTCGCGCTCGCCGCGCGCAGCTTCACCCCCGGCCAGGTCGATACACCGATCGCCGAGGGCGGGCCGCAGGATCTGCGCGACGTGGTCAGCGCGTTCAACGCGCTCCGGTTGCGCGTCACCGCGATGCTCGACGAGAAGGATCGGATGCTGGGCGCGATCGGTCATGATTTGCGCACGCCGCTTGCGGCGCTTCGCGTCCGGATCGAATCGGTCGAGGACGACGCCGATCGGAACAAGATGGCCGACACGATCATGGAAATGGATCGCACGCTCGACGACATTCTCAGCCTCGCCCGCCTTGGGCGCCCCAGCGAACCGCTCACCGATGTCGATCTGGCGGCATTGGTCGATGCGGTGGTCGAGGATTTCCGCGATCTGGGGGCCGAGGTAACGTTCGACGAGGACACACCGCGCCTCAGGATGCGCCTCCGCCCCTCACTGATGCGCCGTGCAGTGCGCAACCTGATCGAGAACGCCGTAAAATACGGCACATCCGCCGAAGTCACCATCGCGGCCACCCCGGGCCAGATCGACATCGTCGTCGCGGATATCGGGCCAGGAATCCCCGAGGAGCGCCTGAACGACGTGTTCGATCCTTTCACCCGACTGGAGACCTCCCGCAATCGCGATACCGGCGGGATCGGCCTGGGGCTGGCACTGGCACGGGCGATCGTCGGCGATGCCGGGGGCCGGATCATGCTGGAGAACCGCCCCGGCGGCGGATTGAACGCGATCATCGCGCTGCCGCGCTGAACACGGCGGTTCAACCGATAAAAAATTGGTGCGGGCGGTCGGAATCGAACCGACACTCCTTTCGGAACCGGATTTTGAGTCCGGCGCGTCTACCAGTTCCACCACGCCCGCATCGGCCAGGACGGATCGGACGTTGCCGCCCCCGTAATCGCGAGCGGGCAGATGGCATATCTGGTCGCATGGCGTCCAGCCCCTTTTGCGGCAGGCCAGCCGCTTTCGCGATGGGGTTGCCGGCTGACCCGCCACCGGGAATGATGCGGGGATGGACGATCCCATCCCCGTTTCCGACATGGACCATGTCCGCGCCCTGCTGATCGCAGCCGCACGCGACCGGCGCGCGATGAGCTATTCGGAAATTCTTCAACTGCTCGGCCATCGGTTCACCCGGCCCAAGATGCGCGCGTTGTGCATAACATTGGACGCAATCGATACGGCCGCCGCGATCAACGACGAACCCGAACTGGCCGTGCTGGTGGTCCGCGAATCCGATCGCCTGCCGGGGCAAGGCTGGTGGGTCGGGCTGCACCGGTCCCAGCATAGCTATGCAGGGCCGTGGTCCGGCACGCAGGCGGTGGCCTTTGTCCGCAGTGTTCAGCAAATCACGTTCGACCATTGGGCCACCCGCCCGCTTTGATCACAGGAATCGGAATGCGTCGCGCCCTGCAATCGCCCACGTGCAAAGGGTAAAGGATCGAAACCATGACCTATACCTATAAGACGATGCCCTCCCCGGTCGGCGACCTGAAACTGGTCGCCAGCGAACGCGGCCTGTCGGCGATTCTGTGGGAGAACGATTCTCCGGACCGCGTCCACCTCGGCGCGATGACCGAGGACGAGGGCAACCCGATCCTCGTCGAAGCCCAACGCCAGATCACCGCCTATTTCGCCGGGCAGTTGACCGAATTCACCGTACCGCTCGAGTTCCACGGCACCGACTTCCAGAAGAGCGTATGGGCCGCCTTGCTGACCATCCCGTTCGGCGAGACGCGCAGTTATGGCGAGATCGCACGCCAGATCGGTCGCCCCACTGCGTATCGTGCGGTCGGTGCGGCCAACGGCAAGAACCCGATTTCGATCATCGCCCCCTGCCACCGCGTGATCGGTTCGAACGGCAGCCTGACGGGGTTTGCGGGCGGGTTGGACGCGAAGGAATTGCTGCTTGGGTTGGAAAGGCGGCGGCTGCTCTAACTCCGCGGTGCCTGCCGTCGATAGCTCAGTGCCTCCGCCACATGGACCCGCCCGATCGCCTCGCTGCCCGCCAGATCGGCGATCGTCCGTGCCACGCGCAGGATGCGGGTATAGCCCCGCGCCGATAGTCGCATCGCCTCGCTTGCCTGCGCGAGCAGCTTGCGACCCGGCTCGTCCGGCGTCGCCACCTTCTCCAGCAAAATACCGTCGATCTCGGCATTCGTGCGCACCGGATGATCGGCATAACGCGCCGTCTGCACATCCCGCGCCGCCATTACTCGCGCCCGCACCTCCGCCGATCCTTCCGCAGGCGGCGGCAAGACGAGATCGGCGGCACTCACCGCCTGCACCTCGACATGCAGGTCGATCCGGTCGAGCAACGGCCCCGATACCTTCGCCTGATAATCCGCCGCGCATTTCTGCGCGCGCGAACAGGCCAAAGCTGCATCGCCGAGATGCCCGCATCGGCACGGGTTCATCGCCGCGATCAACTGTACGCGCGCCGGGAAGATGACGTGCGCATTGGCCCGCGCCACGCTCACCGTCCCCGTCTCCAGCGGCTGACGCAGCGAATCGAGCACCGCGCGCTGGAATTCGGGCAGCTCGTCGAGGAACAAGACGCCGAGATGCGCGAGGCTGACCTCGCCCGGTTTCACTTTCAGCCCACCGCCGACCAACGCCGCCATCGACGCCGAATGGTGCGGCGCACGGTATGGCCGCGTCCGCGTCAGCCGCCCGTTTTGCAGGCTGCCCGCGACACTCGCCACCATCGACACCTCCAGCGCATCGGCAGCATCCAGCGGCGGCAGGATGCCGGGCAGGCACGCCGCCATCAGCGACTTGCCCGCGCCCGGCGGCCCGACCATCAAAAGATTGTGTCCACCCGCCGCCGCAATCTCCAGCGCGCGCTTGGCCGTCTCCTGCCCCTTTACCTGTCGCAGGTCGGGGCCGTTGAACGCCTCCTCGGCATCACCCGGCTGCGGCGCGGAGAGCAGGCCATGACCCTTGAAATGGTTGAGCAGCGACAGCAGATCCGGCGCGGCGACCACTTCGACCGACCCAGCCCAGGCCGCCTCCGACCCTTGCGCCGCCGGACAGATCAACCCCTTGCCCTCGGCCGATGCATGCAGCGCCGCCAGTAAAACTCCCGCCGACGGCGCGATCCGCGCGTCCAGCCCGAGTTCACCGACCGCGACATAGCCGCTCAGCGTATCGGCATCGATCACCCCCATCGCGCCAAGCAACGCCAGCGCGATCGGCAGATCGTAATGCGATCCTTCCTTGGGCAGATCGGCCGGTGACAGATTGACCGAGATGCGCTTGGGCGGCAGCGCCAGCCCCATCGCCGCAATCGCCCCGCGCACCCGCTCGCGGCTTTCCGCCACCGCCTTGTCGGCCAGCCCCACGACGATGAAATTGGGCAGTCCGGGCGCCAGTGACACCTGCACCTCGACGCCTCGCGCCTCCAGGCCGAGATACGCGACAGTCGATACGATCGCGACCATCCGCGTGAAGCCCCCCCGAAAAAAAGCATCATAGCGTTATATCCTGTATAGGATATAGTAAGACTGTTCACGATATTTAGGGCGCCGTCGAAACCGGCACACTGTCTTGTACAAACAAGACACTCGCCCCACATGCCCGCTCGTGATCGCATCCACCGCCCGCCCGCGCCGACATCCGGCCAGTCGTTATGCCCAGTTGACCGGCGGCATTCTGCTGCTCGTTTCGGCACCGATCGTCGCACCACTGCCCGGTCCCGCCGGAACGCTCGTCTTCGCTGGTGGCATGGTGCTGATCCTGCGCAATTCGCATTGGGCACGTCTGCGCTGGGTGCGGCTAAAGCGGCGGTTTCCGCGGATCGGCGACTTTCTAGATCGCATGATGCGCCGGGGCAGCGCATTGCGGCGCCACGCACGCGATAAAGCGCTGCAACGGACGCCAAAACAGGTGCCAGGACTTGAGGGGGCCGAGAATTGACTTTCGCGCCGCTCTTGCCTAATGGCACCGCGATCAAGGCCGTCCGCGTGGCGGCCTTATTTATTGAGAATACCCCTCAGGGTAAGAATTCTAGGGAATGACCGATGAAGCGGACCTTTCAACCGAGCAATCTGGTGCGCGCACGCCGCCACGGCTTCCGCACGCGCTCGGCGACTCCGGGCGGCCGCAACATCCTGCGTGCACGCCGCAACCGCGGCCGCAAGAAGCTGTCGGCCTAACGACCTTAGCGATTCGCCGCGATTTCCTCGCGGCGAATGCCGGTAAACGCGCACCGATGCCGGGCTTCGTCCTGCTGGTGCGCGACCGGCAGGACGGTTCGCCCGCGATGCGAATCGGCTACACCGTCACCAA